>JAOPYO010000083.1 GCA_025964575.1 Actinomycetes bacterium
GCGCCAGAGGCGGCGCGGTCCAGCCGCTTCTTCATCCCGTCCGACAGCACGTCGGCCTTCATCATCTCGATGAACAGCGAGGTCACGTTGCCCAGATCGAACCAGTCGCGCTGCCACGACCACTGCCGGTTCCCGGCATAGCGGAACCAGCTGCCGCCGATACCGGCCACCTCGTACGGCGTCCCATCCGGCCGCCGAGCGTCGGCCACCTGTTTCCAGAACCCGACCACCTCGCCCTTGCGGTCGTCGACCAGGATGCTCTGGTACGGGTAGGACCAGCCGTCCAGCCCGCCCATCTCCGAGCCGAGGGCGAGGTCGCGGATCTCGTCCCGGCCGACCGCCATGAAGTCCTGGTGCGGTCCGATGTTCCAGCCGTACGTGGCGTCCTCGGTGTAGAGGTCGGCCAGCGGCCGCCAGTCACCGATCTCCTCGCAGTGCCGGTTGGTCTCCAGCCAGTGCTGCACCATCTCGTCGAGTTCTTCGCGGGGGAACGAAGCCATGCCGCTTCTCCTCTTCTGCACGCTCCGCCGTGATCATGCAATCAATCGATCACGGAGTTGTGAGGGTGATTTTCAATGCCTGGGTGGGGCAGAAGCGGACCGCGGCCTCGATCTCGGCCCGCGCCTCCTCCGGCGGGGAGGGGTCCAGGACGTGCACCTTGCCCCGGCCGGGGACCTGGAAGACGTCGGGGGCCTCGAGCTCGCATATGGCGTGGCCCTGGCACAGGTCCAGATCGACCACGATCCTCATGAGCTCTCCCGGCGCGACCGCCTGCGGTATTTCACGACGCAGGGCCGGGCCAGCTGGACGACCATCTTGGAGTGGTCGTTCCGGTATGACTCCGGAGGCTGAGCGAGCTCGAACTCCCAGTCCTGGAGCAGCACGGAGAAGATGGCCTTGAGCTGGATCATCGCGAAGTTCGCGCCCACACACCGGTGCCGGCCGGCGCCAAACGGCACCCACGTCCACCGGTTGAGCAGGTCCTCCTCGCGCGGCTTGGCATAGCGCTCGGGCCGGAAGGCATCAGGCTCCGGAAAGTCCGACGGGATCCGGTTGGAGACCGCCAGTGAGCAGCCCACCATGGTCCCGGCGGTGATCCGGTGACCCAGCACTTCCTGGTCGGATTTCGCGACGCGCAGCAGCAGAATCAGCGGCGGGTGCAGCCGCAGGGCCTCCTTCACGGCCGACTCGAGCAGGGGGATCTCCCGTAGCGCCTGGAAGCTGATCGTGTTCTCACCCCCCTGGCTACGCCCCGCCGCCCCCGAAGGCCCGTCGGCATACAGGTCGTCCAGCTCCTGGACCACGTCGCGCAGCACCGACGGATTGCGCAGCAGCTCGATCAGCGTCCAGGCGGCGGTGCCGGAGCTGGTGTGGTGCCCGGCGAACATCATCGAGATGAACATCCCGGTGATCTGGTCCGCGGAGAACTTCTCCGACCCATCCTCTTCACGGATCGACATCAGGATGTCGAGCAGGTCGCGGTCCTCGCGCGGAGGCTTCGGCGGCCGGTTGTCCATGATGCTCTGAACCAGCGCCACCAAGGCGGCGCGCGCTTCGTCGCGGCGGCGGAAGCTGTCGATCGGGGCGTACGGATCGACATAGGCGAGCGCGTCCGTCCCCTGCTCCAGGTCGTGGTACAGCTCGGCGAACCGGCCGTCGAGCTCCTCCCGGAACTTCTTGCCGATCAGACAGGCGGACGAGGTGTAGATGGTCAGCTCGGCGAACCAGTCGAGGAGGTCGATCTCGCCTTCGGAACCCCAGGAGGCGACCATCCGGTCCACCTCGTCCGCGATCGTCGCGGCGTGGCCTTTGAGGAACGAGCCCTTCAACGCCTGGTTGTGCAGCGCCTCCCGCCGTTGCTCCGGGGTGGTGTCGAACACCACGCCCTCCCCGAAGATCGGCGTCATGAAGGGGTACGCCTCGGCCTGGTCCAGTTCCTCATCCGGGGAGCGGAAGAAGAACTCGTTGGCCTCGGCTCCAGACAGAAGCACCACCGGCCGGTCCGCGAGCTGGAACCGCCCGACGTCGCCGCACTCCTCCCGGACCCGGCGCATCAGCGCGATCGGATCGCCGCGCAGTTCCTCCAGATGGTCCGGGCCGCCCGAGACCAGGGCGGGCTCTCGCAGGGTTGTCATCGCTTCTGCACCGCCGCTTCGGGTTGGACTTCGACCAACGTCAGATGGGTGCCGCGCTGCGCGCTGACGACCGCGGCGATGGTGGAGGCGACATCTTCGGGACGCAGGAAGTACGGATGCCTGGCCAGGCCCCACTTCACCCACTCCTCCAGCACCTCACCGGTGGTCTCGGCATCCCAGCCCAGACCCATGCCGGTCATGGTCGGCCCTGGCCGGACGATCGAGGCTCGTACGCCGGTGCCCTCCAGCTCCATCTGCATCGTGCGCGCCATGCCCTCGACACCGTTCTTCGCGGCGACGTAGGCCCCCATCCGGGTCCGGGGAGCCCGTACGACATCGGACGAGACGAACACGATGTCACCGCGCCCTCGCTCCACCATGCCGGGGACTACCTGGGAGACGAGGCGGTGGGCCCCGACCAGATGCACCTGGAGCTGGGCCAGGAAGCTTTCGGAGTCCAGCTCATGAATGCGTTCGGGCCCTAGATCGCCCGCTCCGGAAATCACGATCTCGATGGGGCCGAGGGCATCCTCGGCCGCGGCCGTGAAGGCCTTGACCGAGTCCGAATCGCCGACGTCGAGGGGATGCACGAACGCCTCGCCGCCCTCCTTACGGATGACGGCGGCGAGATCCTCGCACTTCTCCGCGCGCCGGGCGCCGAGCGCGACCGGATGGCCCGCACCCGCGAGCAGGAGGGCGGTCGCCCAGCCGATGCCTGAGGAGGCGCCGGTCACGATGGCCGGGCGGCGTTCGGGGTGAGGTTCGAATCGGGGCATGGTCAGCCGGCTCCCTCTGTGCTGCTCACTTGCGGATCACCTGGATGGGCAAGGTGGCGAAGCCGCGCACGTTGACGGAGTGCACGCGTACGGCGGCCGCCGCGTCGATCTCGTACGTCTTGACCTGGCGGGCGAACTCGGTCAGGGCGATCTGCGCCTCGAGGCGGGCCAGGTTGGCGCCGAGGCAGAAGTGCCGACCGCCACCGAAGCTGATCAGCTGTGAGGTGTCCGGGTCGAGGTCGTAGACATCGGGGTCGGGGAAGACCCGAGGGTCCCGGTTGGCCGAGCCGATGAGCAGCAGTATCCGATCGCCCGCCGGCACGGTGTTTCCGTACAGCTCAGTGTCCTTGGCAACCGTGCGGGCGAGCATCTGGCTGGAGGTGTCGTAGCGGAGCGTCTCCTCCACCCAGTCACCCACGCGAGCCTGGTCGGTGAGCGGCTTGGCGAGCTGCTCACGATGATGCCAACCCCAGTACAGGGAGTTGGCCAGCAGCTTGGTCGTGGTCTCGTTGCCGGCCACGACCATCAGGAAGAGGAAGGCGATGATCTCCCGCTCGTCCAGCCGGTCACCGTCGGCCTCCGCCGCCAGCAGCGCTGAGGTCAGATCAGCGGAGGGCCTGGCCTTCCGCGCGGCGACCATGTCCTGGTAGTAGCCGACCAGTGTGAGGGAGGCGTCCATGCCCGCGGGCGGGACGTCGTTGAGGCCCTCCTCCCGGTGCACGACCAGGTCGGCCAGCCTCCGCACCTCGTCGCGGTCCGCCTCGGGGACGCCCATCATCTGCGAGATGACGTCCATCGGCAGCTTTCCGGCGAAGTCCCCGATCGCGTCGAACTCGCCCTTGTCCAGCGCCGGCCCCAGATGACGCCTGGTGAGGGCGAGGATGCTCTCCTCCAGCTCACGCACCCGCCGGGGCGTGAAGCCCTTCGAGACCAGGGTGCGCATCCGGGTGTGCGTGGGCGGGTCGAGCGCCAGGAAGGACATCGTCTTGTGCGCGTACGGCCCCCAGGCGCTGGGGTCCAGGGAGACCCCGTTGCCGCTGGAGTAACGCTCATGGTCCCGGAAGGCGCCGGCCACGTCCGCGTGGCGTGAGATCGCCCAGAATCCGAGGTCGGTGTTGCGGTAGAGCGGCGCCTCCTCGCGGAGACGGTGGTACGTCGGGTACGGATCCTCATGGATCGCGTAGTCGTACGGGCTGTACGAGACCTGGGGGGCAGGGTCCACGACGGGTCACCTCACCTGATGCTTAGAGCATGGGAGCCCCGGTCCTTTAAGGCGAGGAGTAAGCGCGGCACTGTGTTGCACAGGGTCTGCGGTTTTGTCGGCGGTGGCCGGTAGGTTTTTGGTGTGTCCCGGTACCGGCTTCAGCCTTCGCCTGCCCAAGAGCAGGTGTTGCTGGAGCACTGCGGGCATGCCCGGTTCGTGTGGAATCTGGCCGTCGAACAGGGGAAGCATTGGCGGCCGGGACGTAAGGCCGCGCCGGGGTTCGCCGAGCAGTGCCGTCAGCTCACGCAGGCCCGTGAGGCGTTCGAGTGGCTGCGCGGCGGGTCGGTGATCGTGCAGCAGCAGGCGTTGAAGGACCACGCCCAGGCGATGGCGAACTTCTTCGCCGGGACGCACCGGCGGCCGCGGTGGCGTAAGGCCGGACGGAACGAGGGGTTTCGGATCGTCGCTCTTTGTAGCGGGGATGTGCGGCGTCTGTCGCGCAATGTTGGGCAGGTGCGTGTTCCGAAGGTGGGGTGGGTTCGGTTCCGCTGGTCCCGCGGGGTGCCGGAGGGGGTGCGATCCTTCCGGGTCACCCGGGATGCTGCCGGGCGCTGGCACGTGGCGTTCGCCGCGATCCCGGAGCCGGTCCCGGCGCCGGGCAACGGTGAGGTGGTCGGTGTGGATCGTGGTGTGGTGGTGTCTGCTGCCCTGTCCACGGGTGAGTTGTTGAACGTCCCGGGTTTGACCGGCCGGGAACGGATGCGGTTGCTGCGGTTGCAACGCAAGCTGGCCAGGGCTAAGCGCGGTTCGAACCGGCGCAAACGAGCCAAGGCTGCGATCGCGACGTTGAAGGCGCGTGAGGGTGATCGGCGTAAGGACTGGGTGGAGAAGACGTCGACCATGCTGGCGCGCCGCTTCGATGTCATCTGCGTCGAGGACTTGAACGTGCGCGGCATGACCCGGTCCGCGAAAGGCACCGTGGAGCAGCCGGGCAAGAACGTCGCCGCCAAGGCCGGGCTGAATCGGGGCATCCTCGCCAACGGGTGGGGCCGGCTCGTGACGCGTTTGGAGCACAAGGCGCCGGGACGGATCGTAAAGATCAACCCCGCGTACACGTCTCAGTGTTGTTCGGTGTGCGGGCATGTCGCCCGGGAGAATCGTGAGAGCCAAGCGGTTTTTCTGTGCGTGGCCTGCGGATACACCGGCAACGCTGATGTGAACGCGGCCAGGAACATCAGAGACACCGCCCCAGGGCATGGGGTGGCAGTGCGGGGAGCCCTCCAGCCATTGGGCGGGGCTGTGAACCGTGAACCTCAACTCATCGCCTCCTGACAGGGGACCGGTGGGTTGGAATCCCCCGCCTCAGGCGGGGGAGGATGTCAAGATAAGTCGAGCGACTTCGGCGAGTTGGTCGGCGATGGCGGCGTAGGAGGTGTAGCCCATGCCGGCCTGGACCAGGGCGCCGGCATAGATCATCTCCAGCGCGGCCAGGATCTTGGGGTCGGCATCCTTGCCGAGAGCGTCGCGGAGCCGGTGACGGATGGCCACCCCGATACGCAGCCGCAACTCCTGAACGTCGGGGTCGGTGCCGAGCATGGCGGTCGTGCAGGCCGCCGCCAACATGGGCTCGTCGGAGACCAGCAGGGCGATCTCGCGCAGCACGGCGACCACCCGGTCGGCGGGTGGATCCTCGTCGGGCTCGACGGGTGGGAGCGAGCTCAGCCGCCGCCAGAACACCTCGGTGATGAGATGGTTCTTCGAAGCGAAGTAGGTGTACGCCGTCGCCGGCGCGACTCCGGCCCTGCGGGCGACGTTGCGCACGGTCAGCCCGTCAAAGCTGGACTCGCGAAGCTCTTCGACGGCGGCGTCGGTCAGCCGCCGGACGGTATCGGCCTGGCGCTCGGTCAGCCGCCGCCGGGTGGACTCGGTCATCAACGGGTCGCTGATCAGTTTTCCGGACACGTGTCCAGACATTAGTTCAGGCAATCGCCGGACGCAAGGTTTCGGGGGGCCATACGTCTACGGTGGCGCACCGTAGGAAGGGATTCCTACCGTTTTCAACCCACGCGGAGCTGTGGGTTGACATTGGGCGAGATCAAGGGTTTTCCTGCCTGATCGTCAGAGCATCTCCAGCGGTCGCGCCCCGGTCGGAGGTGGGAACGCACTGTCGAGCGCACGGAGATCCGCGTCGTCAAGGTGAAGGGCGAGCGCAGCGTGATCTTCCCAGACATGCGTCCGTGTTCCGGCTCTCGGGATGGCGACCACGCCGTCACGCCGGAGCAGCCAGGCCAGGGCCACCTGAGCAGGGGTCACATCGTGTTTGACCGCTAGGTCTTTCAGCGTGAGATTGCTCAGCAGCCTACTCTGTTCGATCGGCGAGTAGGCCATCAGCGGAAGCCCCTGCTCCTGGCACCAGGGCAGCAGGTCCCACTCGATGCCGCGCCGGGCGAGGTTGTACAACACCTGATCGGTAGCCACGTCTGAGCCACCGGGCAGGCTCACGAGCTCCACCATGTCCTTCATGTCGAAGTTGCTGACACCCCAGTACCGGATCTTGCCCGCATCGATCAGTGCCGCGAAGGCGCCGACTGTCTCCTCCAGGGGTACCTGGCCGCGCCAATGCAGCAGGTAAAGATCGAGCCGATCGGTCCTCAGCCGCCGCAGGCTGCCCTCGCACGCGGAGATCGTCCCTGACCGGGTCGCGTTGTGCGGCAGTACTTTACTGACCAGGAAGATCTCGTCTCGGCGTCCCTCCAACGCCTCGCCGATGAGCTCTTCCGTGCGGCCGTCGGCATACATCTCGGCGGTATCGATCAGCGTCAGGCCCAGATCAACACCAAGCCGCAACGCGGCGATCTCTTCGTTCCGGCGGTCCCGGTCCTCGGCCAGCCCCCAACTCCCTTGGCCGAGGACAGGGACCGCCTCGCCCGAGGGCAGCTGTGTCGCTCGGACAGTATCGGTGGACATGTCACACCTCCTTCGACTGGACCGCGACGTCGGCGAACCGATCCGGCGTCGCCGGCTTCCCGCCCCAGCCTCTCGGCGAACGCCCAGGCCCGTATCCCCCATCTGGACAGCGCCACACAGGGGAATTTTGATGGTTCATACTGCTGCGATGGCGTTGAGTGATCTTGATTACGAACAGTGGCTTGGTCTGGCGGACCGTGATGCCCGCCGCCTGGCGGAGGAGATCGCTGATCGGGTGGGTGCCGAGCTCGTCGAGGTACGGGCGGGGTCGTACGCGGGCAGGCGCACACGGTCGGCCCTCTTCAGCCGCGACGGTGTCATCTATGGGCTGGTCCCGGGCGGCCGGGTGTCGGTCGGTTATGACGGCCGGCGGTTCACCGGAACCGCCGCGCAGGTCGCCGAATATGCCGGCTCCGCCGAGGAGTACGGGTTGCCTGCCGACATCCGTGAGTTCGTCGACCGGATGACGTCACCGCCGCGGGTCGTCGGGCTTCGGCCATTGTTGGTGGCCGTCGAGGCGCAGGAGGCGGGGCTGCGGGCCGTCAGCCCGGAGGACTCACGGATCGCCGAACTGGTGGCCGACTCGCAAGCGGATTTTTTCATGCACCAACTGCCGCCGCCGAGTATCGAGTGGAACGGCCGGGCGCGTGCGGAACTCGCGCCGGATGGGACGGTGGTCAGAGCCTGGCTGATCGAGGTGCCGACTCTGGCGGAGGAGAAGTCCCGGCTCGCCGGCGAAGGGCTGAGGCTCCTCACCCCAGACGAGTGGGAGCACGCCTGTGGCGCGGGCGCAACCACCCTGTTCCGCTGGGGCGATCACTGTCCGGCCGACCGCTACCCCGACGGCCCGGCTGCCCTCAATCAGGAGCCGAACGCCTTCGGGCTCCGCATAGCCCACGATCCCTATCGCGACGAGCGCACCGCCGATCCCGCGGTGGTCTGCGGCGGTGACGGCGGCGGCATGATGTGCGGCGGCGCCGGCTTCTTCCTCGCCTGGCTCACGCTCGCGACCTCCTACCGCGACACCGACCACGGCGACTGGACGGTCCAGAACGACGACGATCCGCTCAAAAACCTGGTGAGACCCGCGATCCCGCTCACCTGATCTCTACAGCGTGGTGGAGGCCCGTTGTTCAGAGCGCGGCCGACGTGGGCGATCTCACCACACGAGGAAGGCGTCGCCGCCCCGTTCGGGTAGGACGAGTTTCCGGACTGCCGGTTGCCCCTCGCCGGGGCGCCAGACCGCTAGCGCGCCGCCGAGGCCGTCGAACTCGCCGAGGAGGATCAACCGCCCGTCCGGCGTCCAATTCATCCCGGTGAATTTCAATGCCGCAGGCACCGGCATGGAGGGCATGTGGAGCCAGCGGAGCGTCGCGAGTTCGAGCAGCCAGACGTCCATGCGCTGTCTCGGCCCCGGCCACGCGGGGTGGTCGAACGAGATCGCGAGATACCTGCCGGTCGGATCGGCCAGCCCGTCGGACGGCTCGCCGACGGAAGTAGGCCAGGTGACGTCCCGGCGGGCGCCGGTCTGCACATCGGTGAACACGAAGCCATGTGCGCCCTGGCTCAGAACACGGTGTCCCGCGACCGCATAGATGCGGGAGGCGGTGAACAAGACCGCTCCGTCGCGAGGGGAGAGGATCTCATCGGTGCTCGGTGCGCCGTCATAGGCTCCGACCCGGGAGACGATGAGGCCGAGAGGTGTGTCGGTGCGTGGCCCGACACGGCAGTCGAGTGGCCGGGTGGGAGCGCGGTCATGCCCGTCAAGGTCGATCTGGGCAAGCGTGCAGTGCTGCGCGCGGTCCTTTCCCACGAGCCAGACGCCCCGCCTGTCCGCGGTGACCGTGACGAACGAAGCCTTTCCGATCCGAGTTGAGACCGTGTGGCCGTGCCGCACGGCGTAGACCTCATCCACGCCGGCGCAGTCACGGCAACTGGAGAGGATCACGGCGTCCGCGCCGACCGCGTAAGGGACCGCATCGCGGTCCGCGCCCTCAGGCAGACCTGTCAGGGGCCGGCGGGTCCCCTGGTCCACGTCGAGGACGACCGGATTATTGGCTCCCACCAGCAGGCGCAGCCCTGTCGGGCCGGTGAGCGGCACACCGTGCAGCGGGTCCAGCGGTCCATGCGGGTCGTCGGAGTTCGCCTGTTGCGGCGGCATTGTGGCCCTTGTCGTCATTGCGGGACGGGGGGTGGAACCCGCGGTCGCGCATGCTGCGGCGAAAGCACCGGCCAACGCGAGGCCCGCGATCCCGCGCCGGTACGGCATCACATGCGGACCGCTCGTGAGGGACTGGCCCCGGTCCGACGGCGCAGCCACCATGCCATCACGGCGAACAGCCCGCTCTGCTCCGCCAGCGTTGCGAGCTGTCCGCTCTGGCCGGGTTCCCCGCCCTCCGCTATCACGATCGCGCGGGCAAGCCCTGGGCCGGTGATACGAACCTGTGTTGCCCCCTTGGCGAGAGCCGGCCCCGCGACAGCGAGGAGTGCGGCAGCGAGCACGCCGCCGGTGAAAACGATGCGGACGATGAATCTACGCGGCATGGCCGGACCCCTTCGTAGACATGTCGCTTCTTCTACACCGGCCCCGGCCCAATGGTTCCCGCACGGCCACGTGTCATTGGGCCGA
>JAOPYO010000085.1 GCA_025964575.1 Actinomycetes bacterium
CCCAGCAGGAGACCAAAGACTGGAATAAGGACTACGCCCTGCGGGTAGGGGTGGAGGGCACCATCCGACAGGCCGTCGCCGTCACCGACATGCACCACGCCCGCTACCGGGGCCTGCCCAAAACCCACCTCGAACACCTCTACAGCGCCGTCGCGCTCAACCAGCTACGACTCCACGCCTGGTGGAACGGACACGCACTCGACCGCACCCGAACCACCCACCTCGCCCGCCTCGAACTGAGCCTCGCCGCTTGACCAAAATCGAATGACCACCAGGGTCGCGCAGGGCCGACCGGGCCGACCGGGCCGCTCGAGAGAAGGCGTCCACCGGCGCCGCAGGTGGTATGGGCACGAGGCCAGGGCACAGTACTGCCCGGTACAGCTCCTGCCGCGCGTTCGGCGACCTCGACGTGACATGGCGAGCCATCACGTGACCGGGCACGGTACGCAGCCTCAGGGGCGATCCTGCAGGACGAGGCGATCGGAGACGGTATCGCCACTGTGCACGATATGGGCGATCAGGTCGTCCACGGTGAGCGCGGTCTTGGCGTTGCCAGCCAGGTCGGCGACGACCCGGCCCCGGCTCATGACCAGCAGCCGCTCTCCGATCGCGATCGCGTGCTCCATGTTGTGAGTGACCATTAGGGCGGTGCAGCCCAGCTCTGCCACGATGTCGGTGGTCAGCTTCAGGACCCGCCGCTGGGTGCCGGGGTCCAGCGCGGCGAGATGCTCGTCGAGCAGCAGCACCTCTGGAGTGGTGAGCGCGGCCATGATCATGGTGAGGCTCTGCCGTTGGCCGGCCGACAGCAGCCGCACCGGGCCGCTCAGCCGTCGTTCGAGCCCGAGGCCCAGCAGGGCCAGCCGTTCACGCATGACATTGCGATTCCGTCCGGTGACGGCCGGCCGGAGCCCGCGCCGCCGTCCGCGCGCCATGGCCAGGGCCAGGTTGTCCTCGATGCTGAGTTCCGGCACCGTACCGACGTGCGGGTTGTCGAAGACCCGGGCGACCAGAGCGGCGCGCCGGTGGTCGGGCATACGGGTGACGTCCCGGTCGCCGATCCGAATCCGCCCCTCGGTGGGGCCTACCGCCCCCGAGATGATCTGGATGAGGGAGCTCTTGCCGGCGCCGTTGCTGCCGACGACCGTGACGAACTGACCGGTCGGGAAGGTAAGCGAGAGCCGCTGGAGCGCCACGACCTCGGTGGGGGTACCCGCGTTGTAGACCAGGCGGACGTCGTTGAGTTGCAGCACGGAAGGCTCCGATCAGCTGGCGGGTTCGCGGTCGACGGCCCGGAGCCGTGGCGCCCAGGCGGACAGGCTGCCGACGCCGAGCCGGGTGCCGACGGCCGCGATCAGAGTGACGGCGGTGACCAGTTTCAGGTCGGTGGCGGCCAGCCCCAGCCGCAGGGCGACGACCTGGACCAGCTGGTAGAGCACGGCGCCGGTGAGGATCGCCGCCCCGGCCCGGCCGAGACGCCCGGGCGCGGGGCGCAGCAGGAGCTCACCCAGCAGCAGTGCCCCGACCCCGGAAATAAGGGTTCCGGTTCCGCCGTTGACGTCAGCGAAACCCTGGAGCTGTACGGTCATCGCCCCAGCGAGGGCGGCAAGCCCGTTGGCGATCATCAGACCGAGGGCGACCACGAAGTCGCGGCTTACGCCCTGTGCGCGAGCCATGGTCGGGTTGATGCCGGTGGCCCGCATGGCCAGGCCGATCTCAGTGCGGAGGAAGAGCGAGAGGAGCGCCAGTACGGCCAGGTCGACAGCGAACAGCAGGCCTGCGTCGGCAAGGTCTCGCTGGGTGGCCGGGAGGTCGACGAAGGGCTGGAAGACGCCCGCGGTTGTGAGCAGGCTGAGGTTGGGCTGGCCCATGATCCTCAGGTTGACGCTGAACAGCGCCAGAGACATGACCAGCCCGGCGAGCAGGATCGGGATGCGCAGCGTGAGGTGGACCAGGGCGGTGCCCAGCCCCATGACCGCTCCGGCCAGTGCCCCGGCCAGGACGCAGAGGACGGCCGGGACTCCGTGCAGCAGGAGGGCCGCGCCGACAGCACCGCCGGTGACGAACGTGCCGTCCACCGAGAGGTCGAAGTCGCCGAGGACCCGGAAGAGGACGAAGACGCCCGCGTAGGCGGCGACCAGCGGGAGGCCGGTCACCAGGGTGTCGAGGACCACGTTCAGCATGCCGCGCTTCCTCAGCCACTCGCCGGGAAGGTGACGCCGAGTTGGCCGGCCGTCGTGGAGTTGGGGATGAGCTGGACCGCTGCCGGCCGGGCGAACGGCACCTGGCCGGGCGGGGTACCTCCATGGACCTTTCCAGCGATCACCCCGGCCATCCGCCCCAGCCCGGGATAGTCCGGGCCGAGCGTCGCGAGCACACCGGGGGTGCTCGCGTCGCCGCCGATTAGGTAGAGCTGCTGCCTGGCGTCTCTGGCCACCTGCGCCACGGAGGGCACCGCGGTCTGCACGTCGCTGTCCGGGCCGACGAGCACCGCGTCCGCCCGGCCCCGCAGGGAGCGGGCGGCCGCCCGTACGTCGGAGGAGGAGCCGACCGAAGCCTCCACGACCTTGATCCCCCGGGCGGCCGCCGCCGATTTCAATGCCTTCACCCAGACCTGCATGTTCTGGTTGGACGGGTTGTAGATGGTGCCGATCCGCTGGAAGGCGGGTTTGACCTGGATGAGCTGGTCGAGCAGGCGGGACGGCTCGATGTAGTCGATGCTGCCGGTCACGTTCCCGCCCGGGGCGCCCAGACTCTTGGCGACCCCGGCGCCCACCGGGTCGCCCATCGCGACCGCGATGATCGGTTTACGGTGCTCCAGATGCGCCAGCGCCAGCACCGCCGGGGTACCGAGGACCTCGATCATCGATACGTCGCTGTCAGCGACCTGCTTGGCGATGGCCTCGATGGAGGTCTGGGAGCCCTGTGCGTTCTTGACCACCCACTGGACCTTGTCGGCCTTCAGGCCGCTCTGCTGGAGGAAGCCCTGCTTGAAGCCGGCCTGGATCTGGTCGAACAGGCCGTTGGAGGCGATCTGGAACATTGCGATCTTGACGGTGTTACCCGAGCCCGCGGGCGAACCGGACCCGGCTGATCCGCAGGCCGACAGCAGCAGGCCTACCGCGGCCAGCCCGGCCAGTCTCCGGTACCGACGACCTATCTTCACTCGACCCTCGTTTCGGGGAGGTACGAAATGAGCTGCGGTCCTCTCCAGGTCGCCGAGGGTGCCGGGCACCACGTCCCGGATCAGGGACCGGAGTTCATCCCCGGCGATCGGCCCCGGGATCCAGGGCACGCCGGTGGCAGGCACGGTCATGGTGGTCACCTTTCGCGGTCGGATAGCGCTATGCCCTGGATCTCCAGCAGGAGACCGGGAATCGGCGGGAGGGCGATCAACGTCGTACGGGCCGGTGGGCTCACCGGGAAGTGGCGGACGAAGGCCGCGTTCCAGTCCGGATAGAAGGAGAGGTCCGCCAGGAAGCACTCGACTCTCAGGAGGTCGGAGAGGTGGGCGCCATGGCCCGCGAGCGTCTTGGCGAGACCGGCGAAGATCTGGTCCGCCTGCTCCTCGACCGTGGAACCGAGGATCTCTCCGGTGGCGAGGTCGAGGGCCGCGTGGCCGGACAGCCACACCAGACCAGCGGCGTGCACGGCCATCGGGAACGCACTCATGACGCACCCTCCACGAACTGCGCCTCCGCGGGCTGCAGGTCGGCGGCGGTGAGCTCGGCCGGAGTGGTGCGGCCGAGGAGGGTGAGGCTGGTGCGGATCTCGTCCCGTAGCAGCTCCAACGTCGCCGTCACTCCGTCGGCGCCACCTGCGGCGAGGCCGTAGGCGACGACGCGGCCCAGGATCACGACGTCGGCGCCCAAGGCCAGAGCCTTGAGCACGTCGGTACCGCGCCGCACCCCGCTGTCGAACAGGATCGGCACCCGGCGGGCGACGGCCCCGACGACCTCGGGAAGCTGGGTGAGGCTGGCGGGGGCACCGTCCAACTGCCGGCCGCCGTGGTTGGATACGTAGATGGCGGACGCACCCGCCTCCAGCGCGGCCAACGCGTCGGCAGCCGTCAGGATCCCCTTCGCGATGAACGGCAGATCGGCCCGAGCGGCGGTCTTCGCCAGTCCTTCCCAGGTCCAGGTCGGAGTATCGTTGCGCATCATCGGGCCGAACAGGTGGGCCTCGGCTCCACCCTGCGCCGGGTAGTTGCCGGACACGGCGGTGTGGTCGAGCTGGAAGCGGAGGGCCCTGATCCGCTCCCGCCAGCCGTCGGTCGGGCAGTCCACGGTGACGCACAGCGCGGCGTACCCGGCCTTCGCTGCCCGCCCGGCCAGGCGCAGGAAGTTCTCCGGATCTCCGAGGGCATGCAGTTGGAAGACCCGTGCGGCGCCCGGGGCCTGCTCGGCGAGCGCCTCGAGGCCAAAGGATCCGGCCTCCGGCACAATGCTCGCCGCACCGGCCTGCTCGGCGGCGCGGACAACCGCCCGCTGCCCGTCCGGGTGGAAAAGCCGGTCAGCGCCGAACGGAGCGGTAAGGAACGGCAGCGCGAGCCGGAGGCCGAGGAACGTGGTATCCAGATTCGGCGGCCCGGAGCCCTGTAGCATCCGCGGCCGGAAGGCCCAGCCGTCGAAGGCGCGCCGGTTGGCGCGCAGGGTCCACTCCGCGCCCGACCCGCCGTCCAGGAAGGCCCACACGCCCTCGTCCAGCCGATCCCGTGCGGCCTGGTGCAGTTCTCCGAGCGTCGCGAAGTCCGCCTCGGGGGCGAACGCGAAACCACCCGGGCCCGAAAGCGTCATCGCTTGGAGGTTGGCCGTGGCTTGCTGCACAGGCTATCTCCTATCAGACTCTATTGAGAATTTCTTCTTAGATAAGGAGGCCACCGAAGTGCTCTCAGCGTCAAGACGAGGGGTGTTACGCTCAGGGAAATCCCCTGTTGCAGGGGGGTTGAGAAGTGCTCACCGAAAGGGCCCCGATGGCCGCACGCGCGTCGAACCGGCAAATATCTGAGGGAGAGACACCACGTAGGCGTCGGACGCGCAGCGACTTCCTCGCCAGCCGACGCGCGCTGCTGGAGGGCGTCGAGATCCTGCTGGCCACCCAGGAGCGCCCCTTCAGCCTGGCCGAGCTCGCCCAGCAGGCCAATACCTCGGTGGCCACGGCCTACCGGCACTTCACCGACGCGCAGGAGGCCCGGGACGCCTACTACGCCGGCCTGATCGAGGAATTGACCGCGGAGATCGCCGCCGCCGAGGGTGACGACCCGGCCGAGCGGATGCGGGAGGCATGCCGGATCTGGGTGCGCCAAGCCGCCCGCTGGGCCCGGGCCGCGGTACGGATCCGCTCCCCCGAAGGTTTCCTGTCCCGCCACCGGCGCGGTGACGAACGTATCGTCGCCATCTACGACACGCTCGCGCCCTTCATCACCGCGCTCATCGACTCTGGGCGGCTACCGCGCCAGCCGATCGACTACGCCGTACTGATGTGGATCACGGTCTTCGACGAACGAGTCATCCTGGACCTGCTGGCCACTGCCGGATGGACCGTCGACATGGCCTCCCGGGAACTCACCGGAACGGTGCTGTCCATGCTGGGCCACCCGGTCGGCCACCCCGCGGTGACCCCGCCGTACGGGCCCGCGGTGACCCCGCCGAACGGGCTGTGACCGCGCGGAGCCCACCCCGCGGCGGTCAGCCTTCCGGGCGGCCGAACCGGCGCCGCGACCACAGCCCGCCCAACCCCGGTGACTCCGACAGGGTGGCCGCCACCAGTGCGGCGGCCAGCAGGAAGCTGACCGCGACGACGACCAGCCCTGCCCGGATGCCCGCTCGCGACGTACCGGCGGCGGCCACCACACCGCCCAGCAACGCCACGCCGAGCGTGTTGCCGACCTGCCGGGCGGTGTTGTTGAGCCCGGAGGCCAGACCACTGCGCTCCACGGGCACCGCCCCGACCGCCACCGACACCAGCGCGGGCATGGCCAGGCCGACCCCGGCCCCGCACAGCGCCAGCGCCATCGCGATCCAGCCGGGCGAGCCGAACAGCCCGGGGACGGCCAGAGCGGCCAGGCCCGCCACCGCCGCACCGGCCCCTGCGGGCCGGGGCGCCCCCCACCTCTTGGTCACCCGCCCGGCCCACGGACTCACCACGACATACGCGGCGAACAGGGGCGCTATCCGCCCACCGGTGCCGGCGGCCCCGCCATGCCGGACCTGCTCGAAGTAGAGACTCAGCAGGAAAAGCAGGCCGAGTGTGCCGAGGTTGAGTAACAGAGCCGCCGCGTTGGCTCCCCCGAACGTCCGGGAGCGCATCACGTCCAGCGGAACCAGCGGCGCCCCCGAGCGCCGTTCGGCGGCTATGAACCCGGCGGCCAACAGCAGCCCGGCACCGAGCACCGGCCAGCCCAGCCAGGCGTTCCCCGCCACCGTCTGCAGCCCGAAGGCCAGCGTGCCGAGCGCGCAGACCGCGAGGACCTGGCCCGGCCAATCCATCCGGCGGACCGTCGCCCCCCGCGACTCCTCGAGCGTGCACAGGCCCGCCACCACACCGGCGACCCCGACCGGAAGGTTGATCCAGAAAACCCAGCGCCAGCCGAGGGCGTCCACCAGGACCCCACCGAGGACCGGCCCGATGATCAGAGCGACCCCGGCTACCGACGCCCACCAGCCGATCGCCCGCGTGCGTTCCCTCCCATCGAAACTGTGCACCAGGATCGCCAGCGAAGAGACCAGCACCGCCGCGCCCGCGACACCCTGCGCGGCCCGCGCGGCGACCAGAGCCCCCACGTTCGGGGCCACCGCGCATCCCACCGAGATGGCGGTGAAGAGCGTCAGCCCGATCAGGAACACCCGCCGACGGCCCACCAGGTCCCCGACGTCGCCCAAGCCGAGCATGAAGGCCGCGAAGGTGACCAGATAGCCGTCGATCACCCACGTGAGCATCGTGGTGGAAGCTCCGAGGTCGGCCCTGACACCGCCCACCGCCACGTTCACCACCGTCAGGTCCAGCTGGGTGACGAACTGCCCGAGGCAGGTCACGAGCAGCACGGCGCGCTGCCGCCCGGTCCACCGTTCCGTCACCATGCCGTCGCCGTCAGCCGGTCGGCCGTGCCACCTGCCAGCACACGCCCAAGTCTTATGTGAGAAGTCTTTCACAGTAAAAAGACTCCCCCATAGCCGACTGATCCGTCAAGACCGTGTCGAAGCGGGCAGCAAGACACCGGCGAGGCGAAATCAACCGGCAGGAGGCATGGCGGTCCAGCTCAGGACCGGTTCACCGAACCGGGTGACCCTGTGGGGTGCGGAAACTCGATTTCGGGTGCTGACCCGTAGTTTCTCGCGTTGGTCTATGCGGCGCTCCTGTACTCATTGATCAGGCTGTCAACCACCTCGCGGCGTTTGAGCCGGACCTGGTCGAGTTCGGCGAGTGCCCTCTGCGGTGGTGGTTGGGGTCGTCGCCGGTCCCGTGCTCGATGAGGCCTGTGCTGGTTGTAGTGCCGTTCGTAGTCGGCCAGCACCCTTGCGCAGGTGGCGCTCATTCTAGATGAGGAGCCGATCCGTGCACTCGCGGCGTAGTACGGCGACCTGGTGGCGGAGATCGGGTAGGACCGCAGGCGTGGTTTCGGTGTTGCCACCGTCCGTCTCCCGCGATCCCTGCGCTTGCCGAAAATTCCATCCGCACAGGTAAGACGGCATGCTGGTATTCGTGGAGGATTCCGCCGAGGCGTTGCTGTCTTCGTATGTGCAGGCGGGTGATCTGCTGTGGGTCGGTGATCGGTGGGGGCAGTGGACGGAGTGGGCGGGCGTTGGCGATGCCCTGGTGAGGTCGGTGTCCGTTATAGCAGCGTTCGAACTTGCGCAGGGCGTGGAGCAGGTGGCGCTGGTTCCAGATCAAGGTCCGGTCCAGCAGTTCGCGGCGGCAGGTCTGATCGGGTAGGACCGCGGGCGCGGTTCCGGTGTCGCCACCGTCCGTTTCCCGCGATCCCCCCGCCGCACCCGGCGTGCGACTCTCACCGCACCGGGCGCTCCACGTGCCTTGCCCTGTCGTCA
>JAOPYO010000277.1 GCA_025964575.1 Actinomycetes bacterium
GCGACGCGGCACTGGGGAGTGTCGATCTGGGCTCCGAGCTCGGCACCAAGGCGACACTCGTGCAGTTCTCCACTGCCTTCTGTGCCCCCTGCAGGGCGACCAAGCGGATCCTGGGCGAGGTCACCGACATGGTCGACGGAGTGGCACATGTGGAGATCGACGCCGAGACCCACCTCGATCTGGTGCGACGGCTGGGCATCGTCCGCACGCCCACGGTGCTGTTCCTGGATGCCACGGGCCGAGTCGTCCAGAAGGCCGTCGGCCGGCCCCGCAAGGCCGACGTGATCGCCGCTCTGGGGCATGCGATCCCTTAGAGACCGCGCGGATAGGACTGCCGGGCTCGCGACGCCCCGGCGTCGCCAGGCGGCGTTGTCGTCAGTCGACGGCCAAGCCCGGGCCGACTCCTTCCTCCGCCTTGCCAGGCTGTGCCTGGCCGCCGCTCGCTGATCCAGCGCCCTATCCGCGCGGCCTCTTAGCGGCAGGGGTTTTCGGACCGGTCCAACCGTGGAGCACGGTCGCAAGAAACCCGCTGACCTGCCCGGAATGAATTTCCATCGTCTCGTAAGGCGAGACAGATGTGACAATGGGCGAGAGGGCGCTTAGCATCGTGTCCGTGCGTTACTGGACAGAGCAGCTCTTCACGAAGCGTCGCGCGGTCGACTTCTGCCGCGTGTCCGCTGCGCTCTGTCGCGCGGCCTGAGGCATCGAGCCCTTCTCGAGCTGCCCTGTGAGGGCCACGACCCTCATAGTCCCGGCCTTCTTAGCTCGTACGCACTCTGCTCTCTGATTCAGGAGCTCCCCAGATGCAGGTAGACCCTCGCGGGCAGCGCTTCGGTGCGGCCGTGACCGTGGCCGTACTCATCGTGGTTCTCGTGACCGGAAGCTGGGTGCTGCTCGCAGCCCAGGCCGTGGTGTTCGCCGTGGGAACCTTCCTCGGTCTGCGCTACGCACCGTACGGACTGATCTTCAAGATGTTCGTACGGCCCCGCATCGGTCCACCCAAGGAACTCGAAGCAGAGGCCCCGCCCCGGTTCGCCCAGGGTGTCGGTCTCGGATTCGCCCTGGTGGGAGTGGTCGGGTATCTCCTGGGGATGGGGTGGTTGGGGATCGTTGCCACCGCCTTCGCACTTGGAGCGGCATTCCTGAACGCTGCGTTCGGGTTCTGCCTCGGCTGCGAAATGTATCTGCTGATCCGACGCGTTCCTGCTGTCAAACACTGATTCCAAACAACTCCGACAGGGAGGTTCCCGCATGAGCCGCTCCGACGTCCTGGTGGAAGCCGCATGGGTCGAGGCACACCTCGACGACCCGGCGCTCGTTCTCGTTGAAGTCGACGAAGACGTCTCCGCTTACGACAAAGGCCACATCCGTGGCGCCGTGAAGATCGACTGGAAGACCGAGCTGCAGGACCCGGTCCGCCGCGACTTTGTGGACAAGGCCGGTTTCGAGCAGCTGCTCTCCTCCAAGGGCATCGCCAACGACGACCTGGTGATCCTCTACGGCGGCAACAACAACTGGTTCGCGGCCTACGCGTACTGGTACTTCAAGCTGTACGGCCACTCCAACGTCAAGCTTCTCGACGGTGGCCGTAAGAAGTGGGAGCTGGACTCCCTCGAGCTGGTGACCGACGTCCCGACGCGTCCTGCCACCGACTACAAGGCCCAGGAGCAGGACCTGGCCATCCGGGCCTTCCGTGACGAGACCGTCGACGCCATCGGCACCAAGGGCCTTATCGACGTGCGCTCGCCTGACGAGTTCACCGGCAAGCTGCTGGCTCCGGCGCACCTTCCGCAGGAGCAGGCGCAGCGCGCTGGTCACGTGCCGACCGCGCGCAACATCCCCTGGTCCAAGGCCGCCAACGACGACGGCACCTTCAGGTCCGACGACGAACTTCGGAAGATCTACTCCGAGGCCGGCGTTGACCTGAGCAAGCCCATCATCGCCTACTGCCGCATTGGTGAGCGTTCGTCGCACACGTGGTTCGCGCTCCGCGAGCTGCTCGGGCTGTCGGACGTGAAGAACTACGACGGTTCCTGGACCGAGTACGGCTCGCTCGTCGGTGTCCCGATCGAACTCGGCGAGGCCAAGTAACAAACCCGCCCGATCGGTGGACCTGTCCGCCGTACACGGACCTGTCCGCCGTACACGGACCTGTCTTCCGTACACGGAGATTGGAGAGCACGACATGACTCAGGGCTGCGCAGCGCCCGCGCAGACGGCGCACATCCCGGCGACCGTCGACCTGGCCAACGAGGCTGTCATCCAAGGCACCGTCACTCGTGACGGTAACCCGGTATCCAGCGCCTATGCTCGCCTACTCGACTCGACCGGTGAGTTCACCGGCGAGGTCGTGACCGGTGACGAGGGTATCTTCCGGTTCTTCGCCGCTCCCGGCGACTGGACCATCCGCGTGCTCGCCGCCGGTGGCGTGAGCGTCGACTCCACGGTGACCGCCGCGCTCGGCGAGGTCGCCGCCCTCGAGGTCTCGATCTGACCTGAGATACGTCAGAGCCCGTCAGCGGAATTTCCGCGGGCGGGCTCTTTCGTTCTCCCTACGGACCAGCTCGTGCTCGGCCTGGTGCACCGCTTGTGGAAGATGATCGGCCGACGCCGATAGCATCTCCTCGATGCCCGGAATGTCGATGTCGCCACTGTCTCTCCCCTGGGCGACCCTCAAGCTGGTCGCGCGCTTCGTGGTGCCTCTCACTCTCTGGTACACCCTGGGCGAGCTGCTGCGCTTCGTGATCATGTGGGCCGGTTACAAACTCAGCCTGCACAACAGCGCGATTCCGGTCGCAACGCTCAGCCTGCTCGTCATGGTGTCGCTGGGCGTGTCCCTCACGATGATGCACAGCGTCCGCGACGGGCTGTCGGCCATCAAAGCGCGTGACCAGCACGGAGCGCTGGCCCCCTGGTCGACGGACGAGGGCGAGGACGAGGGAATCTACGACGCGCTGGTCCGGGCTCTGTTGCCCTTCATGATCTTCTATCTGGCCTGGGGATGGTTCGCCCGGGACGCGCAGGAATTCGTCGATGCCGCGGAGGGCCGGGGTTTCGCCGAAGGCGGGCTCGAAGGGCAACTCCGGGGACAGAAGATGCTGATCGACCTGCAGCAGCATCTGTACATCGCCATCGGGCTGACGGTCGTCTTCTTCATCGCCAAGTTCATCTGCGAACGTTTTATGCAGCCCAGGATGCCCCGGTTCGGCACCCTGCTCAACGCCTTCCTCGAGGTCAACTGGACCTTGTTCGGCGTGTTCACGGTCGACGTGCTGCGTGGCAAGGTCACCGACTGGATCACTGGCAGGGAGTTCTGGGGCTGGATCGACACAGGTCTCGGGCCCGCTTTGAACTACTGGCCGCTGTTCAAGGATGCGGTGCTCGGCTCTCTGGTGTGGCTGGTGATCGCCGGCGTGATCCTGGGAGTGGACGCCGCCGACGAGCATGCCGCCCTGGGCCATGGCCGGGCCGGGCGCGGGCTGGCCCGGGTCAGCGGCATCAACCGGGAGCACAGCCCGCACGAGGTGATGACCCGGGAACTCCGTGAGAAGTGGCTGCCCACCTGGTTCGGCATGCGGCTGGTCAAGCGCGCCGGGCTGGTGCTGTTCGGGACCTTCTGCGCGCTCTACATGGGCCTTGACGTGGCGGAGGACCTCGCTCGTCGCGGGGTCTACTACTTGATCGGTCCGCACCCGGTCGCCTGGTGGAGCACCTGGCTGAACGTCGTGAACTTCGGGACGGGGCTGGTCTTCCAGATGCTGCGGATCTGCCTGCTCGCCGCCGCGTTCAACCTGGTGGTGGGGCGGGTCAGTGGCCGAAGCGCAACACCGGAACGACCGTACCGGGCTGAACCTGGTATGTCGACGGAAGCAGCTCGAGCACTACCGACGTGACCTTGCCGCTGGGCACGATGGCCGAAACCCTGACCCGGGCGGGCCGGCCCACCTGCAGGGTGTCGGGCACCTCTCCCTCGCCGGTCCAGATGTGGCCCTCACGATCCCGCACCCGGAAGGTCAGCCGGGTCCCGGAGGTGTTCTTGACACCCTGCGCGTCCAGCGGGCGCACCTCCAGCGCCAGGACGAGCACCCCCGTGCCGGCAGCCGAGCTCCGCAGGCCCTGAGCGCCGCCCACCTGCCGCCCGATCATCCGCCATGACGCGCGTCCGAGTGTGCCCGAGGCGCCGCGCGCGACCGTGGTGATGTGTTCGTCGCGGTGTAGCCGGCGTCCCAGCGTCTGGTCGTCGTCGTACCAGTGCAGCCCGAGGGTGGTCGGTAGCAGGAGCAGGAGCGCGCCGGCCTCGACCAGCCGACGGGCGGTGGGGCTCAGCCGTCGGCGGCGTTGCCGGGTCGTCCCGGGCGTGGTCTGCCCGGGAGGCTGTGGCTCGCCCGGAGGGGGTCCGGACGGCGGTGGCGCCTGTCCCCAGGGGGGAGGCTGATCCAGCTGCCGTTCCCAGGGTGGTGGTCGCTCTTCGAGCGGCCGGCCGTACGGTTGCCCGGCGGGTGCCGGTCGGCCGTACGGGCTCGGTGGCGGTGGCGGCCCAGGCGGCGGAGTCTGCTGGGAGGGCCGGGGCGGATACGCCCCTGGTGGGTAGGGGCTCTGCGGCGGGCCGTACGGTCCCTGGGGGCGGGGCGGCGGCTGGTACGGGCCGTACGGGCCTGGCGGGGGTCCGCCACCCCAATGGCCGCCCGGGGGAGGGGGGCCGCCGGTCATCCCGTGCTCCCGGGGTCGTAGCCCTCGATGGCGTGCGCGATCATCTCGCCGGCCTTGGCCGGGGTGATGCCGAGATCTACCGCGGCCTCGGCGGTGAGCTGGGTGAGCAGGCCGCTCTCACCGACTACCAGCCGGGCGCCGGCGAGCCGGTTCCTGGGGATCTCAAAACTGACCACGGCCTTGCGCCAGATCATCGGCTCGAAGGTCCCCACTGTCGAGTCGAGTGTGCCGGCACGGCCGTTGCCGGTGAAGGTGTACCCGCCGCTCTCCAATCTGACCTGGTCCAAGGTGTACGGCTTCTGGGTGGCCTTGGCCTGGAGATGGATGATGAGGAAGATGCCGTCGGTGGTGATGTTCTTCTGACTCGCCAGAGAGCCGCTCGCCTTGAGGGACTTGGCGAGCTCGACTCGTTCGACCCGGATGCTGAAGACGCTGTTGGAGACGTCCTGGCCGATCCGGCCAGAGTTCCGGAGAGGCTGGAGGTCGTGGCTGCGTGCCTGTGGTTCCACCTGGTGGAACCACATCGCCAGGGCGAGCAGGGCCGTGCCCACGACCGCGATGCCCATCTGTCGGAGCACTCTCATGAGGCCGCCACAGGCACGGTCACGGTGGCCGCGATGGCGGAACCGCTGAACACCTTCCAGACGATCTGCGGGTCGCTGAAGCCCGCGCCGTGCTCCCACTTGCGGAACGCGATGACGGCCTGCGTCGGTGCGCTGCCGGGGCTCAGCTCCCACGACGCGTCGGCTTCGACGGGAAGGCCAGGCTGGACGAGTGTGGTCGGGCTTCCGTTCGCCAGACCCGTCACTTCTGCCGGGTCGAGGTGCTTGCCGGGCTTCGGCACGCCGGTCATCCCGATCTTGAGATCGCCGTCTAGTGAGGCGGTGTCCGTGCCGTTGTTGGTCACCCGCATCCGTACGATCAGCGAATGCTTCGCCTTGCTGTCCAGCGGGCCCTTCACGTCTCCGACACGTGCGGAGAGCACGGTGACGGTGAAGCGCCCCTGATCAAGGGTCTCGCCTGGCTTGACCTGCGTGGCGCCGCTGGGTTTCGCCTTCAGCCCGCCGAATACCCCGATCACCGCGATCACCAAGCAGAGCCCACCAACGATCGCCGCCGCGATCAGTAGCTTCCGGCGCCGTGGGGCTTGCTCAGGGTTCTCTGTGGCTGGGGGTTGCGGCTCCACGGCCTGATCGTATCCGGTCGGCGGATATCGGTCGGCGAGCAGTCGCGATCCTGGATGCCGTCAGGTGAGCAGGGAGATCAACCAGACGAGAAACGGGACGGGGATGCCGGATACCGCGATGATTCCTCCTGCGACCTGTGCCCGCATGGCCCAGCGGGATGCGCCGGCAGCGCCGAAGCTGGCTATGGAGGATCCCAGCAGGAACAGGAAGAAGCCGAGCCGGACCAGCCAGTCGTTGCCACCCGGCCGGTAGGCCACATGGGACGTGTCCGGAAGCCACACCCGGCGGGTCGCGCCGGGAGCCCAGGGGCTCACCCGGTCGAAACCCAGCCTCACCCCGGGAACCGGAGTTCCGCCACGGTCGGGGGTGAAGGTGCCGGTGCACGTCATCGTCGGCGGGTCTCCGCCGCCTCCCCGCTCGGTCTGACATCGGGTGACAGCGAATGTCCCTGGACTTCCCGGCCGTCCCCATGGCCCGTCCAGGGTGTGAACCGTGGAGTACGCGAGCCAGCCCGCCAGGACGAGCAAGACCGCGCCGCCGAGCAACACGATGGAACGGCGAATGCTCACTATGGGATCGACGGTATTTTCGCAGGGTGCCCTATCGGCCCCTTGTTCGGGTTCTTGAGTATCCGGGTTCCATGGAAGATGACCTTCTGAACCTCCTGGTTCGGGGTCGGGAGGAGGGATTTGTCGCTACCCATGAACAGGTCGCCGTACGCGTTGTTCACCACGGTGTAGACGTTGGAAGCGGCCATCCGCTTGGTGAAGCCGCCGAACCGCGGATGTGCTCCCCAGAAGCCGGCCCACTTACCGCCCTTGGCGCCGCCGAGCTTCTGGAGAGCACCGACGGGTTCGGCGGCGATGTCGAAGGCGGCGTTGGCGACGAAGGTCTGGAGACCCTGGCCGAAGTTGTCGCCCCATGAATAGGGATCGAAGCCGAACACCTGCTTCATGGTGTCGTTGTAATGGCGCCCAGTGATCATCTCGGCCACCTGGAAGGTGGCGACCTGCCCGAGTTGGGTGACGATCGCGTAGGCCGCGCTGTCGATGAGGGCCTCGATGAGTATCTTGACGAGAACCTGGTAGAGGCGCTTGATGCCCTGAGCCCTCATCCACGCGGCGACTCGGAGCGCGGCGAGCTCGGCGTAGCCCGTGACCCAGCCCCATGCGATGGTGATCAGCATGTTGATCCAGGTGACCCAGGCGAGGATGAGGTAGGCGAACCGCATGTCGTCCAGGATCTGAGCGTAGTTGTCGCAGACGCCGCCGACCCGCTTGCAGTAGGCCGCCACCTCTTCCGGATAGGGGGCGAACTCGTCTGTCCAGAACTTCTTGAACGCGTCGATTGCGTCACCGGAGTTCTTGGCCCAGACATCGGCTGCGACCGGCCCGGCGGTCTTGATGCCCGCATCGAGGTCGGCGGCCAGTTGATTCCAGATCTTCGCCGCATCCCGGGTCTTACCCGGGTCGCCCTTGGGCATCTCGACCCCGCCGATCCACAACAGGATGTCCTCGATGGTCACTGCGGCACCTTGGGCAGCGCCACCATGCTGTTCCAGTTGGCCACATCGATGTGCTTGGCCATTTGCAGAAAGCCGCCCGCGATCTCGTGGTAGCCCTTGATGATCGCGTTGACGTCGGTCGAGGCACTGTCGTGCTGACCGCTGTATCCGGGCTTCCCGCCGTCGCCGTTGTAGAACGTATGGCCGGTGTCGTCGTCTCCCCAGAAGTTGCCCAGCCCATCGAGCGCGCTGAACGCGTTGCTCAGTTTGGTATTGAGGTCATCGCCGGCGGTGTTGAGCTTGCCCGCCTGGGATTTGAGTTCGGTCGGGTCGACTTTCAACTCGTGCGGGGGTGCCACGCGGCCTCCAGAGTCAGCGGTCGGTCTCGCGGGATTGGACGTATTCCGTCATCAGCTTGGCCGGATCGAGGTCGGGCATCAGTGCCTGGACGCGCTCGGCCATCTCGGTCCGTAGCAGGTCGGAGGCTCCGTTCACCATCTCCATGATCTGTTCGGCGAGCGTCTCGACCTCCAGCCGCTTGACCCGCGGGTCGAGTTGCAGGGACTGCAGGAAGCCGGGCGGGCCCACTGTCGCCCGGATCAGCTCGTCCTCACTCACCGCCTCCACCGCGAGGTTCTGGATCTCCTGCAGGACTTCCTTCGAGGGGCCGAGCCGCGACTCGACATCGCGCATGGCCTGCTCGAAAATGTCCTTGGCAAAATCCATGCGTTGATCATACGAGTTGCATACGTCCTTAAGCCATAAGACATCCGAAATTTACTTTAGGCCAATCTTCGAGAAGATCGGTCTGGATGAGGCGGCTGCCGACCCGACGTCGTCGATCCGATGGCACTCTCACTCACGACTGGTCATCCGCCTGGTCAGCGGTCTTTGCCCGATGGGGGGAGAAAGGTCGGTCTCGGCGGTTGTCCTGGTCCTGGCGGCAGGTTCTGTGGGTATCCGTCGGCCTGTGGAGGTAGCGGACCTGGGCGTCCGGGGCCGAAGGAGGGCGGCGGTCCCTGTCGTGAGCCGCCGTGTTCCTGTACGAAGGGCATCGGACCGGAATTTCGGCGGCGGCGTCTGAGAAGCAGGAAAGCCCCGATGGCCACGCCGATCACGACCACGCCAGAGGCCGCCAACGGGAGAAGAAGGGACGAACTCGACTTCTTGGGGCCGGCCTTTGTCGACGGTCCGATGGCAGGAGCACTGGAATCCGTGGTCCAGGGTGCCTTGAGGAGCTCGGGGTTCTCTTTGCGCCACCGGTCGAGGCGGTCGAAGGTCGGGTTGGGCGCGCTCTTGGGTACGTCCTTGGTCAGCGCCCAGATCGGGACCACGGCACCGGAACCGGTCATGTTGTCGGGCCCGGCAGGTCCGGCATCGATCGTGGTGTTGATGATCCGCTGGACAACCTCGCGGGGTGACAGCTTCGGGTACTTGGATCGGACCAGGGCCACCGCGCCTGCGGCCAATGCCGACGCCTGGCTGGTGCCGCTGATGGTGTTGTTGAACTTACCGTCCTTGCCGACGGAGCCGACCTCGACACCGGGAGCACCCACCGACACATACGGTTGGCGCTGGGATTTGACCCACGCGAGCTTCTGATTGTTGGTGGCGCCGACGGCGAGCACACCCGCACAGGCCGCGGGAAGCCTCGGAAGGTTCGAGGTGTTGCCGTCGTTGCCGGTACCCGCAACGATCACGATGCCTTTGTCGATCGCGTAGGACACGGCCTGCTGCACATTGGTGGAGCAACTGACCCCATCGCCTGAGTCCGCGATGGCCGTAGAGAAATTGATCACTTGAGCACGGTGATCGACAGCGTAGTGAATCGCCTTGACAATGCTGTCGGAAAAGCTGTTGATGACGATGGGCAGGATCTTGACACCTGGTGCGACGCCGACCATGCCGGTGCCGCCGCCTTGTCCCGCGATCAGGGCGGCCATCTCTGTACCGTGGCCGCTCTTTTCCGTATCGAAGTCGGTGCGGCCATCGCTACTGCCGCCGCGCCGGCCATCGCCGCCGGGCAACACCACGCCATTCAATTCCGGCAACTGGGCATTGACCCCCGTGTCAGCCACAGCGACGGTCACACCCTGACCAGTGGACTCAGCCCAGACCCGGTGTTCGATCTCCCAGAAGGTGAACCACCATTCCTCGCTCCGTGGCTTGGGCAACGCGGCCGCCGCCGCGGGCCCGGCGGGGAGAGCGGTCAGTGCGGCCAGGCTGAGGGCCGCCACCGCGGCCAGCCCCTTCCGCAGGATCCAGGTCACTTCCTGAAACTCCTTCCACACGCCGGAAGCGGGCAGACCGAGCCAGGCTCCATCTGTCCGCTACCGCTGTCGCGTGATTCGTTGATCGCTCAGCCGATGACCGGAGGGGTGACATCGCCGTCGCCGCCCCAGACATCCTCGTCCTCGGTAAGCCAGGTGGTGCGTTCGCGCTCTTCCGCCTGATCGTGGCCTGCGCCGCCCATTCCCATCGGCATACCTCCGTTCATGCCGTTCGCACCGCCCTTGGCCGCCATCGCACGCGCCGCCGCGGCCTCTTCGGACAGGGCACCACCCAGCCCGCCCGCGGAATTCAGCCCACCGGGGCTGCCGGCTCCGCCGATACCCGAGCCGGGGCCTCCGCCGAGGCCGCCGCCCAGACCAGAACCTCCGCCGAGGCCGCCGCCCAGACCGGAGCCACCGCCGAGGCCGCCGCCCAGACCGGGGCCACCACCGAGGCCGCCGCCCAGACCGGAGCCACCACCGATGTGCGGGTGGTAGCCGGCGAGGTTGGTCCCGCTCGGGTGGGGGGTGGGCGTCACGTGAGTCGTTGGCAGCGGGGTCGTATGCGTGGGGGTCGGCGTCGTATGTGTCGGCGTGGGTGTCGGTGTCGTATGGGGAGTCGGGGTGAGATGAGGGGTCGGCGTCGGTGTCGTGTGAGGGGTCGGAGTCAGGTGAGGCGTAGGCGTCGGGTGAGTTCCGCCTCCTCCGGGCAGATGAGGAGTTTGCGTGGTTCCTGTCGGGCCTACGTGGGTGGTGGGTGACGTGACCGTGGAGTTGACGGCGGGTAGGTCAGTATGAATCTTGTCTGGAACCGCGATGTAGTTCTCGAACATGGCATGGCCGAGTTGCCCGCCGTCGATGTTCAGGAATTCTCGGGCCGCCTTGTTGTTGGCGTCGTTGTACTCCTTGTTCAGGTCATCGCTTTGACCGGTCCAGCCGTTGACGAAACCGCCCCAAATGGTGACGTCCACTCCGAAGTCTCCTGCGCCAGCCCAAAAGGACTCCATGCCGGAGGGGGTCTGCTTCTTCGGCTTGTTGGCCTGGGCCCACGTGATGTCTTCGGCGGTGTTGTGCCACAGGTTGTTGCGCAACATCTCCGCGCCCTCGGCGAGGTAATAGCAGGTGGCGTGGAGCTTCTTCAACGCCTCCTGCATGTCGTTGGCGGCTTTTCCCTGCCAGGACTGCATCAACTCGTAGCCCGTGGTCGAGATGGCCTCCATCGTCTTGTTCAGGAGGTTGTTGGCCTCCTTGTAAGAGGCCTCGACCGCGTGCAGATTCTCCACCGACAGGCCGTCGACGAGCTTGCTCATGTCGTCCCAGCTGCCGTCCCACTTGGCCGACGGTGCGCTGTAGTCACTGGGGTGGAGAAACCAGTAGTCGCTTGGTCCGGTGTTCTGGCCGGGTGCCATTGAGTATCGCTCCTTACGTCACGTCGGTTGCTGTCCACCGGTGGCAGGCTGGGTTCCACCCTGGTTCGTGCTCGTGGTCCCCTGCGGCAGGGTAGAGGAATGCTCGGCATCGTCGTAGAAGCCGGCGTTGGTGTAGAGCGCCGCGATCACTTCTCGATAGGTGTTCACGAAGTTGTTGTACGCGGCGGGGAAACCGTCCTGGCCGTCGTTGACCCGCTGGACCATCTCCCAGATCTTCTGGCCTGCGGGATAGGAGGTCTTGGCATCCTGGCCCCCGGCGCCGACTTCCTGCTGTGTCACCTTGGAAGTCGCCTTGGTGAGGTCAGCGGGCAACCCGGGGACGTTGTGCTGGTTGATGTACTTCTTCAGATCTTTTTCAAGGTCCTGGATGAGTTTCTTGGTCCTGGTCCGATCGATGTTCAGCTCTTGGTGGCTCTGATCAATCGTCGGCCAGGTGGGACCCTGGTCCCTACCCAGTGGATCAGGTGACATCGTCAGCCTCCCCCGAGCGGATGAGCCGCCTCGAGTTCTTTAGTTAGTGCCGTCGGCACGCCGCGATGGGCAATGTGGCCCCGTCGTGACGCAGGTGGTCGCTCCCCGGCGATGGTCATCGGGTCCGCCGCGGACCGCGGGCGAACCCGGTGACCGGGTGGCCCGGTTCAGGACCAAATGCTCACGCCGTACTTCTCGGCGGCCGCGTAGTTGTCATGGGCGGTGCCGATGGCGAGACCGAGTTTCTGGATGACGTTCGCCATGTCGGCGGCCGCCGCGTCCCACTGCTTCTTGCACTGCCAGTAGGACTGCTGGGCGCTGTCCTCCCACTGGGCGAGTTTGGACTGAAGGGTGGTCTCCAGTTCGTCGAGCTCACGGCGCAGGGTGCCCTGGGCGATGGCGAAGTTCTCGGCCCCGCTGGAGAGGGCGCCGAAGTTGGCTCTGGTGTAGCTCTCGCTGCTCACTTTTCCTCCGTTGTCAAGCCGATGTCATAGACAGGTGGTCGTGACCTTCGCAGATCAACCGCCGAGCAGACGCTGCACTTCGCTGACGGCCTCGCGGCTCTCCTGCTCGCGGGCCTCGTACTGGATGCGGGTGTGGGTCAGGGCCTCGTGCATCTTCTCCAGCGCCTGGATGACCTTTTGGAAGTCGCCGTCGAACTCGGCGAAGACGCTCTCGAACGTGCCGGCCGCCTGGCCTTCCCAACCCGCGCGAACCTGTGCCTTGTGGTCTTCCAGCTGGTTGCGCAGGCCCTGGATGATGTTGGCCTTGGTCTCGACCTCTTGGGCCGCCTGGGCCATCTGTGCCCTGTCGACTGCGGACTGTGGAGCCATCAGTACCTCCGGGTGACATCGTGTGATGTAGCCACTGCTTGCTTCGGTTCGCGGTTATCTGACGTGGTAGGCCGATGCGTGGTTCCCGCCGAAAGCGGGAGCAATAGCACAAAGCGCAAACAACTTTAGGCTCAGACCAAGCAAGTGTCCATTATCATGGAATATGGACGTGTCCATATGGGAGAAAGGGATGGCCTCATGTGGCCATTCAGCCCGGTGGCTGGGCGGCGGTGGTCTGGTCCACTGGAACCTCGTGTGCCGCGGTGGTGGGGTCGAGCACCGGACCGTTCGGAATGAGCTCGACGACGCTCGCGGGCACGGGAATCGCGTCGGTCTGGGGATCGTAGCCGAGCTTCTGCGCCACGTCGGCCGACTGCAGTGCGAATCTCCGTCCGTCGGTGACGAGATAGAACGTGCTCACGACGTTCACCCTGCCCTGGCTCGGGAGAACGCCCACGAGCGCGGCGCGGCCCGGCGGGAACACCAGTTGGTCGACACCGTTCACCCCACCGCTCGCGGTCTGCGGAGGCGCCGGCAACTGCCCGCCGATCGTCAGGCGTGCGGCCGCGTTGCCGGACTGGTCGCTGTAGATGGCGCACAGCGGGGAAGTGTCGGTGTACGTCGTGATCGTCGGTATCTTGGCCTGGAGGTCCGGGCTGGTGATGGACCCTTGATGCTTGGGTGCGTTGCCCAGGGTGGAGGGGTCGAGGTTTTGGGGGTTCGCTGACCCCTTCGCGGAGGGGTCCAGCTTCATGAGCTGCCCTTCGATCTCGCTGATGCGGGCCAGCCCGTCGTGCATCAACACATACCACGCCGTCCCGGACACGGTCGCGGCGGTGTAAAGCTGCCCCACGGGCGCGTTGCCCTTCGGTCCCGGGACGATCTGGCCGCGTCCGGAAATGTCGGGCGCCTTGAAATCGGCCCCCTCGGGCAGCGCGTTGAGCCACTTGCCGGCGATCTGGGCGGGGCTCACGGTGGACGACAGCCCCGAGACCTCCGCCGAGGGCACCCGCATGCGCTTATCACGCCAGATCAGCCAGGACTGCTTGTCGGCCTGGACCAGGATCGCCTGATCATCGGGGAGGGGCTGGCCTCCGACGGTGCGCCCGGCGACGAGTGACACCATCGAGGTGTGGCCCGACAGCGCGCTGTCGACGGCGCGCACGCAGACCGACCACGGCATCTTGACGAGCTTTTTCGCGTCGGGGAGCGTGTCGGGGGCCCCGGGGATGCCGATCAGCGGGCCGTGGTCGTACGCGGAAAGTGAATCCCGTGACACCAGCGTCTGGCCGCTCCCGGCCACCAGCTTGGCCGAGGTGTAGTTCAGGACCGGGCAGAGCTTGTGACCATCGACACACCAGACATACCGGGCACCGGTCTCCTTCTCGATGATGATGGTCCCGGGCTTGTCCACCTGCGCACCGCTGTGGGTGAGCAGCCCCCAGATGCCGAAGGCCGCCATCACCAGGATGGCCACCATCACTCCGGAGAACGTCGCGACGTTCAGGCGCCGCAGTGGCAACTCCGGAGTGTCGGGTTCGCCCAGCATGAGCGCCTGCGACGCCCGTTGGGTCATCAGCCGGTGGGCCTGGAGCAGGTCTTTTCTCGTCTGCATGATCCCTCAGCCCGCAAGCCCTCGGATACGGCCGTACAGGCCGATCACCCCGGGCGCCAGGGTCACCAGGGCGATGACGGTCAGGATCTCGAGAATATCGGCGGACCGGGCCCAGAACGGTGATGGCCGGTTTCCCGGCAGCCATGAGCCGACCGCGACCAGGACCAGGGCGCCGACGACCAGCACGGCCAGCATGGCCATCGGGGTCGTCTGCCCAGTGGCGCCGAGGGCGGTGCCCACCGCGAGCATCACGAAGCCGGCCATGCCCGTGAGCAGAAACCAGAGACGTTGCGTCCGGCCCCGGAAGACCCGTGAGCGCAGCAGCAGGGTCAGCGCGGTCACAGCGCACATGGCCTGGGCCGTCCCGTCACTGGACAGCGCGAGCGGAATCTGCCCGACAAGGCCCACAAGGGCGATTCCCGTCGCCATCCCGGTGACGAAGCGGTCGGCGTGGGCGGTGCGGCGGAGCACCTGACTTCCGTTGACCAGCATCGTGTCGCTGCGCAGTTCCTCAGCGCTGGCCGGTACGGGGGGCAGCGTCACGCGGGCCAGGCGGAACGCGATGGTGGGTATCAGCGGGGTGAACGCGAGGGTGATCGCGATCGTCACCGCGGCGACTCCTGCCGCGGAGGTCCCGTCGTAAGCGAACGCGATCGCGGCGCCGATCGTGCCCATCAGCGCCGCGAAGGCGATGCCCAGGAAGATCGGTAGCCCGTCGGCGATGGCGAAGGCCGCGACCATGGCGACCAGCACGACCGCAGCGAATCCGGCCATGAGGTGAGGGGCGCCCAGATGCCCGAGCGTGGTCGACCGTGCCGGCCCCAAGATCCCGGCCAGGAACGCGTACGGAAGGGCGACGTAGCCGAGCACCGAACCGGCGGCGCTGTCGCCGACGGCGCGTGACAGCGTGGTGCTTGCGACCAGCAGCAGGAGGCCGACCAGGGCCGAGGCGATCGAGGGAACGACCCACCGTGGACCGGCGATGAGGATCGGTACGGTCCCGGCGAGCAGCGCGACCGCGGCGGTGCCCAGGGCGAACCGCCGGGTGAACTCCGGACGCCAGCGGTCGGATCTGTCGTTGATGCCGGTCGCGACCACATCGGCCACGTCGTCGAAGGTCGGCTCCCGCAGCAGGGACATACCCGGGCGCAGATGGAGAAGCTCGCCGTCGCGCAGACCGGCCTGGGCGGGGGTGCTGCCAGGATCGAACGGCGCCTCGTCAAGACGCTGGAGCACCCAGCCACCATGGGCGAGCCCGACGTTGGCGAGGTCTTCCCCGGCATAGCGCAGAACCGTCGGGAACAGCTCGGCGAAGGGCATGTCGGTGGGCACTGAGAGGTCGACCCGCCTGGTCGGCCCCACGACCGTGACCCGGCACAGATCCGGTCCAGTGATCGGGCTCACATGACTCCTCGCGGCATCGGGTCCTGGTGGCGACGGCATGCTTGCTCGCCAGACGAAGCCCTAACAACATAGGCATCGGCTTCATAGGATGACGACTCGCATCGTTTCATGCCAATAGGCTCAAAATATTGCTGAGACCGCTGCTGCCGCCCGCAGGAGGGACCCCACGTGAGCACCGTCCTCGTGCGACGCAAGGAACGCCGGCGACCGCCGGAGATGCCTCGCGGTGAGATTCTGCTGGACTCCCCGCCGGAGTTGCCCGAACTCATCTCCAACTCGTTCCAGAACGTTCTGATGTACATGCCGATGGCGGCGGGCGCGGGCGCGATGGTGTTCATGGTCGTCAACCCGAACTCCAGCCCGCTGCAATGGGTCGCCAGCGGAATGTTCTCGTTGTCGATGTTCGGCATGATGTTCGGCCAGATGGGCCGCCAGAGCGGCGAGCGGAAGATCAAGCTGAATGGCGCGCGCCGCGACTACCTGCGCTATCTCGGCCAGGCACGGCGCAAGGTCCGCAAGGCGGCCAAGATGCAGCGCGAGGCGCTGGAGTGGGGAAACCCGGCCCCTTCCAGCCTGTGGTCGATCGTCATGAGCGCCCGGATCTGGGAGCGGCGCGTTACGGACCCCGACTTCGGCCATGTACGCATCGGAACCGGTGCTCAGCGGCTCGCCGTGCAGCTCATCGCCCCGGAGACCAAACCGGTCGAGGACCTCGAACCGATGAGCGCCGGTGCCCTGCGGCGCTTCATGCGCACCCACTCGAGCGTGCCCGACCTGCCGGTGGCGATCTCGCTGGGGTCGTTCGCCCGGGTCTTCCCCACCGGCGACCCGGAGGCCGTACACGGCATGGTGCGGGCGATGATCGCCCAGATCGCTAGTTTCCACTCCCCGGATGACGTGCGGATCACGGTGTGCGCGTCCGAGGAGCGGATGCCGGGATGGCAGTGGGTGAAGTGGCTTCCGCACGCCCTGCACCCCACGCAGTACGACGCGGCCGGACAGGTGCGACTGCTCACCCGGACACTGCCGGAGCTGGAATCCCTGCTCGGAGCCGAACTCAAGGACCGGCCGAGATTCTCCCCCGGGCTGAGCGCCGAGGACCTGCCGTACCACGTGGTGATCGTGGATGGAGGTCAGGCCTCGTACGACTCACAGATCGCCGCAGACGGCATCAACGGAGTGTGCGTCATCGATCTGACCGGCACGACCGCGCCGACGACCGAGGCCGGCATGCTGCGCCTCAGCGTCACCTCCGACCGCGTCGACATACTCCGGCGGGACCGCACCGGAAAGGACGTACCCACCCGGATCTGCAGACCCGACAATCTCTCCGTACGCCAGGCGGAGGCCCTGGCCCGCCAACTCGCCCCGCTCCGGGCGAGCTCGGCCAGTGGCCCGGACGAGGACGTGCTGGCGGCGAACCTGACCCTGACGTCGCTGCTGGGGGTGCAGGATCCGTACAGGGTCGACCCCGCCCTGCTGTGGCGGTCACGAGCGCAGCGCAACCGCCTGCGGGTGCCGATCGGCATCGACGCCGACGGCCGACCGGTCGACCTCGACATCAAGGAGGCGGCGCAGGGCGGCTTCGGCCCGCACGGCCTGTGCATCGGCGCGACCGGCTCCGGTAAGTCTGAGCTGTTGCGCACACTCGTGCTCGGGTTGGCGATGACGCACTCCTCGGAGACGCTCAACTTCGTGCTCGTCGACTTCAAGGGTGGCGCGACCTTCCTCGGGATGGACGGGCTCCAGCATGTCGCCGCAGTCATCACCAACCTCGAGGACGAGCTACCGCTGGTCGACCGCATGTACGACGCACTGCACGGGGAGATGGTGCGCCGCCAGGAGTTCCTGCGGGCCGCCGGCAACTACGCCTCACTGCGCGACTACGAGAAGGCACGCCTGGACGGCGCCCCACTGCGGCCGATGCCGACGCTGTTCCTCGTGCTCGACGAGTTCTCCGAACTGCTGTCGGCGAAGCCCGACTTCGCCGAACTGTTCGTGATGATCGGCCGATTGGGGCGGTCGCTCGGCGTCCATCTGTTGCTCGCCTCCCAACGGCTGGAGGAAGGCCGGCTGCGAGGCCTCGACACGCACCTGTCGTACCGGATCGGCCTGCGCACCTTCTCGGCGATGGAGTCGCGGGTCGTGCTCGGTGTTCCCGATGCGTACGAGCTACCGCAGGCCCCCGGCAACGGATATATGAAGATCGGCACCGAGTCGATGATCCGCTTCAAGGCCGCGTACGTCTCCGGTCCGATCGAGGCGGAGGCGGCGGCCGGCGAGGGGCAGAGCCGCATCGTGCGGCAGATCGTGCCGTACCTCCCCGAGTACATCCCGCCGCAGATCATCGAGGAGCCCGGGCCTCGACCCGAGCAGCGCAAGAACCAGGCGGCGCTCTTCGACGTCGTCGTCGACCAGTTGCGGGGGCACGGTCCCGCGCCGCACCAGATCTGGCTGCCCCCGCTCGACGAGCCGGAGACGCTCGGTGAACTGCTGCCGCCGGTGTCGGCCACTCCCGACCACGGCGTCACCACTCCCGGCTGGGAAGGCCGAGGCAAGCTGATGGCGGTCGTGGGCATCGTCGACAAACCCTTCGAGCAGCGCCGGGACCCGTACTGGGTCGACCTGGCGGGCGCCGCCGGACATGTCGGTATAGCCGGCGGGCCGCAGTCCGGTAAGTCGACGATCCTGCGCACCCTGATCTCCTCACTGGCACTGCTGCACACTCCTCAGGAAGTGCAGTTCTACTGCCTCGACTTCGGAGGCGGCACGCTCGGCGCGATCTCGAGCCTGCCGCACATCGGTGGCGTCGCGTCCCGGCTCGACGCCGACCGGGTGCGCCGCACGGTCGCCGAGGTCACCCAGTTGCTGGAGCAGCGGGAACGGGAGTTCGCGGAACGAGGCATCGACTCGATCTCCACCTACCGGCGGCTTCGCGCTTCGGGCGAGTTCCCCGGCGACGGCTACGGCGATGTGTTCCTCGTCGTCGACAACTGGCTCACCCTGCGCCAGGACTTCGAGAACCTCGAGGGCACCATCACCCAGCTCGCCGCGCGAGGCCTGGGCTACGGCGTGCACGTCATCGCCACGAGCAACAAGTGGACGGAATTTCGTACGGGCGTTCGTGACCTGCTCGGCACCAAACTGGAGCTGAAGCTGGGCGATCCGTTCGAGTCGGAGATCGACAGGAAGAGGGCCGACAACGTGCCGCAGGGTCGTCCCGGGCGCGGACTCACCCCGGACGGACTGCACTTTCTGGCGGCCCTGCCCCGCATCGACGGCGACAGTTCGCCGGGCTCGTTGACCGATGGGGTGGGCAAGCTCATACGGGCCATCGGGGAGGCGTGGCACGGTCCGATGGCGCCCAAGGTGCGGATGCTGCCGGACGCACTGCCCTTCGCTGAGCTGCCGCCGGCGTCCGAGACCGGGGTCCGGGTGCCGATCGGCATCGACGAGGATTCACTGTCTCCGGTCTATCTGGACTTCACCCATGACCCGCACTTCATGGTCTTCGGTGACTCCGAATGCGGGAAGTCCAACCTGCTGCGTATCGTCGCCGACAGTATCGTCGAGCGCTACACGGCGGAACAGGCCCGGTTGATCTTCATCGACTATCGGCGAGCACTGCTCGACGCGGCCGACACCGATCACCGGATCGGTTTCGCCGCCTCTTCGACCGCCGCCGCGACGTTGGTGAAGGACGTCCACGCGGCGCTGACCAAGCGACTGCCGCCTTCGGATCTCACTCCCGACCAGCTCCGTAACCGTTCCTGGTGGAGCGGCCCGGACCTGTATCTCATCATCGACGACTACGAGATGGTGGCAACCTCGGACAATCCGCTGCGGCTGCTGACCGAACTGCTCCCGCAGGCCCGCGACATAGGCCTCCACGTCGTCGTGTCCCGCGCGATGGGCGGTTCCGGGCGCGCCATGTTCGACCCGGTGATCCAGCGGATCAAGGAGATGGGCTCACCCGGCCTCGTCATGTCCGGCACCAAGGACGAAGGCGTTCTCCTGGGCAACGTGAAGGCGCACAAGCTCGCCCCCGGCCGGGGCTACATGGTCGACCGCCGAACCGGAACCCGCCTCATCCAGACCGCACACCTGGAGAACGAACCATCTTGACCCGCGGCGGCCACCGCGTCCCGCCTGTCGAAGCCGTTACGTCGAGTCCGGACCCGTGGGATCCGGTGGAGGTGTCCGGCGTCCGGGGCGCCAGCCCCGGCGGCGACCGGCCGGCACAATCAGGCCGCCGGCACCGATCGCGGCGGCGATGCCGAGCGCTCCCACGACGAACGAGAGCGCGAGCGTGCGGGTGAAGTGATCGACCTTGCGGGGCGCGGCGATGGCGACCGGTCCCGCCTTCGCAGGCGCCGGGGCTTGTCCGTTCTCCTCCGGCAGCACTGCCGTCACGGCACGGAGCGGGTTGATCGTTCCATGCCCGGTGCCGGCTGCGGTGGCGCCGTCGGCCGTGACCTCGATACGGTACTTGACCTGCGCGGAGGTCAGGTGCGGATGGTAGGACCACACCAGCGCGGCGGTGCCCGCGACGTACGGCGTCGAAAAGCTGGTTCCGTCGGCGGACCGGTAGTCACCGCCCGGCCAGGTGGCGACGATGCCCTTTCCGGGGGCGACGACCGACACGTTCGACTTGGAGTCGGAGTAGTTGGTCACCTTGCCTTGGCTGTCGATGGCCCCAACGGAGATCACCCCGGGGTAGCTCGCCGGATACAGCGCCTGCTCCGAATCCTTCTTCTCGGGTGCCGTGTTGCCCGCCGCGGCGACGATCAGCGTGCCTTTCCGCTGGGCGTACTCGACCGCGCTCTTCAGATAATCGTAGTTCGGGGTCTGGGAGGAGATATTCATGATCCGGGCACCTCGATCCGCGGCGTCGCGAATCGCCTGAGCGAGGAAGTGCGGATCGTTGTCGCTGTCTGTGATCGCCATTTTGAATGACATGAGGTGGACCATCGGTGCCACTCCGAGGAACGGCACACGCTGTTTGCGCAGATCCTTGGCCGCGATGATGCCCGCGATCTCAGTGCCGTGCCCGACGCAGTCACGCGCGCTGGTGTGCGTGTCGTCGTAGGCCTCCACGCTCGGTAGTTGAGCGTGCGAGGCATCGACTCCGCTGTCGACGACCGCCACCTTGATGCCCTCACCCTGGGTCAGTGGCCACACCTCGGTGAAGTTGAGTTTCTGCTGCGCCCACGGCTCACTCGTCATGTCCGAGGCGGGCAGGCCCTTCGGGAGCTCGCACCGTTGCGGGGAAGGTGACGGCTTCGGCGTGGGTTTGGGCTTTGGTTTGGGTTTCGGTTTCGGCGTGGGCTTCCGCGTGGTCTTCGGCGTCGGTGACTTCGACGGCGCCGCGGCAGGGAGTCCGGCCGGGGATGTCGCGATGGCCGGGGGTACAGAGCCGAACGCTGCCAGAGCCACGGTGACCGCGACGGCGAACCAGACCGGTTTCGCTGCTCCCATGCCCCTCCTCAGATGGTCACTATCTCTTCGGGGAGAGCGTGGCTGACTGAAAGATCCGCATCAGAGTATCGATGGCTGCCCCACTCCGTACATGCCAGACATGTGGGCGTCGGCGTAGTGTGCTGGCGGATCATCAACCTGCTCATCGACAAAGGTCATGTGGAGCGATCCTTGACTGAGGACGGATAGCGGTCATGGCGGCGGGCAGAGGGATCATCGTCAAGGTCGTCGAGAAGCTCTTTCGCGAGGTCGCGGGGGATGTCGCCAAAGGCACGGCGAAGACCGCGGTCAAGGATGCCGCGAAGGCCGCGGCGAAGAACGCCGGTCGGCGGTCGCTGCGTTCGGGGTTGAAGGACCTCCGCGCCAAGGCACGGCAGTTCGTCTCTCGTGCCCTGACCAGGGACCCGATTGACGTGGCCACTGGTGAGGTGTTGCTGAACCAGACTGATGTGGAGTTGGCGGGGGCCCTGCCGCTGGTGCTGGAACGCACGCATGTCTCCTCCTACCGGGAGGGCCGGTTGTTCGGTATCTCCTGGGCGTCCACGCTGGATCAGCGCCTTGAGGTGGACTCGCAGGGTGTGTGTTTCGCTTCGGCGGATGGGATGGTGCTGGCCTATCCGCACCCACCGGCGTCGCGGGCGTCGGTCTTGCCGGCGGAGGGGCCGCGTTGGCCGCTGACTCGGGTGGAGAACGGTGGCTACACCATCACCGATCCGC
>JAOPYO010000141.1 GCA_025964575.1 Actinomycetes bacterium
GATCATCGCATCGTGACACCGGGAACGGTCCTGGCGTGGCACCGGCGTCTGGTCAGGAGACGCTGGACCTATCCGGCCAGGACCGGGCGCCCACAGATTCCTGATGAGATCCGCAGCTTGGTGGTCCGCTTGGCGCGGGAGAACCCCCGCTGGGGTCACCGGCGTATCCAGGGTGAACTCGCGGGCCTGGGCCACCGCGTCGGTGAGGGGACGATCCGCCGGATCCTGGCCGCGGCCGGACTGGGCCCGGCGCCCCGCCGGCCCTCTCCGACCTGGCGGCAGTTCCTCACCGCCCAGGCCGAAGGGATTCTCGCCTGTGACTTTCTGCACGTGGACACGGTGTTCCTCAAGCGCCTGTACGTGTTCTTCGAGATGGAGATCCAGACGCGTCGTGTCCATATCCTCGGCGTCACTGCGAACCCGACGGGGGCATGGACCGTGCAGCAGGCCCGGAACCTGTTGACGGACCTGGGGGAGCGCGCGGACCGATTCCGGTTCCTCATCCGTGACCGTGACGGCAAGTTCTCCCGGGCGTTCGACGAGGTCCTGGCCGCCAGTAGCATCCGGGTCGTCAAGACGCCGCCGCGGTCGCCGCGTGCGAACGCCTATGCCGAACGGTTCGTGGGCACACTCCGGCGCGAGTGCCTCGACCACCTGCTGATCTACGGTGAACGGCATCTGCGCCGGGTACTGGCCGACTACGAGCAGCACTATAAGGCCTACCGACCGCACCAGGCTCGGAACCGGCGGCCACCACTGCACAACCCAGACGAACCGCTCGATCTCACAGCCGCGATCAAGCGCAGCACGACCGTCGCCGGCCTGATCCATGAGTACCGGCGGGCCGCCTAAGGATCATGCAAAAGCCCAGGTGAATGGGCATATTTCGAGTTTTGGCACCACACAGGCTCGCTGGGCGCCGAAGGCGGAACTGGCTGACATCCCGGGCTTCGTCGAGCTCGGCCTGGGTGGTGCGAGCCGCTGTGCTCTACGACAGGCAGCCTCCACGAAGGCATGGTGAACGGCGTGTGAGCTGTATGGGTGGGGTCTTCGGCTGGCGTGCTGTCGTCGGCCGGTCGTGGGCTCTGGCACCATTACGAGGGTAGGAGAGCGTAAGGTCACGGTAGGGCGCGGGGCCGTGACTGGATTGTCCCGTCCGCGGTCTCTGCCTGGTGGAGGTACCGATGAGCACACCCGATGCGGGTTACTCCGCCTACCCGTCGATCCGGCCGAGGCTGTCGGTCGAGGAGTTGCTGGCGGCCAAGGGTACCCAGCCGATCCGCTCCCTGGACGATCTTGCTGCGGACACGTTCGAGTCGGATCAGGAACTGGAGGAATTTTTGGCCTTCACTCACGCCGAACGTCAACGTGATGTGGCCTGAGCCGGCGCCGTGCAGCCCTTCATCTTCGACACTGACGTCGCCTCGCTGACGCACAAACGCAAACTGGCCGGTCCGCTGGCGGCTCGGTTGATCGGCCGGAGGCCGTTGATCACATTCGTGACCTTCGGTGAACTCACCAAGTGGACCGAGATCCGCCACTGGGGCACTCGCAGCCGACAGACTCGCGGATTGGCTCTCTGGAATCCCGATCCTGCCCGGGGATGAACCGGTCGCGGCGATGTGGGGTCGCTTGTCGGCAGCCGCCGTTCAGCGGGGACGGCCTCGCCCGATCAACGACATGTGGATCGCGGCTTGCTGCCTCACCTACGATCTACCGCTCGCCACACTCAACCTCAAGGACTACGAAGATTTCAGGACCTACCACGGTCTGCGCGTTCTCGGCGCCGAGTAACCCCGAGTTTCGCAGTTGGTGGGCAGGCGGGATCGTGAATCTAGAGGCTGACCCGGGGATATGGGCGTGAAGGGCTGGTAGGGGCCGTGTGTCCACGTCTCTGTAGGGTGTCTCCCCCTAGTTCAAGGCCTCGTGGGTGCCGGAAACTGAGCCACCCTATGCGACCAGGTCGTATTCGTGGAGGAGTCCGCCGAGTCGGTCTCGTCGGGTGACCTTGATGTCTGTGTCGGTGGGCTGGGGGAGTGCTCTCAGCGGGCAGGCTTGGTTCGGGTCAGTACAACTAGATACGGGAAGCGAAGAGCCACAACCCCGATGCTGAACGCTCACCGTGAGCGCGTCCGGAGAACCGCGAAACCACAGCTCAACGGCTATGGCCGAGTTACCGGCACCCACCACCCTTGCTTCCCCGATCCGCTGGAGGTTGTAGGCGTCGGGAGCGGCACCGCACCTGTGCAGGAAGACGATCAGAGGCACCTGCGCGGACTCCGGCGGGACATAGAGCAGGTAGCCGCGGCTGCCCGCGGCGTTGGTGAACGTGTGCCGGGTCAAGTCGGATCGGCGCTGGCAGCCGACATGGGGAAGGCCATCGCGACCGGGGCGAGAACGAACGCCGCGAGGAGTCCCATGCGGTCTCCAAGAGGTTCAGGTGAGGACGATCCTGATGCCGACCGTGCCGGTCTCGCCGCGCCGGAGCCTGCTGCCGAATAGGGTGACGAAGCCGAGCAGCCCGTACTTGCGCTTCAGCAGGGTTCGATAGGCGGCGGTCTCGCTCGCGGAGAGGATCTCCGCGACACCGGCGACGGGTTCGCCGGTCGGCCTGCCCCGCAGGTCGCAGGGTCCGACCAGGACTTCCGCCCGGTTGCGGATCCGCTTGACTTTCCAGGAGTCCGCGACGGTCCAGATGCCGAGCCCGTCACCGTCCCTGACGACCCAGACGGGCGTGGCGACCGTGCTGCCATCCTTCTTGTACGTGGTGACGAGCAGGTATTTTCCGGCCGCGAGCCGGTCCAGCGTGGACTCCATGCCGGGAGCCTAGAGGGCCGAGCCGAGTGGTAGATAGGCGTTATCCGCACCCGGGTGAGGCGGTAGGAGGCGTTCTGCCGGGCGTGGGTCCGCTCGACGGCCACCACCGGCCTCGTCATGCGCTTGTTGACCGTAGGGTCCCGCGGGTCGTATGCCATGGTCCCAGTCGTACGTGAGGCGTTCCATGACGCCGTCCCACACCACGCGTCGCGGTGCCGTTGTGTGTGACGCGCCGCGTGACGCCGTCAGGCGTCGGGCAGTGTGATTGCCCGCTCGACATCGGCCCAGGTGGGCGTGTGCCGCACCCAGTCGGGCAGCGGAGACTCCTGCGGGCCGAACAGGTAGAGCCAGGGAACGATCTCACGCAGCGCGGCGTGCACGTCCAGCCGGTCGTCGATCATGTGGGTGATGCCGAGTTCGGCGCAGTGCACGGCCTTGTCGGCACGTCTGCGGCAGAAGCGCACGTTGCCGTGCGGGATCCCCGTACGCCGGTAGAAGTCGTGGTGGTCAAGCCACTGCAGCGTGCGCCGCTGGATCCGCGGCCCACACTTCGAGATCACCCATGCCCGTCTGCCGAAGCGCGCGACGACCCGCGGCAGCACCTCGAACGCGCCTGCCGTCGCCGGTGTGCGCATCGCCTCTTCCGGGCCGCCGTCCAGGAAGACCGTGTCGTCATCCCCTGTTTCCGCGGCGCCGCCCTGGATGACCCTGCCGAAATCGACTCCGAGGCATGCCTCTCCGATCGTGTTCATCAGCATTGCCGAATTCAGCCTTAGGGATCAAGCGCGGCGGCCTCACGGGGGCCCGGCGGGTCGGCCAGCCGGGCGTGCGGCCTGGAGGCCGGTCCCGGACCGGCCGCCCGCCGTTGGCCGTTTATCACCTGCGTGTTGGGACTGACATCCGGCCGCAAGGCGGGACAGGTAGGACGGGCGTCCGTAAGAATCTGCGGCAGGGCATAAGGGCGCTGCCGCCGCCCGGGTTGTCGGCGTGTCGACCAGCTGCGGTTCGAACTGGTTCCTTGACGCTGGCGGGATGCTTGTTCCCGACCCTGGCCCGATCGGTCGGCCTGGAGGAGGTGGACGAGATCATCGTTCTCGACCATGGCACCATCATCAAGCGCCGCGCCGACACAACGCTCCTATCAAGATCGGCGAGGTTGGGCGCGGGTGAGAGGAGGAGCGCCAGCGTTCGTGGACACCGGGTCCGATTCAGCAGTTCTGGACCGCGCCAATACCGTTCCAGTTGCCGTTAGTGGCCACGTAGGGCGCCCCGGGCGTCGTGTAGACGACGCCTCCGCTGTAGCTGTACATTTTCGCTTTGGTGCCCTTGCTCTGGTTGTTCGACCAGGATCCCCTGGTAACCCAGGTGATTGAGTAGACTGCGCAGCTGTACATATTTATAGCGTCGCCGTAAAAATTGGTTGAACTGTACGCGCAGAAGTATCCGTAATGGCAGGTGTTCGCGGCGGCGGGCAGCGGCTTCGGCGAAATACTCAGGTCGCGGGCGCGTTTCTCACCAGGCAGAGCGAGCAGCAAAATATCCTTCTTGCCCAGGACGATCTTATTGATGGCGACCTGCGTTCCGCCGAGTCTCTTGAGGTAACCATTGACCCGCGACTGCAGGTGGGTGGCCTGTGAAGCGGTCAGTCCCGCGCGGCGGGCTTGTGCGACGAATTCGCTTTTCTGGTGCGCCGACGGGCTTGGGAGAAGATGTACCGCCGGAGCTCCGGTGCTGTCCGCGATGGCAGGGCTGTTCGCTCCCGCGGTGAGGGCGAATGCGGAGGCAAGAAGTGCGGCGATGGTCTTGCGAGCATGCATGGGTTCTCCCTGGGTTCCACTGCTCTGAAGTACCTATCGTGTGGCCTGTCGATGCACACATGGATAGGAAAGACGACGTTCGCCGCTTGATTAAGAGAGTGCTCGATCGGATGCTGGAATGCGAATGTACTGTGAGTCCGTTCTCGGCCTGACGTCTGAACAGCCCCAAATCCGCCCATCTCAGAATTCTTGGTTCCGATGTGTGTATTTCGAGACGTTGATCACGGTAGCGTGCGATAAAGAGGGAGTCAAGTGCGCCTTCCTGGTCTCGCACTGTCCGCTCGTTTCGGCCGGTCACGACGGAGATCGGTCCCGCCAGGGACATGGAGGCTCTCCGCACTGCTGCGCGGAATGTGGCGCAGGATATGTTGCACCAGTTCGGTATTCCACGTCTCGTTGTATTGCCGTAGACGCGACTTTTGCCGGGTCAGCCTGCCCGACAAGGTCTGGCGGTCGGTGCGGCGCGGCGGGTCAGGACCGGAGGCCGCACGCCCGGCGCCGCATCCTGAAACTGACCGGTCATGACAACATCGCCGCCGCCCAGCGACACCACAGCCGAGGCGCCGCACGTACCCTGACCATCTTGGGCATCAGACCCGCGTAGAGAAAACGGACACTACGCGACTTTGCCGTCGCCGGGGCCCTGCCTGTGAGGTGCGGCCCGGCCGGCTCACCGGACCTGCACAGGCGATGCTCACCTGGGTGGTTAGGTTGCGGGCTTAATGCGAAATAAGAAGGATCACCGTGAGTAGATTTCCACTCACATCACGAGTTGTGATCTGCGTCACACCGTAATGAAGTTTGACGACCACGCCCCGCCCCCGGCCTGCGCCTTCATGATCTTCTCCATTGTGAGCGTAGAGCCCCTGGCGCTCCGCCGTTTATCTTTGTGCGCCTTTAGGCGTTCCCTTGAAGACCCCGAACGGGTAGAAGTTGATTCTGGCAGCGGTTCTTATCGATTTCACAGTCAGTGGCGGTCACCTAGCTCTGCGCATTCATTGTTCATGACAGACCCTATGGGAGAGATGCGACAGTTATCGGCTCCACGGATCAGGAAGGGCCGGGTCTTATTCTCAAGACGGCACGAGCGATAGCCAGTCAGTAGAAATGTTCCGCCACCTCTGATTATCAAAGTCCCCTCCAGCCGCCAGCCAGGATCGTATGTCGGTTATCCCTGCGCTATAAGAGCCCATCGGCCACCCTTGGCTTCACTATACCCTTTTCGGCTGTCCAATATGAATTGCCGCAAGCACTCAAGAGCCCAAGGAGCCGACAATTCGAAAGTAAAACGTAGCGACCGCTCTCGGTATCACCGTATCAGCCCTAGGAACGGCTATTCCATTGGCTGAACCTGCTGATGCGACAACGTATCCGACCTACAGGAACAATGCGAACGTACATCTGCGCGAATTTCGCGACACCGACAATGCCAAATGCCCATCATTGTGACTATCTCGGTCGGCAAATCGGTAAAAAATTCAATGTTATGAAGGCGGTACCGATGTCGGTGGCGACAACGTTTGGTACGACGTCCACTACGGGAGCACCTCCGACTGGGTCGCAGGCTACTACCTCAACACAGGCCAAGACCCTGTCTCTGGCATTGGTGGTTGCGATTAATCACAGCTAGTCAGTCGCGCGAATTCTGATCGGGTCATGGTTCGCGGGTGTCAGGTCTGTGGCCTGTGAAAGACCGAAGCTCTTGAGATCTGCGAGTCGAATCAGAGGAGAAGCATTGCTATTCAGAAAGAGCGTGAGCGCGTCATTGTCCGCGCTCGGCGCTGCGACGCTCGTCGTCGGCCTGGTGCTGAGCCCGGCGAGCGCCGATCCGGCGGTTGCGGGCAGCCCGCGCCCCCCTTCCCCGTCGAGTGACAAAGCGACCGCTCTGACCGAGAAAGTGACCGATCCCGACAAGACACTGCCGACGGGATGGCGCAAGTCCGAAGACCGGGCGGTGACGTCGGACGGTGACGCAGACGGCTTCCACATCTTGGCCGCTGATGCTGCGCACGCCTACGCGTGGCGGACCGCCGCCACTTTGAGGGAGCCGGGAGTCGAGACCGACCAGTGGATCGGCCAGTACTGCGTTACCGGCTCCGGCCGCCGTGCCGTCGTCGTCTATGCGCCGCGCCAGGTCGTCAACTTCGAGACCCGGTTCCAGAAGGCGGCGTTCGCCGCAGTGGTGGACCTGAAGACCGGAGCCGTGCACAAGCTCGGCGCAATGGTCTCCATCGCCTACCACAACCCCGGGTGCGGCACAGGGGAGGACGCCGTCCTTTCTCGTGAGGAGACAGGTTCCGGCGAGCAGACGACCCGGCTCCTCGATGTCGACGCCGCCACCGGTACGATCTCCCACAACGTTTCGGTCAAGGGCCAGGCCACGTCGGCGGTGCCCGACGGCACCGGCATGATCTTCGCCCAGCAGGGCGCGCTCGTCCACGTCGGTGCCAACGGAAAAACCAAGCTCCTGGCGAAGACGAACGGCACCCCGTTCCATCTGGCGGTCGAAGGCAGCGGCGGGCTGGCGTACGAGGTCGCCCACGGCAAGCAGGTGAGCGTCCGGCGCTTGGAGTCGGGCCGGGAGCAGGTCGTCGGTGAGGCCGCCCTCGGTACGACCGAACTGCAGGGCCACGGCGGCTCCATTTACCTCACCGGATCCGGCGCCCCGTCCCTCCTGCGCAACGGACGTTCACCGGCGGCGTGGCACGCGTTCGACACCGGCTCCGACGCAGAGGTCTCGACACACGGCGGCATCGTGATCACCAGCGCAAGCACGAAGCAGGAGGCCGCTGCACGAATCGGGGCGGGACCCGCCAACGGTCCAGCCCCCATCGGCATCGCGGCGACGATCACAAGCACGAGGCGCCCCGTGACGTTCACGGTGATGCCACGCGCGATCCGTCCCGCCGAAGGCACGCGGCCATCGCCGGCGCTCAAGTCCTTGTCGCCCGCGTCCTCGACCCCGGCAAAGGGGGGCAGGGCGGCCGCGGTGGACCCGTCAACGGTGACCTATGACCCTGACCGAACCTGTTCCATCCCCCGGAACGACCCGAACATCCAGACCCTCCAGCCGACGGCGGCGATGGGGGAGTGGGCGGCGGACCGGGCTGCGCAGGGCACGCTGACCGTCACCCGGCCGGTGAACTGGAACCAGACCGGCAACAGCGCGTCCTACACGCCGCAGGGCATGTTCCCGCCGCGTGCCGGCGGACCCCGCGTGCCGGCCCAGATCCTGCTCGGAGTGCTCGCGCAGGAGTCGAACATGTGGCAGGCCTCTAGCCACGTCGTCGACGGACAGACCAGCAACTTCATCCAGGGCGGCTTCTACGGCAACAACGGTGACGTCCACACCGTGAACTGGGGCGCGACGGACTGCGGCTACGGCGTAGCCCAGATCACCGACGGTATGTGCTTGACGACCTGCACGAAAGCAGACGGCACTCCCGACAGCCCGCGCCCGGCCGACCAGCAAAAGGCCGTCGCCGTTGATTACGCCGCGAACATCGCGGCCGGTCTCCAGCTGCTCCAAGACAAGTGGACCCAGTTGAAGAACGTCGGGCTGACGGTCAACGACGGTGATCCGCAATATTTGGAGAACTGGTGGTTCGCGCTCTGGGCGTACAACTCCGGCTACCACGCGCAGGGCGGGGACTCCACCGGCATGTTCGGTCTTGGCTGGACCAACAACCCGCTCAACACCAACTACAAACCCGGCCGTAATGTGTTCATGTCGGACCCGAACGACGCCAAGACCCCCGGGCTGTGGAGCTACCCCGAACGCGTCATGGGCTGGGCGGCCTACGGGCTCACCCGCTGGGACTATGTCAGCAAGACCTACTCGCGGGCGTTCGCCCCGGCGAGCTGGCCGGCGACGGTCAAGGCCGCGGAACCCCCTTTCACGGCCTTCTGCGCACTCGACAAGAACCAGTGCGACCCGGCCAAGACCCCGGCCTGCCAGCGGACCGACTTCAAGTGCTGGTGGCACTATCCGGTGGTCTGGGTCAATCCGTGCAGCGGGACCTGCGGTACGGAGCGCCTCACCTACAGCTCGACCGCCGCGGAACCGCCAGCGACCGTCCCCGCCGAGGACAAAGCCACTTGTACCAGCCCCCTCCCGTCCTCGGCCGTCATCGTCGACGACGTGCCCGCGAGCGCGCCGCCGGCACTCGGCTGCCCCGACTCCAAGAACTGGACCAACCAGGGATCCTTCTCCTTCAATTTCGGTTCGAAGGTGCAAGGCTCGACAACCGTCTACCCGAGCAAGATCGACTTCCATCAGATCGGGGCCGGGTTCGGCGGGCACTTCTGGTTCGCCCACACCCAGACCAACGGAACCTACCCCGACCAAGCGGTCACTGGCACATGGAGCCCCGGCAAAGCCATGGGTAAATGGACCCGTGTGCTGGTCCACCTGCCCGCCTACGGCGCGCACACCCAGCAAGCCCATTATGTGGTGAAACTCGGCGGGACAACGGTGGCCAACCGCTACATTCCCACCCGCGTCGGCGTGAACAGCTGGGTCAGTCTGGGAGTCTTCGACTTCACCTCGTCGTCCCAGCAGCCGAGCCTTACTCTCAGCAACTACACCGAGGACGGCACGGGCAGCGAGGACGTCGCCTGGGACGCGGCAGCGTTCGTGCCCCTGGCCGCCAAGCCGAATAACTTCGTCGTCCAGCTGGGCGACTCCTATTCATCGGGTGAGGGAGCCGAACCATACCTGCCCGGCACCGACACCGGGTACGGGTCCAGCGGCTGGGATGCCTGCCGGCGCAGCCAGAACTCGTGGATCCGCAAGACAACACTCAAGGCGACCAGCGACACGATCGGCACGGTCGCTGACCGGCAGAGCGACAACACCCTGGACTACCATTCGGTCGCATGCAGCGGCGCATTTACCAACAACGTCGACCCTGACGGCGTCGGGGCGTTCGGCTACGGCTACGACGGCCAGTTCCACGAGATCGGCCAGCTCAAGTCCGGGTTCCTCAACGACAACACGACACTTGTCGCACTGACGCTCGGCGGCAACGACGCCGGCTTCGCCGACACCATCAGGAAATGCGAGCAGATCGCTACCTGCCCGTCCCTCTCCGACATGAAAACGAAGATCGACGGGGTGAAGATCAACCTGAGGACGGTGCTCGAGGATATCCACACCAAGGCGAAGAACGCCAAGATCGTGCTCATGGGCTATCCGAAGCTGTTCGAGCCGGGCGCCGGCTGCCCGGGCGTCGGTCCCATGGGAGCGACGGTCGGCATTGCCGACCTGCTCAACAGCGCAGGCGACTACATGACCACCGTCCAGAAGCAGGCGGTGGCCGACGCCGTCACCGCCGGATCCCCCGTAACCTACCTCGACCCCAACGCGGCCTTCGAGGGCCACCGGGTCTGCGCGGGCAGTCAGGAGGCCATCAACGGCATCGTGATGGCGCAGACCGGTCCTGGCGACTTCCCCTGCCAGGCTTCCACGGTCTGTGTCAGCCGCGAGAGTTTCCACCCGAAGAACGCCGGCACTACGCTTTACGCGCAGGTGTTGACTTCCGGCCAGCCATAACCCTTCTTGTCTAGGGGGGGCGGTGGGTCGTGTCCGCCGTCCCCTCCTCTGAACGGAGAAACAATGGTCAGCGGTGGCTTCCGCAGAGCGATCGTCTGGGTCGCCGCATTCGCCTGTCTGTTCTTACTGATGGTGGCCGCGATCAAGGTATACGACCTTTATAAATTCTATGCGAGTGCAGATGACCGGGCGTGGAAGAAGTCAGCGGTCCAGGTCGACGACTTCAGAAGCTCGCTACTGGCGTTCGCCCCTCACATGCCCACCTCAGGCCAGATCGGGCTCACGACGAACAAGTCCAAAGGCATAGCGGTCCAGTCGATCAAAACGACCCGCGACACCACTGCAGTCACCGTGCGCAGCGTCGTCCACTACCGCGATACCCTCCTCCCCGGCGACGCCGTCCTGTTCAGATGCTACCGACTGGACATGACCAAAAACCCGGCCCTCACCATCATCGTCACCGAACTCCGCTGCTCCATCCCGACCTGAGAAACAGCCAGACGCTTCGGCATGAGGTCGCCGTCCTGCACCGTCAGGTGTACCGCTCCAGAACTCGTCGCGAGGGTCTTGACCTGCGGTTTGGTAATTTCACTGGGTTGGTGCAGGATCTCGGGCTGTGTCTCTTCGCATCCTGTATCTGATCATGATCCGGGTCCTCGGGTGGCTTGTGCTGTTGGGCCGTAGCCAGGCATCCAAAGACGTTGAAATCCTTCTACTCCGCCATGAGGTTGCGGTGCTTAGCCGTGGCATCACCCGGCCGACCCCGGACTGGGCTGATCGCGCGGTCCTGGCCGCGCTGGCGCGGCTGCTGCCGTCAGGCCCGCGGTCGCATCGGCTGGTCACACCCGGCACATTGCTGGCCTGGCATCGCCGCCTGGTCAAGCGCAAATGGACCTACCCCAACACGCCAGGCCGGCCTGCGGTCAGCGATGAGATCCAGGAGCTGGTGCTGCGGCTGGCGAAGGAGAATCCTTCCTGGGGGTATCGGCGGGTGCACGGCGAGCTGGTCCGGCTCGGCCACCGGGTGGGGGAGTCCACCGTACGGCGGATTCTGCGAGCCAAACGACGCAGTCCCGCCCCGCGCCGATTCGACACCAGCTGGCGCGTCTTCCTGCGCGCTCAGGCCGAAGGCCTCCTGGCCTGCGACTTCTTTCATGTCGATACGATCTCCCTCAAACGCCTGTATGTCCTGTTCGTTATCGAGGTCAGCACCCGCCACGTGCACATCATGGGCGTGACCGCCAACCCCACCGGCGCCTGGACCGCCCAACAGGCCCGCAACCTCATCATGGACCTGGGGGAGCGGATCGGCTTGTTCCACTTCTTCATCCGGGACCGCGACACCAAGTTCACCGCCGCGTTCGACGAGGTCTTCACCGACGAGGGCGTGAAGATCGTCAAGACGCCGCCGCGAGCACCCCGGGCGAACTGCTATGCCGAGCGGTGGGTACGCACCGCACGCTCCGAGTGCACCGACCGGATGCTGATCTACAACCAGCGGCACCTGCACTCGATCCTGGGCGAGTTCGCCGACCACTACAACAGCCATAGGCCCCACCAATCCCGCCAGCAGCGACCACCTGACCAGGACAAGCCCGTCGTCGTCGCTCTCGACGCCCCGATCCGACGCCGAAGGGTGCTGGGAGGCGTCATCAACGAATATCACCGAGCCGCATAACCGATACGAGAAACCCTAGGTCAACGGCATGTGACGGGTTTTGGAGCAGTACACGGCCGCCGCGAAGATGGTGACATGGGCGCGCGGTTGAGCTCGGCGAAGCCGCTCCAGTCGGCGTCGGCCTCGGCGAGCCGCTGGTTGAGCGCGCGCAGCTCCGTCACCGGCGTCCATCAGCCCGACGTACGATCGCGGCCCCGAACGTACTCGACCGCTTGCCACCCAGCCCGACATGAGGAGGCATCGCGTCCATCCTCCCTAACGCTCCCCAGCGGCCGATAGCCCAATGAGCGGCCCATCCGCGCCGAACGTGCGAGCCGACAGCTCGACTAGGACAGCCGCTGGCGACGCTCATCCATCGGGCTCGAGCGCGCGAACCGGCCGCTCCACCCGGGGATGCCGCTGGTGACGCACTTCGATCCGGCTCGAGCGTGCTGGATGGTCAGGCGTCGGCCAGGTTGCCGGCGGTCACCGAGACTTCGACCTCGGCCGCAGACTGGTCAAGCGCCGCTGGAGGTACCCGAACTACCCCGGTCGTCCGTCGATTGCTGACCAGGTGCGGGACCTGGTCATCCGGTTGGCCCAGGAGAATCCCCGATGGGATACCGGAGGATCCAAGATGAGCTGGTCGGCCTGGGTCATCGGGTGGGGGAGGGAACCATCCGGCGGATCCTGGCCGCGGCCGGGCTGGGGCCGGGACCGCGGCGGGGTTCGCCGACCTGGCGGTAGTTCCTGACCTCTCAGGCGTCGGGACTGCCGGCGTGCGATTTCCTGCATGCCGAGACCGTGCTCCTCCAGCGCTTGTATATCTTCTTCGTGATGGAGGTCGAAAACCGCCGGATCCACATCCTCTGCGTCACACCCCACCCGACCGGGGCATGTACCGCCCAGCAAGCCAGGAATCTGCTGATGGACCTGGGGGAGCGTGCCGACCGGTTCACGTTCTTGATCCGGGACCGCGACGGCACGTTCTCTCGGGTCTTCGACGAGGTGTTCAACAGCGGCGGCCATTCGGATCGTCGATCGTGATCGGACTACCGGCGATTACAGGTCCGGGTTGTAGCGGGTTCCGGCGAAATAGGCGAGCGCCCGGCGCACCTCCTGCTCGCGCCGAGTCCGCTCGGCTCCGGTCAGGCGCACGGCGATGGGGATGTCGTATCCGTGCAGCGCGAGCGCGTTCGGGATCGCTGATCTCTTCGGCCCGTGGATCGGATCGAACCGCACGGCAACGACGGTCTTCTTGCCCCGGCCGCGCACGCCGACCGTCGCGATCTGATCCCAGGTCCATTTCTGGCCACCGCTTTGCCCGCCTTTCCGCAGGCCCTGCGCGTCCAGTGTCAAGATCGGATTCTCGAAGAACAGGAGCAGGCCGCCGACTACCGTGAGCGGGACTCCGATGCCTATCTCCATCAAGAGATCGTGAACCCTCGCGGAACCGGCGACCGCCAGCAGCGTGAGCACTATGAGCACCAGCAGTAGCACGCCGCACTTGATCGTGAAGATCAAGAAGCCGAGCGGACTGTAGGGCCTGAAAGTGACGGTCTCGTGCGGTTGCGGCCCTTGGCCGGCGGGACCGGGATAGGCGACCGTCGGTGCGACATGGCTCGACTGTGCGGTCGGGTGCGGGGCCGGTGGCGTCGGTGCGCCGGAGCCAGTTCCTTCCGCGGGGAGTCCGGACACGGCGCGGGATGGTTCGGCCGCACCCGGCAGCGCCAGCCGATCGATGATCTCGGTCAGGGATGGCCGGTCACTCGGCTCCTTGGCCAGGCAGGACGCCACGATCGGCCGAAGCGGAGTTGGGACGCCGCGGAGATCGGGATCTTCACGGGCGATCCGGTAGACCATGGCCGGGGCCGGTCCCTCGCCGAACGGGCTCTGCCCGGTGGCCGCGAAGGCGAGGACCGCGCCGAGCGAGAACACGTCGGTCGCCGGCCCGATGGGGTGGCCGAGCGCCTGCTCCGGTGACATGAACGAGGGCGTGCCGACCAGCATCCCAGAGGCGGTGAGCGAGGTCCCGTCGAGGGCGCGGGCGATGCCGAAGTCGATGAGCCGCGGCCCGTCTTCGGCCAGGATGACGTTACCCGGCTTGAGGTCGCGGTGGACCAGGCCACAGGCATGGATGGCGGCGAGCCCTTCGGCCAGTCCTGCGCCCAGAGTCCGTACTGAATCCGGAGGCAACGGCCCATGCATACCGACCGCCTGCTGCAGCGACGGCCCTTGGACATAGGCGGTGACCAGCCAAGGAGGGTCCCCGGCCAGGTCGGCTTCGACGACCTGCGCGGTGTGGAACCCTCCCACCTTGCGTGCCGCCTCTACCTCGTCGGCGAACCGCCGGCGGAAGTCCCGGTCGGCGGCCAGTTCAGGCCGTATGACCTTGACCGCGACCGGACGGCCGCCACGAGACCGGCCGAGGAACACCTGGCCCATGCCACCGCCACCGAGTCGCCCGACGAGCTGGTACGTTCCGATCGCGCGCGGGTCTGCGGGCTGAAGAGGATCCATCGGCTGTTTCCATCCGTCTCCGGGGGGCAAGGCGATCAGCCATCATTTCAGTACAGGCGCTCCATGGGGTCGGTGCGACGCACGCAGACGCCGAGGATGGCTCGGTGCCTGGCACCTCAGACCGCCAGCGCATAGCGATGGATGATTCCCGTAGGTGCGGTCAGTCCTGTGTCAATGGCCAGTCCGTTCTGGCCTGGCCGCCGTCACACGAGTACCGGCGTGCCGCTTGAGCTGCACGGATAAGGGTCTTGAGCAAGTGCAACGTCTCGTCGGGATTGTCCCAGATATGGCAGTACACGTTTGCTGGGCCCGCAGCCACCGTGTGATCTCGCACGGCTAGCTCCGGACCGGCCGCGCGGGTGTATGTCTGGACCGTCGGCTTCCGATGTGCCTGAACTTGACCTACAGCCCTACATCTCAATCTGCTGGTCAAGCGCATGTCACGGATTCGACTCCAGAACGGGGAGCCAGACAGATGGCTGCACGGTCGCTATGGGTATACCCGGCCGTCGGATGATGATCACGCGCCAGTTCGGGATCGGCCATGGGGTGTATCGGGGGTCGTGAGGGTGGGAGGACGGAGACCGCGTTACCCCACATCCCATCGCGTTGTCGGTCATGCAGCTGTTCGCGACGGTCGTCGTCCTGGCGATCATGTGTGCGTTCGACGGGTACTCTCGGTTTGGTCAGGCGCTTCGATCGCGTCGAGGAGTTGGTGCATCCAGGGGATCGGGAATGCTGGTGCGGCGCCTGCGGCCTCGACCACCTGTGGGTCATCGTCGGTGAGGAGGGTCGGCAGGCAGGAGGCCGACAGGTTGCGGTGCTGGGCTGCGGCGCACCGTACCGATGGCTCGGGGTCGGTGGCGAGTGCGTCCACGAGCGCGGCGGGCAGGTCGTCGCTATGGAGCGCCAGGCCCCGCAGATGCGCTTGATCGGCTTGCGCCAGCCGCGGGAACGCTTGTGGTGGGAAGTTCGGGTGCTCCACGAGCCGGGGGCTGACCGAGGGGTCTTCCCCGTGTTCACGGACCAGGCGCTCCAGTTCCTGCCCGGGCACGTTGGTGGCGCCTCTGGCGGCGATCCGCCGTACCTGGATGTCGGGGTCCTTCAGCAGACGCATGACCGTCTCGATGGGCAACCCCCCGGGGGCCGCCGCCGCCCGGCGCAGGAACGGGTAGGGCGAGTTCAGGTAGGCCAGTCGTTGCTGTAGTGGCGCGTCCCAGACCCAGCCTTGCAGGCCCTGGTCCTTCCAGGCGTTGCCGAGGTAGTAGGAGGTGATCCAGCTGTCGGCCCGTCCCAGCCCAGAGTCGGTCAGCGCCGCGTGGAGCCGAGCGCGTGTTCCCTCCGGGGTGTGGCGGCTCAGCAGTACACAGATCCGAACAGTGATCTCGGGGTCGGCGGCCAGCGACTGCCTGGTCTCTTCGGGGAGCTCGGGGTGAGCCGCGAGCGCTGCCCTGACCGCTTCGTCGGTGGAGGCCGCCAGAGTCGCGGTTCGCTCGTGTGTCAGCTTCAGGTGCGGAACTACGTCGGCGCAGGTGAGGGGATCGGTCAAGAGCAGCGGATGTAGATCTTCCGGGGGCGGTGGGTGCCAGGGCGACAAGGCCGCGGCGCGAACGGCCGGTTCGGCGTCGGTGAGCAGCGCGCGATGGACCTCGGGGGGCGGATCGGTCCACCACTGGGAGACGGCCGCACGCACCTGCGGGTCCAGGTCGGCTGCCAACCGTCTGCGTGTCCCGGCTGGGGTGTCGTAGTGCGCCGCGACTTCCTTGCGCACCTGCGGGTCCGGATCGCCTGCCAACCGCTCCAACAGAGAGACCGGAATCTCGCAGCCCGACATTACACGGTCGTGACTGATCCGGCGGGGTGCGGTCGCCCGTACGGTGGGATCGGGATGGGTGGCCAGTCGCCAGCGGATGGCCGTGGGCAGGCGGTTGTTGTAGCCGAGGTAGCACGCGACCTGCACATCTCCCAATCCCAGCAGTTCGTCCGCGAGGCCTTCGGTGATGTTCGCACACCGACAAGCCACCTCACTGGCCGCTGGCGAGTTGACCAGCCGGAGCACCACCTCTTCCGGGGCCGAGGGGTTACGTGCCAACCCGGCCAGAACCCGGCGGCCACCCAGCCGATCCAGGGGGGAAACTCCATGGCTCAGGAGACTACGTGCGCCGACCCGCGCCGGCCACCATTCCCAGGACACCAACCGTGATCTCACCAAAACGGACGGGCGGCGAGACCGTACCGGCGGTGCTGCGCCCACATGGCGCTGACCAGGGCATTTGTGCCGAGCCTGTACTCGCCCAAAAATCAATGTAGGTAAGACACCAGGTCAGAGACCTGGCGTCTTCTCAAGCGTTGGCGCCGAGGGGGTTAAGGCCGCTTCCCTACCCCGCCACATGTGCGTCCAGGTGCGTGTCCGGGGACCCCACCCACCAAATCCCCATGGGTCCTCACGACCGGATTCCTCATCGGCGGGGAAGGGTGACCTGGAATGGCATTTTCGTAACCTGCGTTCTCGGGCTCTTCATCTCTG
>JAOPYO010000160.1 GCA_025964575.1 Actinomycetes bacterium
GCCGGCCGGCCATCGTGCTGGCCGATGAGCCCACCGGCAACCTCGACCGCACTACAGGCGAGTCCATCCTTGACCTGCTGACCGAACTCAACGCCGCCGGCGCCACCATCGTGGTGATCACCCACGACCGTGGCATCGCCGCCCGCCTGCCCCGGCAGATCGACATGCTCGACGGCCACATCACGGCCGACACCACCCGCGCCGCCCTGGAGGTGCAGCGAACATGACCACCATCCTTGTCCCGGCGCCGCGGAAGCTGCGCCTGTCAGACCTGGCCCGCCTCAGCGGCGTGGGCCTGCGCGCCCGCAAGCTCCGGGCCGCCCTGTCCGCCCTCGGCATCGCCATCGGGGTGGGCGCCATCGTCGCGGTCCTGGGCCTGTCCGCCTCCTCCCAGGCCGGGCTGCTCGCCGAGATCGCCAAACTCGGCACCAACCTGCTCACCGTCAGCAACGGCCAGAAGCTCGGTGGCGGAGTCGCCGAGTTGCCCACCGCCGCACCGGCGAGGATCGGCCGGCTGCCCGGCGTCACCACCGTCGAGGACACCGGCACGGTCACCGCCAAGGTCTACCGGAGCCCGCTCATCCCCGCCGTCAACACCAACGGCCTGAACGTCCGCGCGTCCAGCCTCGGCCTGCCGGCCGCCGTCGGCACATCCATCGCCCAGGGCAGCTACCTCAACGCCGCGACCGCCCGCCAGCCCGTCGTCGTCCTCGGCGCCGGCGCCGCCCAGTTGCTGGGGATCGACCATCTCTGGCCGAACCAGCGGATCTGGCTCGGCAGCCAGTGGTTCTACGTGACCGGCATCCTCAACCCCGCCGTGCTCACCCCCATCATCGACGCGTCCGTGTTCGTCGGCTACCCGGCCGCGGAGAAGTACCTCGGCTTCGACGGCCACCCCTCCACCATCTACCTCAGAGCCCAGACCAACCAGGTCAACGCCGTCCACGACCTCCTCGGCGCGCAGGCCGACCCCGAAAACCCCGGACAGGTCAGCGTCAGTCAGCCCTCCGCCGCCCTCGTCGCCCAGGCCGCCGCCAAAAGCGCCCTCAACTCCCTGTTCCTCGGCCTCGGCGCGGTGGCCCTGCTGGTCGGCGCCATCGGCGTCGCCAACATCATGGTCATCTCCGTCCTCGAACGACGGAGCGAGATCGGGCTGCGCCGCGCCCTCGGAGCCACCAAAGGCCACATCCGCATCCAGTTCCTCTCCGAAGCCATCCTCCTCGCCGCCGCCGGCGGCGTGATCGGAGTCGCCGCCGGCGCCCTCGCCACCGCCATCTACGCCACCACCAAAGGCTGGGCCATCGTCATCCCGCCACTCGCCTGGGGCGGCGGGTTCGGCGCCGCGCTGCTCATCGGCGCCGCCGCCGGGCTGCTCCCCGCCCTGCGTGCCGCGCGGATGTCACCCACCCGGGCACTCTGGGCCGTCTGAAACGCCGCCATACCGGCCCATCGCAGCGCACCCGCGCGGCATCACTGCCCGTGCCCGGCAGCAGCCCTTCGGCGAGATCACCGACCGCATCAACTCCAGCAGTGCCGGTAGAGCTTGGTCCTCCTAGGAGCGGCGGATCTGGGTGAGGATCGAGATGTCAGTGATGCTGGCGTCATCGGCGAGTAGGAAGGCCTTGCTCAGGATCAGCCCCAGCCGGTCGTCCTCGAACGGCAGAAAGAGCTGATCCTGGGCAGTCCCGCGCGAGGGCACGATGCACAGGTAGGCGTCGTCGGGGGCCATGAGGATGTTCGCGCTGCCCAGGTGGATCCTGTACGTGCGCAGGTCACCCCGTACGGTCAGGAAACGGCCGTCCAAAGAGCAGCGGGCGGCGATCCTGGTCCTGGGGAGGATGCGTTCCAGCGCCTCGCGGCGGAGCTGCGCGCTCGCGGTGAGTTCACCGAAGGCTGCCATGCTCCAGTAACGGGTGTAGCGGTCCTCGCCCCGATCAGCCCATTCCGGGTCCGCGGCGATCGAGGTGACCCCGACGAACAGGTCCACATCGCGCATCGCCTCGCTGAAAACGACCGCCGGCACCTCGGCGAGCGGCGCCTCCCGCCATTCTCCGTCCGTCCGCCGCTCGAATCTGACCTGGTCGGTGGCGGCCAGTTCCAGGTCTCCGGCGTAGTCGGCGTACTCGTGGAAGAAGCCGGCACGCCACTCTCCCAGCACCCTGGTGGCCTGGGCCTCGTGGCCGCCGTCCCACCCCCCGAGCAGACCGTCGGGTTTCCAGCCGCGCCCCTTGAACAGGGCGTACAGCTTCCGGTAGTGCACGATGTGCGCGGCGAACCGGTTGGAGTACGCATGGGTCTCCAGCTCGGCCGGGGTCAGCTGATAGATCTCTCGGAAGGCCTGCTTGAACGGCTGCCGGATCTGCCGCTCGGTCATCAGCTCCCGCCAGGACCGGATCTCCTGTGCCGCCGCCCGGATGGGATGCCACAGCCGCACACCCCCCTCCTGCGCGGGGTCGGGCACCGTCGCACCGGACGCGTCGATCAGTCCACCAACGAGCAGGCCCTCCGAACCGTCCGAGGCGTTCCCGGAGTGGCGGCCGTCCGGGAGTACGGCCTGCCATTGGCCGGGGGCGGTCTCGATCTCCCAGATCAGCCGCTGTACCACCGGCCCGCCGAGAGGATGATCAGCCAGGTTGTCACGCCACTCGTCGTACCGGTGGACGGTGTCAGCGTGGCATCCGGACTCCAGGGCCCGGGTGATCGTGGTGAGGTGGGCGCGTACCCGCTTGACCTGGGCGCGCAGCTCCTTGACCGCATCGGCATGATCCCGGCGTACGGCCGCCGGAACGCCGCGCAGCGGGCTGCCGTCCGCCCGCTGCCAGCACAGGTCCACATCGTCCGCCACCGTGATCACCGCGACATGGTCACCCACTGGTGTTCGGAGCGTCCCGTCCGGACCGAACCCCAGATCGGGCAGCCGGAAGGCCACATCGGCCCGCTCGGCCAGCGTCCGGTCGATCCTCTTCAGCATCCGGTCGAGCTGCTTGGGCACGCCCTTGTGGCGGACGACGCCCCGCGCCTCCCGCAGGGCCGCCACCGCCTCGGGCGTGGGGAACTGCTCGACCGCGCGGGCGATCTCGTACAACAAGGCCTGGGACGGCAGCGTCTTCGCCGCGGTCGGAGCGACCGCGACCAGCGGCAGCAACCTGACGAGGAGCTCCGCCAGCCAGGGTTCGTCGCGCAGCAACGCGATCCTCGCCACCCGACCCAGCGTCCGGACCTCATCGTCGGTGAAGGCCTGCTCCGCGACGTAGGGGACCTTTCCGGAATGCACGTCCGTGACCCGGTCAGCCGCCGTGTTCAGCGCCCGCCGGCCGAAGCCGGTGTACTCCGCGAGGGCCGCCGCCCGCTCCCATGGCCCGGGCCCCGGTGACGGCGCGTTGAACGAAGTCGCCGCGACGATCTCGGCGAGCCGTTCATGCCCGGGATGATCGAGCGCCAGGATCGTCTCCGCCTCGGCGCGGGCGATCGGGCCCGAGAGGGTCCGGAGCCATCCGGCCAAGTGAATGGCGGCGCGCTCGGGCAGCCGATCCCGCAACATCCGCTCCCACTTGTCGAAGGCGGAAATCAGACGAGGCGGCGGGAACCTCTCGCCCGGTTCGACCAGCAGCCGGGCGATGCGGCAGTGCACCCTGCGGCGAGTTCGCGCATCCACTTCTTTTGCTTCGTCCCGCCGCTCCAACTCCCGCTCGGCGAGGCGCAGGTGGGGCGCCAGCGTCCGGCATCCCTCGGCATCGAGCTGTTCGGCCGCGGCGAACGGCAACGACATGATCTCTTCGAAGCCGTACCGCGGAGCGCATCCGACGGCCACGGCCACCAGCGCCGCTACCTCGGCGGGCGTCCAGCCGGAGGTCGAGGAGATGGTCTGATGCACCTCGAACACGTACTCCCACAGGATCTCGGGCTCGGCGACGACCATCATGGTCAGGGCCGCCGCGCGCCGGTCCTCGCTCGTCGCCGCGTCGAGGCATTCGCGGATCTCGTCGCGGAGACGGTCGTCCGCTGCCCGTCGCGCGTCGTAGTCCTCGCCCGTCGCGTAGCCGCGGCCGCGCAGCGCATTCCGGTGCTCGAGCAGCCCTGCCAGCCGGCGTGATCGGTCGACTGCGGCCGCCCTGACATCGTCGAGGCCGTCGTCCCTGCGGACGGCCGTGATCTGCTCGTAGTACGACATGGCCGGATCATGGCAGATATGTCCGACAGGATGCGGCCGGCCGACGATGAGGCCAAGCCGCTGGTCGACAGCTACGACTTCCCCGGTTTGCGGGCCAGGAGGTGGCCTCGCTGGAACCTCTGTGCCGTCACGCGGCCGGGGCCGCAACCGAGATCGGCGACCGGCCCGGCACCCACTCACGCCGATACCCACGAGAATTGCCTGGCCGTAGTACTACGTATGATCTAGGGTCATTTCGTGAGCCAAGAAGAGAGAGGACGCATGGACCTGAAAGCTCTGCCCAAGGTCGAGCTGCACAGCCATCTCGACTGTTGCCTGAGCTACGACGCGGTGCGGCGGATCGACCCCACGATCTCGCGGGAGCACTATGACCGGCACTTCGTCGCCCCACCCAAGTGCGCCTCGCTCGCGGATTACCTGACGTACACCCTGAACTACCGCAACCTCCTGCAGACGGACCGAGCGTTGCGGATCGCGGTGCAGGACGTGTTCGAACAGATGGCAGCGGATGGAATCGTGTACGCCGAACTCCGGTTCGCCCCACTCGTTCATCTCGGGGGAGCCTTGTCGGGGGACGACGTCGTGCGTTGTGTCAGCGACGAGACCATAAGGCAGACGGAGGCCACGGGGATCGACGCCTCTCTGATCCTCTGTACGCTGCGCGACTTCGAGGCCGCTCAGAGCCTCGAGACCGCCCGCCTCGTCAAGCGTCACGCGCAGTCGGGACCCGTGGCCGCACTGGACATCGCCGGTGACGAGGTCGCCTATCCGCTCGACCCGCACGTGCCGGCGTTCGAGTACGTACAAGAGGCCGGCCTCGCGGTGACCGTTCACGCCGGGGAGGCCGGTGGTCCCGAGAGCGTGTGGGAGGCCCTCGACAAGACGGCCACTCGCCGCATCGGGCATGGTGTTCGCAGCATCGAGGACGCTGCCCTTCTTGCACGGTTGAAGGAGGAGCAGATCCACCTGGAGGTCTGTCCGACGTGCAACGTCCAGACCAACGCCGTGGGCGTCTTTGAAGATCACCCGGTCGATCGCCTGCACCGCTCCGGCGTTCGGGTCGGCATCAGCACCGACACCAGGGCGGTCACCGACGTCCGGCTGACCCAGGAGTACGAGCGATTGCGGGACACCTTCGGCTGGACGCTCGCCGACTTCGAGCAGGTCAACCGCAACGCACTCGATGCGGCCTTCGCCCCGGGCTTCGTGAAGCGACGCGTCGCGGGAACCATCGACAAGGCGTTCGCGCAGGTGTCGCTTTGAGGCTCAAGGGGCAGGTGCTCATCTTCGACGCCGACGACACGCTTTGGGAGAACAACGTCCTCTTCGAGCGAGTCATCGACGACTTCCTGGACTGGCTGGAGCATCCGACACTCGACAAGACCGAGATCCGCGCCATCCTCAACGACATTCAGGCGGCGAACGCGGTCACCCACGGATACGGCAGCAAAATGTTCCTTCGCAGTCTCGGTGACTGCTTCGAGCGGCTGCGCGAACGGAAGGCCACAGCGCGTGAGCGCCGCCAGATCGACGAGCTCGCGGTGACGCTCCTCGAGCACCGTCTCGAGCTGATCCCCGGTGTCGCCGAAACCCTCACCGACCTCGGCGGCCGGCACGATCTGCTTCTGCTCACCAAGGGCGATATGGACGAGCAGCAACGCAAGGTGGACGCCTCGCAGCTCGAGCATCATTTCAGCAGCGTCCACATCGTGGCCGAGAAGGGCGTCGATGTCTATCGGCGGCTCACGGAGGAGCATTCGTTGACGCCTTCGATGACCTGGATGATCGGCAACTCGCCGAAGTCGGACATCATTCCCGCCCGGCAGGCGGGAATGAATGCCGTCTTCATCCCAAACGACAACACCTGGGTCCTCGAACAGGACGAACTCGATCCCGATGATCAGCGGGTGCTGCGGCTGCGGGGGTTCCCTGAACTACTGGAACACTTCTGAGGGCGAGGCGGTCCCCACATGAACGCCGCCCCATCCCCGAACCGTGCTGCTCGGCCGCATGGCGCGGAGCACACCTTTCGTAGCGGGGGGATTGCCCACTAGCTAAGTGTATGTTTACGCACACTCAAGGGGCTGAACATGCACAAGATGGCGAATGTTCTAGAAAATCCACTGATCCGGCGCCTTGTCGCCCTTGAGCTGGAGCGCGATGACTTTGTGATCTTCGGGAGTGGCCCTCTGCTGACTCATGGCATTCGCCGGAGCGTCCGCGACTTGGATGTCGTGGCACGCGGGACGGCGTGGCGCCGTGTATCCGAGCTCGGCGTGCCTGCAGTTGGGGCGATCAGCGGCGACCAGACGGTGCACTTCTGGGGAGGCCGCATTCAGTTCTCCCAAGAGTGGATCTCGAAGGTCTGGGACACCGATGATCTGATCGACCGAGCGGAGATCATCGAAGGCCTGCGATTCGCACAGTTGACCGACGTGCTCGCGTATAAGCAGATGTTGATGCGGCCCAAGGACCTGGCAGACATCCAGGCCCTGACCGAACTGTTGGATGACCAGGCCAAGAACACTCAGCAGGGGACTCTTCAGAGCAAGCCGATGAGCGCGGCGTAGGCAGGAGGCCCTTGACGTCGTGCCACAGGCTACGAGTAAGAAAGGTGTCGCCACACTACGGTGGCGGCACCTTCGCCACATCGCACTCAGATGTTAACGATAGCCCTGTGAACACCGTTTCGCGAGTCAGACTTCAAAACGATGAAGCCATAGGCAGATGATCCACCCGTGATCAACACGCGAACTGGCCCCGCATAGTATTTGAAGTTGGCATATTCGACATCCGATCCGTCCTGACTAGAGACCATCACGCCGATCTTGCGCGTCTTTCCGACATAGTTCTTGGCCGGGCTGGTGATGGCGCAGAGACGCGACGGCGAGTCTGTCCGGTAGACCTTCATATACCATCTCAGATAGCCGATGACCGTGCGTCCAGATTTAATGGTTTTCGTGCCCTTAAGGTGGTATCCGCTGCCGCACGACCCTTGGGGGACCGCCGCATCAGCGGGAGATGCGGCAACCGCCGTGGTGCCGGCGAGAGACAGACCAACGATCGCAACCGCGACCAACCTCTGGCGAAGATTCATGCCGTCATGACCTCAATATCTCGATTGATGTTGGTATCGATAGCTTCAGCTCTTTCGGCAGCCGAGTCAATGGAAGCTCAGATCTCCGGTGAAAATTGATTCGCTGGACCTAATCAGGACAACTCGAGGCTGGGTCTGGAGACCCAGACGTCAGGTCCACCGGCAATGTTCGCGGTAGCCGCAGCGCGCAGTCAGTCCGCCTCACACGGGAATCCTATAAAACCTACCACTTAGGTTCTAAATAGACCCGTTCGTCGCACTCGACTTCGAAGGAGATACCGAGGGCGCCAAAGGGGAAAAAGGCCGAGTACTCGCAACGGCCGACGCCGGTTCTGCTCGGTCACCTGCGCCAACCGCGTCAACGTGGCGGCACACCGCTCACGGTCCGCCTCCACCTGAGGCACCCCCACCGGAGACAGGCCTCGGTGCCGGCAGGCCGCTAGAGGTTCCCACTCACCTATCGCCAATCGGTCGTGAATGCTCGGGCCGGGTTGTCCACGAAGATCGATGGTCGTGCGCGTCGCAGATCCCCAGGTCCTCGGCGGGGATATCGCCGAGGACCGTACGGACCGCGCCCTTAGGGAGGAAGTCACCAATGCCGGCCCACTTCGAGCTCACCCAGGTGCGGAGCGGACGGGTGCAGCACCTCGTAGCGGGTTCCGGCCGTCTCCGGTGCGGCGTGCTCCCCGAGGCCGGGGAACGCGTCGAGCAGGTGCCCCTTCGTCGCCACACGATGGCGGATGATCTTCATGTCATAGTCGGCGGGCAGCGTGATCTCGTACTGCATGGCGTGCATCAGGTGTCTCCCGTTCGGATTCTCAGGCCGGGTATTCGGCGTCGCCGACGTGCTCGCCCCGCTCGGCTTCGGTGCCGTCGTCTGACTTACCGGGAAACGGTTCGGGCGGCGAGCAGGCCCAGCACGCCATTGACCGCCTGGTTGAACGGTTCGACCGAGTCGGCGGCCCTGGCCAGCACGTATCCGCCCTGCAGTACGGCGAGGATGGTCGCCGCCGTGTCCGCTGGATCGAGATCGCCGTCGAGCTCGTCTTGGGCCTGTCCCTCGGCGAGGAGTTCCGCCAGCCGGTGGCGCAGCCAGTCGAAGGTCTCGTCCAACGGCTGCCGCAGGTTCGGGCTGGCGATGACCTCGGGATCCTGTGCCAACCGTCCGATCCGGCAGCCGCGCAGCACCTCCCGCTCGCGGAGCAGATAGGCCGAGATCCGTTCGATGGCGGTTCCCGGGCCCGAGAACTGCGTCTCCGCAAGGGCCCGCAGTTGCTCCGCGCTGCGCCGTACCGCCACCAGCGCAAGGTCGGACTTGCCGGCGAAGTGGTGGTACATGCTGCCCTGGCCGGCTCCCGCATGCTGCTGGATCGCCTTGGGGCTGGTGCCGACATATCCCCGCTCCCAGAGCAGTTCCTGGGTGCTCTCGATCAAGCGTTCCGAAGCGTCCATACGCATACTGTACATACTAGTAGGTACAGCACTCCCGCCACCGTCACCAGGAGCTGAACGCCTTGTACGCCGGTCCCAGCAGGTCCGCCAGATTGCGGCCGCGAATCACCAGGTCAGGCGGGTCCAGCCGATCCAGGGCGGGGTCGGCAGGCTGTCGCGGCGGCTCGCTCGGTTGGTCGCCACCGCCCAGCCAGAAGTCGTCCAGACACTCGGCGAGCGGAAGCTCGGCCACAGGAGCGTTGACCGCAGGCCGCGGCTCCGCGGCGATCGCAGCGGACTTTCTCAGGTCGTGCAGATGCTCCAGCAGCCGGGAGCGGGTGCGTCCCCGCCAGGTCAGGACATCGAAAGGATCGGCGTCGAAGGCCTTGGCGAGCACCCAGAGGACCTCCGTAACGTGCTTGCAGGGCACCGCCCAGTCGGGACAGGAACAGTCCATCGTCAGGTCCTGGACCTTCGCGGGGAGAAGCGACAGGCCGCAGTCGGCGAAGAGATCCTCGAGGCCGGGAGGCAGGTCGCCGTCGAGGATCAGCTCGTAGCAGGACGGGTCGGAAGCCATGGCCCGCTCGGCACGAGCCCACTCGGCCGGGCTGAACACCGGCAGATCGATCCACACGTCATACGGTTTGCGCCGCGACCCCTGGACCTGGGCCGTGATCGACCCGGCAGCGACCGTCAGGCCTGACACCTGGTCCGGACCCGCGACGAGGTGGCCCCTCAGACCAAGGGACTCCAAGAACCGCTCGGACCACGTCATTCGCTGACCGCTTCGGCGGAGAGGGCGACCAGCTCACGCAGCGCCTCGGTGGACAACTCGGTAAGCCAGTTCTCACCGGCCCCGACGATCGTCGCAGCGAGCGCCCGCTTGGACTCGATCATCGCGTCGATGCGCTCTTCGACGGTTCCGACGCAGACGAACTTACGGACCTGGACCTTCTTGCGCTGCCCGATCCGGAAGGCACGGTCGGTGGCCTGCTCCTCGACCGCAGGGTTCCACCACCTGTCGACATGGATCACTTGGTTGGCCGCGGTCAGGTTGAGCCCGGTGCCACCGGCTTTGAGCGAGAGCAGGAACACTGACGGCCCCGAAGGAGCCTGGAAGCGGGCGATCATCTCGTCGCGGGCGCGCTTCGGTACGCCCCCGTACAAGAAGAGAACCTCACTGCCGAGCCGCTCGGTCAGATGATCGCGCAGCAGCGAGCCGAACTCGGCGAACTGCGTGAAACACAGGATCTTGTCGCCCTCGGCGAGCGCCTCCTCCAGGGTCTCCTCGAGCCGGGCCAGCTTGCCGGAACGCCCACTGAGCCGCGAGCCGTCGTGCAGAAACTGTGCCGGGTGGTTGCAGATCTGCTTGAGCTTGCCGAGGGTGGACAGCACCAGGCCCTTACGCTCGATGCCGCTGCTGTTCTCGACGCGGCTTACCATGTCGGCGACGACCGCCCGATAGAGGTCGGCCTGCTCGGCGGTGAGATTGCACATCACCGTCATCTCCTGCTTTTCCGGCAGGTCGTGCGCGATGACCGGATCGGTCTTGAGCCGCCGCAGGATGAAGGGCCCGGTACGGCGCCGGAGCGCCGCTGCAACAATGGCGTCGCCGTCCCGCTCGATCGGCACTGAATAACGCTCCTTGAAGCGCGAGGTCGATCCGAACAGGCCGGGATTGGCGAAGTCCAGGATGGCGTGCAACTCGGCCAGCCGATTCTCCACCGGGGTACCGGTCAGCGCGATCCGATGCTCCGCGGGCAACGCCCGGATGGCTCTGGACTGCTGAGTGGCGCTGTTCTTGATGTTCTGGGCCTCGTCGACGATGATCCGCCGCCAGCCGATGACCCTGAGCGCCTCGTTGTCCCGCTGTGCCATCCCATAGGTAGTGATCACGAGATCGGCGCCCTGGACAGCCTGCCGCAGCTCGTCACCGGACAACCGTTCCGCGCCATGATGGACGTGTACGCGGAGCATCGGCGCGAACTTCGAGGTCTCCCGCTGCCAGTTGCCGACGAGCGACATCGGGCAGATCAGCAGGGTCGGCCCAGAAGGGTGCTCCACGGCCAGCAGTGCCAGGGTTTGCGGCGTCTTCCCGAGCCCCATGTCATCAGCGAGGACCGCGCCCAGACCCAGCCGTGACAGGAACAGCAACCAGGCCAGGCCGCGCTCCTGGTAAGGACGCAACGTCGCGCCGAATCCGTCGGGCACCGGGACCGGCTCCAGGCGCAGGTCGGCCTGGCCGGAGAGCAGGTCACCGAGCCAGCCGTCAGCGCTGACCTCGGCCACCGGCAGCCCACCTGCCGAGGCGTCTGGGTTGAGCGCGGTGCGCAGCACCTGCCCGGCGGGCATCGTGCCGCGGCCCTCACGCTCGAGAAACGCCACCGCCTCCGCGATCCGGTCCAGGTCGACCTCCACCCACTGCCCGCGCACCCGGACCAACGGCTGTTTGGCGGCCACCAGTTCGGCGAGTTCCTGCTCGGTGAGTGTCTGGTCGCCGACCGCGGCCTGCCAGTTGAAGGCCACGATCGCGTCCTGGTCGACCAGTTTCTCGGTCTCCACCATGCCAGGCTGGACGGTACGTGCCGTCAGTGTCAGCCCGACCTTCGCCGGCCGTTGCCACCATGACGGCAGCAGCACTCCGAATCCGGCGGTGGCCAGCACCGGTGCCGCGTCCCGGAGGAAGGCGAGGGCTTCGGCGCGGTCGAAATTCAGCGCGGTCGGCCGGGCGGTCCGCAGCGCTCGCCTCAGCTCCGGATAGCACCGGCAGGCCCGGCTGAGATCGGCCAGAAACGCCTCCCGTGGCCGATCCAGCTTCCGCTCCAAGGTGGTCAGCGCGGCACCGCCGGCCCACATGTCGGCAACGTCGACCAGCAGCGACGGCTCGTCGGCCGCCTGCAGCAGGAACTCCAGGCGCCAGTGGTCATCCGAGGTCCGGCCCATCGGGTCGGCGGGGTCCGGCCCCAACGGCTCGACCAGCCGGAAGCAGGTGCGCAGCGGTCCTGCGGAGGGCGCTCCGGACCGGTGCCAAGCGGCGAGCCGGTCCTGAAGGGTGGCGAGTTCTGTGGCGTCGGCGCCGTCGATCCGGCCGGTCTCGGAGGTCAGCGCCTCGATCCAGAGCTCCGCGGCCGTCGTGGCCGGTCGCCGCCCGCCCCGCAGCAGTGCGGGTTCGCTTTCGAGCACCGCCCTGGCCTCGCAGTCGACCAGGGCGTCCAGCAGGTCGGCGACGATCTCGGCCGCAAGGTGGCCGGGCTGCTCCGCGCGGCAGACCGGCGGGGTCGCAGCGGTCAGGGCGCTGATCTCCTGCCACCCCGTTTCATTCGGTACGGGGTGCCATCGGGCATGTGGCGACCCCTCCTCGGTGCGGAGCACGGGCAGCACCTGACCCCGTCCGACCATCCGCCAGGCCAGGTCGTGGGCGCCGGTCAGCCATCGCAGCGAGGCGCCGTACGGCACCTCGACGAGGCCGACGCCGGGCAACTCCGTCTCCAGCAGCGGCTTTCGCGGGTCGAACAGTTCGCCCAGCAGTTGGGCCGCCTCACCGGGGGCGAAGAGCAGGGAAGGAACGAGCCATGGCACCAGCTCCGCGGCACCTTGCGGACCGGTCGCCGCTTCCCCGAGCTCAGGCGACGGCAACGGTACGCCGCCCCGGGACGGCATGAGCAGGCTGGTCTGTCCCGCGGTGGTCTTGGACACCAGCCAGTCCAGCGCGGTGCCGGTGCCGCCCAGCAACTCCGCGACCGTCTCCGCAGAGCAGGCGTACGGATGCGGACGCGCCGTCCGCGTCGGGCGCATGACGGGTTGCTGCGCGGGCGATCGAGAGTCCTCTGCCCATAGCGCCAGCCGATGATCCGCTCTCCACAAGGCGTGAAGAGCGAGCATGTCCGGGCCTTCCTGCTCGCTTTCGGGCGACCCCGGAAGCCTACGTGCTCGCCACAGCGAGCCTGCTCCTGTGATGTTCGTGCAAGCTCACTGGGCACTTGCGCAAACGCTCCCGCGGGAGCGCTTCGAGTTCGGTGATGCCGCCGCAGGCGGGAGCCCATGAAACGCTTCGGCTATGAACGATCATCGCCGATCCGCAGACCCGGTTGACCTGGACCGTGCCTACGACACCTTCTCCGAGACCTGGGCCCCCCGCATCGCGGCCACTGTCAATGACCACGACGTGAAAATCGCGAAGGCGGAGGGCCAGTACGTCTGGCACGCTCACGCTGACACCGACGAGTTCTTCCTGGTCCTCGCCGGCGAACTGACCCTCGAACTGGAGGGACGGGACCCGGTCCGACTCGGCCCGATGCAGGTCTTCACCGTGCCCCGTGGGCAACGGCATCGCCCTTCCGGGACACCGGGCACGCGCATTCTGTTCCTGGAACCCCGCGGCACCCTCAACTCCGGGGACGCCGATGTGAGCCAGGATCCCTGGGTGCCGCTGACCAGGGGAGTCGCCCTTAACAACGATCTCCAGGCCTAACCTCGCCCTCCGTGTTGTCGGTGGGCGAACCGACCGGTGGCACGGGTCGCACCGGTCTGCTCCCTGAATGGGCAGGCCGACCGGTACGTCACCATCGAGCGCTGGACCCGCGTGGACGGCACGCGTACGGCGAACGTCGTAGTCCACGCTCGATCAGCGGCCGCCCTGCCACCGCAGCCACGCGGCGCCAATGAACGCAACATGCAGCCACGCTCCGGCTACCCGTACCTGCTGTCGCTGCCCACCGATCCGAACGCCCTGCTGGCAGCGGTTTCCAAGCAGGCCACTCCGACCGGCGGCGCCTTCTCTGCGATCGAGGTGCCGGTGGGCACGGCCCGCTCCCGGGCTGCACCGGCTCCGTAAGAGGATTTGCCGGGCGTTCGGCGGCAACAAGGTTCCCCAAGGGGATTGCGTGGATGACGTGCCAGGTGCCGGGTATGAGGTTCAGGGCTTGTGGGGTTGGGCCGGCTGGAGCGGATCAGATGCGCGATGTTCGTAGGCCTCGCGGGCGTCGAGCAGATTTGGCAGGTGCGCCTCGGTCCATTCGCAACAGGCAGCCATGGGTTTCAGAAGCGTGCGGCCGAGCGGTGTCAGTTCGTACTCGACCCGTGGCGGGATCTCGGCGTAGACGGTACGGGTGACCAGTCCGTCGCGCTCCATTGCCCGCAGTGTCTCGGTGAGCACCTTCGGCGTGATGCCGGCCAGAGGTATTTGCAGCTCGGAGAAGCGTCGAGGGCCCGTCTCCAGACACCTGATGATCTTCCCGGTCCACTTGTCGCCGATCCGGATCGGCGGAGCGACGTGCGTGCATCCTACGAACATGTCGGGATCAAGTGGCTGTCTCACTCCGGCAGCGTACGTAACTATCGTTGCGGGAACCAAGGGGCCCCCGGCTAACGTCCGCGGCATCGGCCGGCGATCACGCCGACCTTGTCGAACGGAGCGTCCACAATGAGCAAAATCGTTGTCTTCGGGGCGGGAGGGCATGCGGGCCGACGAGCGGTCGCCGAGGCCGTCGCCCGAGGCCATCAGGTCACCGCGGTCGTCCGCGACCCGGCCAAGCACCAGGACCTGGCCGGTGACGGCGTGGCACTGCTCGCCGGCGACGTCACCCAGCCGGACAGCGTCGCGGCGGTCGCCACCGGGCATGACGCTGCGATCAATGCCGCCGCCCGGCTCGACCTGCCGTCGGAGCAGTTCTATGTGGGCGCGGCACATGCCCTGCTCGACGGCCTGGCACGCGCCGGGGTCGGCCGGCTGTTGCTGATCGGGATCGGGACCACGCTGGAGATCGCGCCCGGGGTGCTGGTCCATGACGCGCCCGAGTTTCCGGCTGAGGGCCGGGCGTTCTCCCTCGGGCACGCGGCTGAACTCGACGTGCTCCGCACTGCGGACACCGAGATCGACTGGCTGGTGCTCGCCCCGCCACCGACCGTCCTCGACGACGACGCACCACGCACCGGCCGGTACCGGACCGGCGCCAACCAGATACTACCGGCCGGCGAAAACGCGGCCCCGTTCTCCTACGCCGACCTGGCAGTCGCGCTCATCGATGAGATCGAGACCCCCAAGCACCATCGCACGCTGGTGGCCGTAGCCCCCTGACCCCCGGCAGCGATGAGGGCGTCCTGTCGTCAGCCGCAACAGCGCGACGGTCAAAGGGGACGAACCTCCACAATTGGCCCGGCGTCAGGGCGCCCAGCTATCGAAGCGGACCAACCCGCATCAGTGGTTTGGAACATCCCTCAAAACTCTCTACAGGAGCGTGAATGCGCATCAGCACGAACGTCGGCGTCGGAATCGACCGCCCCAAGACGATCGCCGAAATCGTCGAGGAAGTTCGGCGCGCTGCCGACCTCGGACTGGGCGGTGCGTGGTGGGCGGAACGGCACACCGCCGACGCACTCACCGCGGCGACCGTCGCCGGGCTCGCCGTGCCGGAACTCCCGCTCGGAACTGCTGTCGTCACCACCTACCCGCGCCATCCGCTGGCACTGGCGAGCCAGGCCTTGACCGTGCAGGCGGCCACCGGAAACCGACTCACCCTCGGCATCGGGCCAGGTCACAAGCAGCGCGTCGAAACGACGCTCGGGATGAGCTTCGACCGCCCCGCCCTGCACACCCGTGAATACCTGAGCGCTCTGATGCCACTGCTCCACGGCGAGTCGGTCGAGTTCAGTGGCGAGATCCACCACGTCGCCGGCCAGGTTCCTACCCCCGGCGCGCAGCCGCCTACCGTACTCCTTGCTGCGTTGGGCCCCGTCATGCTGCGCACCGCGGGCGAACTCGCCGACGGAACCGTCACTGTCTGGACCGGCGTGCGCACCATCGCAACGCACATCGCTCCACGTATCACCGCCGCAGCCGACGCGGCCGGGCGACCGGCGCCACGAGTCGTCGTCAACCTCCCCATCGCCGTCACCGACGACCCCGATGGCGCGCGGACCTGGATCGCCGACCACTTCGGGGCATCCAGCCTTGTGCCGAGCTACCGGGCGATGTTCGAGCTGGAAGGCGCGCGCGGCGGCGCGGACGTCGTGGTCGTCGGCGACGAGCGCCACGTCGAGAAAGAACTACACCGATTTGCAGACGCCGGCGCCACGGAATTCATCGCCGTACCGTTCGGGTCACCCAAACAGGTCACCCGAACCCTCACATTCCTCGGCAACCTCCACCAGACCCCCATCGACTCCTGACCGGCCTGGCCCTCACCGACGCTGGCCCACGCCAGCCAGGCGAGGAATACCGCACCCTCTGAACAAGGGCGCTGACTCGGTGCAACGGGAGGGCGCCGTGGCGGGGAGAGGCCCCGACCGCACGCCCCGGCCTGTTTCACCGCCTACAGGCTCGCGCCCGGCCTGATCGAGGACACCGAGTTCTTCGGCGTTCTTCGGCGCCGAGCAGGCCGAGATGCGGACCCGGTACGCCGGACTCGGCCGCCCGCAGTGCGGCGAGGTTAGTCCCGGGGAACAGGTGGATGGACAGCACGGTGAACCGGCGGACCGACCGGGAGCCGTTACTTACGAGTTGGGGCGCGATTGGGGTTGGGTGCAGATACGGTGCAGGGACTTGTTGATCAAGCTGCGGTTGTGTGGTCACCCGGTCCGATGGTTAGGACGTTCGGGGTCATCGCGACTGCTTGCGTTCCAGTTGTCGCTGCTTGCGCTCAAGTCGGCGCTGGGCGCGTTTCAGCTTGGGGTTGGGTGTCTCCGCGTTGGCAGAACGTCGCTCGACATAGACAGTCCCGCAGAACGCGAAGCCAGTGATCGTGATCCTGGGTGCACCGGGTGTTCCCGGCCCGGTGATGTTGCCGATGATCGCGGTGGCGTGGATAGTCGTCTCGCCGTCGATGAACCGCGCTTGGCGGAGGTCGATCTCGCCGTTGCCTATCACCGCCAGCCCTCGGAAGGTGCGCCCCACCATCCATCGGCCCTTGCGCTGGAACCCGGCAACGATGCCAACGTCTCTTATCGAGGTGGGTGCCGCGCCTGCCCGGTCGCCTGGCTGTGGTGTAGAAGCCCTCAGGTCGTGCATGATCGTTGCAAGTTCGGCGTCGGTCTCGGCGGCATAGGCCGCGGCCAGCCGCTCCTCCAGCTCCGGCATCGTCAGCCGGCCTTCCACGAACGCCTCGTGCAATGCGACCGCGACACGGTCGCGGTCGGCGTCGGACGCTCGGACAGCCGGTACGACCGGGCGATTCTCAGGCCCCACGGCCTCAGGCAAGTTCCCCACTCGGCGAGCTTATGATGCGAGCAGCCTCACAGTCACGACAGCGTCAAGCTATCGGCGCAGGGTACAGATAGATTGCATTGCAGGGACTTTCCGATCAGGCCGCGAGGGTGACTTCGCGGAGAGTACAGAACCAGCAGGGTCGCGCGGACGGTGGTCGGGACGGTCATGTGCTGTCCATGACAGGCCGGCCGCTGGGCCCCCACAACGAGCGGCGCACCGATACACCCGTCGATCGCCGACGGGTGCGGATCCTTTCCAGGGACTGCGGTGATCAGGCAGCGAGCCGGTATCCGTCTTGGTAGCGGGTCTGGTGGACGCGCTGGTGTTCTTGCTGGAGGTGGAGGGCCCAGTAGCGGCGCCCTCACCCAGCCCCAGGGCGGCGGCCAGATGCCCGGCCCGCAACGGCTTGCCCGCATCCATCAGCACCTCCAGCACGTCCCGGTAGGCCTGCGGCAACACCGAGCCGTCCATTCCCGGCCGCCACGGCGGAACCGTCAACACACCGATCGGTGACCCCTGCGACCTTGCCGGGCCACTATCGGGCTCCTCGCGTGGTGACTCGGTCGGCTGGCCCGCCTCGTCCAGGACCTGCTCCACCGTCTCCCGGGTGATCAGCAGCCGCGACACCAGTTCATCCTCGGCCGCCAGCCGCTGGCTCAGCTCCGCGATCTGCTGGCGGATCTGCTCGGCCCGCCGGCGGGCCGCCGCCTCCCGCCGGGCCAGCTCCTCCAGCAACGAACCCATCACCACCACCGCCTCGCTCCGACTGCCACGAAAGATTGATGCCCCGGCGGAGAGCGTGGGCAGTGATCTGGCCGCCAGCGGTCACGCAGAGGAGATGCCCATCAAGGGCAAGCACGGTGCGAGCCCCTCGATGGTGACGGAGGTGGTGCGGTGACGGGCCCAGTCGGCGCGGCTCAGGCGCAGACGGCCATCGGCGACCATGGCTCCGCGAATCACACGACGGTCGAAGCCGTCGGGCCGGTAGCCGAGCTTGCGTGAGACGGCATGGGAGGCGTGGTTGTCCACGAAGGCCGCGGAGGTGGCCTCTTCGACGTCCAGGCCGACGAAGGCCAGGTGCAGCACCGCAGCCCGCATCTCGGTACCGAACCCCTGTCCCTGGTGACGCCGTCCAAGCCATGAGCCGGTGGCCACCTCCCGGGTGATCGCCAGATCACGCGCGCTGATGCTCTGCACCCCGACGACGACACCGGCGTGAAAGACACTCAGGTTGAGCGACCACTCCTGGGGCTCCCAGGATCCCAGCTTCAGCCAATGGCGCTGGATGACACCCCGAGCGACCTCAGCAGGCGGCCGGTCGGTCCACGGGACCAGAAACGGCATCACCTCAGGGTCATGGATACCTTCGGCCGCCAACTCGGCCATGGCGGCCAACTCCTCAGGCAACGGCAACCGCAACTCAAGCCGCGGCGTCCTCAGCCGCAACCCCACCAGTGGGAAATGATCGACAAGCATCTCCTCATCTTGGTCGCCCTGCTGCCGCCGATCACCCCGTTTTCCAAGGGCCCGACCCCGACCCGGGCACACCACGAACAGCTCCGTGAGGCAACAACCCAAACGGCCGGTAAGGACACCCAGCTCACCCGGTCCCTACAGAGGGCCGCACCCATCGCCGAACCCAAGCAGTGGCGAACCCAACAGCGCTGGATCGGCCGCCGCGAGAACTACGCCCCGACCGCTCGCGCCATCGCCGGGCTCGTCTCCGGCCGCTGCGCCATCCGGTAACGATCACCAGCCAGACCGTTCAAGCCAACCAACACGCCTCGAACTCATTCGCGCACCAACTCGTTAGACGCTCATTTATCGATCATGTGTTCGGTTTTGTCGGTGGGTGTTGTTAGCGTTACGGTATGTGGTCGGCCGGGGGTCTGTGTGCCGCCTCTACCGGGGAGCTGGTGGAGGGGGTGTGCGCTGCGCTGGGTGAGCTGGCCGTCCGGCAGGCCCCGGGCTCGGCTGCCGGGTGTTTGGAGCTGGCCGGGCGGTTGGGTCGGGGCCTGGACCTGGGTGAGGCGGCGCTGGCGGTTCTGCTGGGGGTGGCGGACCGGGCGGGGCAGGCCTCGGCGGAGCAGTACGCGGGGACCAAGGGCTGGCTGCGGGTGGTGGTGGGTATGCGCGGCGGGCGGGCTGAGGAGCGGCTGACGGTGACCCGCCAGCTGGGCCGGTTGCCCACGACCGCACGGCTGCTGCGGGAGCAGAAGCTCTCCTTCGGGTACGCCTCGACGATCGCCGAGGCGGTCGTACGCCTGGACGATGAGGACTGCGCGAAGGCGGAGGAGATCTTGCTCGCTCTGGCCGAGCAGGGGGTTCCGGCGACGGTGGTGGCCAGGCATGGGTTGCGGATCAGGGAGTTGATCGCTGAACGCGACGGTACGGAGCGGCCGCCGGAGGATGTGCGGCGCGGGGATCGGTCGTGGCTGACTTTGGCCAAGTCTCTGAACGGTAGTTCTTTGGTCAAGGGTGTGTTCGATCCGACGTTGACCGCTTTGCTGCGTGATCGGCTGGGCCCGTTGTCCAAGCCTGCCGGGCCTGAGGACACTCGTGATCACGGTCAGCGGATGGCTGATGCTTTGGAGATGGTGCTCTCGGGTGGCAAGAGCCGCTGGAACGCGACCCTGGTCATCAAACTCACCCACCACACCACAGACACAGGCACAGGCACAGGCACAGCAAATGACGCCGAGAGCGAGCCCGGCCAGCAACAGCGGCCGCACCGCGACGCGACCGACCACGCCGGTGAAACGCAACGGCGGCAGCACGACGCAGAAGACGACGGCGCCGGTCAGGTGCGGTACCCGCAGC
>JAOPYO010000287.1 GCA_025964575.1 Actinomycetes bacterium
GACGAACTGGGTGAAGCTCTCACGGGACTCTCGGTTCACGGCACCTCCTTACGTCTCACCCCCACAGACGCGAGAAGCCTCCCGGACTATGCCGCCTGACCGAAATATTCGGTTGGTGACATCGGCGGTGGCCCGTTACAACGGACCACATGCTCCGCAAATATCCGCGCACTCATCACCTTGAGGGGTCTCGGCTGCAGCCCGGCGATCACGATCTCGAGGCCGTACCCTACGCCCAGGTAGCCGGGAGATTCCTGGTGGTCGAGGAGAAGCTGGACGGGGCCAACGCCGCCATCAGCTTCTCCCCCGGCGGTGAACTGCGGTTGCAGAGCCGTGGCCACTACCTCACGGGTGGCCCGCGGGAGCGCCAGTTCGGGCCACTGAAGGCGTGGGCGGCAGCGGCGCAGCAGGCACTGTGGCCGGTGTTGGGTGAGCGGTACGTCATGTACGGCGAGTGGTTGTACGCCAAGCACACGATGTTCTATGACGCCCTGCCGCACTATTTCTGCGAGTTCGACGTGCTGGACCTGAAGCAGGAGGCGTTCCTGTCGACCGAGCGGCGGCGGGAGCTCCTCGAAGGCACTCCGGTGTCCTCGGTGCCGGTGCTGCACACCGGCCCTCTCCCCGATATCGGCGCGCTGTCGGCGCTGGTCGGGCCGTCGACGTGCCGGACCGCGCAGTGGCGGGAGGCGCTGAGGACCGCGGCCGTCGCGGGGGGCGCCGATCCAGAGCAGGTCGTCATGGAGACCGACGCATCGGAGGAGATGGAGGGCCTCTACATCAAGGTCGAGGAGGACGGGCGGGCTGTGGGCCGCTTCAAGTGGGTGCGGCCGAGCTTCCTCACGGCAATCCTCGACTCCGGTGGCCACTGGCTGGACCGGCCGATCGTGACGAACGGTCTCGCCGACCCGGGGGTGCTCTATGCGGGTGTTTGAGGAGCTGTGCCCCGCTCCCCCGCGCTGGACGGTGCCGTGGCCGGAGATCCGCGAGGCATTCGACTGGGTGCGCCGGCTGGCCGGGGTGCCGCAGGACGCGATCCATCACGCCGAGGGCGATGTCGAGGTGCACACCCGGATGGCGTGTGAGGCGCTGGCCGCGCTACCCGGGTGGCGGTCCCGTCCGGCGCGGGAGCGAACGCGGCTGTTCGCCGCCGTGCTCCTGCACGACGTGGCGAAGCCGTACTGCAGTCAGACCGACGAGGAGGGGCGGATCACCGCGCGCGGGCATTCCCGGCGCGGCGACCTGATGGTGCGGCGGGTGCTGTGGGAGCTGAGCGCGCCGGTGGAGTGGCGGGAGCACGTGGCGGCGCTGGTGCGGCATCACCAGGTGCCGTTCTGGGCGCTGGAGCGGCCCGATCTGCAGCAGATCGCGTTCCGAGTGAGCCTGCTGGCCCGCAACGACGATCTGGTGCTGCTGGCGACGGCGGACGTCCTTGGCCGGATCTGCGGCGACACCGAGGAGGTGCTGGAGAACATCGCGTTGTACGGCGAGTACTGCGCTGAGCAGCGCTGCCTGGACGGGCCGCGGTGGTTCCCCTCCGACCATGCCCGGTTCTGGTATTTCCGTACGCCGGGAAGGGACCCGGGCTATGCGGCCTACGACGACACCCGGCTCACCGTCACCGTGCTGTCGGGGCTGCCCGGGGTGGGCAAGGACCATTGGATCGCCGGCCACCGGCCGGCACTGCCTGTGGTGAGCCTGGACCGGTTGCGTGCCGAGCTCGGGGTTAAGCCGGGCGGAGACCAGCGCCCAGTGGTGATGGCCGCGTACCGGCTGGCGCGGGAGCACCTGCGGGCGGGGCGCTCGTTCGTGTGGAACGCGACGAACGTGTCGCGCCAGCTGCGGGAGCAATGTATCGGGCTGGTCGCGGACTACCAGGGCCGGGTGGAGCTGGTCGCGCTGGAAGTGCCACCACAGGTGCTCCGGGAACGTAACCGGGCGCGGGAGGCCCCGGTGCCCGATGCGGTGATCGATCGGCTGGTCGGCCGGTGGGAGACCCCGGACCCGACCGAGGCCCACAACGTCAGCTGGCTGTCGACCATGTGATGTCAGGTGGAACGTGACCTGACGACTCCTACAGGGGAGCGGCCACGGCGGAACGGGCCGCTCCCCTAAAGGTCGTGCCGAATCGCCGCCGTTTCAGGGAGTGGGTGCGCCGTTGGGGCCGCAGCCAATCCAGTGGAGTTTGTCGGAGGTCTGGACGGCGCCGGAGCCGACCATGAGGGAGCGGCCATCCTCGGAGCGGAGGACCTGGACGATGACGGTGGCTCCGGTGGGGACCTTGCTGGGCCGAACCACGAAGGAGCCGTCTTTGACGGGACGCTCGAAGATCCGCTGCACCTGGTCGCGGGTCGGCCAGGGCTTTCTGTGGTACGGGACGAACGGGAGATGACCGCAGGGTGCTGCGAGCGCGGTGCAGGCGGACCCTGGCCGTTACCTGCCGGATGCCGGATGCCGGATGCCGAGTGCTGCGGCGGCTTCGGCGACGGTCAGGTCGTCGACGGAGACCAGTTCCAGGACGGCGCGTTCACCTTCCGGCAGCACCTGGAGCAAATGGGTCCCGTACTCGCCGGGCGGCGTCGATCCGCTCCACCAGGAGGCCGATGTCATCGGCATCCAGCAGCCTGCGGCCCGCGACCAGGTCGCCTGCGCGGCGTTCGCGCGAGGACCGGCGGAACTCTGCGGCGATGACGTTGCGGGCGATCCCGTACAACCACGTCCGCGGCCCGCCGACCGATCCCCGGTACCGCTCCGCCGCCTCGATCGCCGCGAGGAACACCTCAGCCGTCACATCGGCGACCAGATGCGCGTCATCCACCCTGCGCGCCACGAACCGGACGACCTCGTCCAAATGTGCTCGGTAGAACTCGGTGAACACCGCGGGATCACGCCCGATCGACCGGATCGGCGGCTCGTCCCGTGCACCCATCGGCTGCTCCCTTCGATCACCCTGACATCTGTGAGTGGCCGATGGCGGCGACGGCGGCGACGGCGTTACCCTCGCAGCTCAGCGGGCGCGAGCGATGCATGAACGGTGCCGCTCACCACTCCGCCAAAACGGGACGCCTGCACAACTGCAGACCTCATGGTCCGCCGCCGCGCATCGCCGCCGCCGTGACATCAGCGGAGGTCACCTTTCTCAGGCGACGGGCACGCCGAGTTTGAGGAAGCCAGGACCAGTGGCGGGCCGCCGGTCAAGCGGTGGGTGAGGATTCGATGGGGTTGCCGTCTTGATCGATGTGGACTTGGATGATCCGGCTGATGGCCCGCTGCTCCGATCGACGCTTGGAACTGCCATCAACCATGCGTGAGTTGTCGTATTTGCGCGGTGTCGGCGTACTTCCTGAACCGGGACCAGCCCGATGATGTGCCCAGATTGGACCTGTTGACCGTACGGTCAGGTAGGGGAAGGACGTGAAGGTCGCTCATCGCCCCATTTTTCCCGGGCAGGGCGCCCCCGCCAGCAGGGGCGCCCCTGGATCTCAGCCCCTGGCCGGGACACCGCGCCGGTCGGTCCAGCCGGAGCTGACGGTCAGCAGGCTGGCGGACGGCTCGGCCTCCGCCTTCCCGCCCTTGGTCAGGTCATAGAACTCCGTGGCAGGATCGCGGTCGACTTCACGCCGATGATCATGGTCTCCTCGATGGGCTGCAAACCCGCGGGAAGCGACTCCCTCTGGGTCCGGAAGCCCAGCTCCACCCACGGTAGGCCGAGCAGCTCGCGGACCTAGCCGACCATTCGCATC
>JAOPYO010000179.1 GCA_025964575.1 Actinomycetes bacterium
CCGTGCACGGTGGCGGGCTCGAACCCGACGTGCAGCAGACCTCTGATCAGGGCGATGGCGTGATAGAGGTGGGTGGAGGACACCTGGACCGACGTCGGCCGTCCGATGACCCCGTCGGCGACCAAACGGGCGCGGGCAGCGTGCCCCGGCATCAGTGGGTACTGCTCGGCGACCTGGACCAGACCGGAAGGGCCGACCTGCCGCCACAGGGCCCGGAGCCCGTCCAGGTCCGGGGCAGGTGGGGTTTCGGACAGGACGCGGACGCCAGCCTCCACCAGATCTGTGACGATGCCAGGGTTGGCCGCCCATGGCACGCTACTCATGACGAAGTCGGGGCGCTCGTGCGTGAGGAGTTCGGCGGGTGAGGTGTAGGACGGGATCTTCCAGCGGTCGCGTACCTGCTCGCCGGTCTCGGCGCGGCGTACGGCCACGCCGACCGCTTGAAGCCGGTCGGGGAACAATGCTGCCAGCTTGAGAAAGTACTGGGCTCGCCAGCCGTATCCGACCAGACCGAATCTTGTGGGCTGATTCATGGGGGGATTGTCGCGTCTTTCTAGGGCTTCAGCACTTTTGAGGTGAGGTCAGCCGGAAATTCTTCCTGGCGGCCGCCGTCAGGAGGCCGAGTCGGCCAGGGTCCGGATCCCTCCAGTGAACACCGTGCCCTGGTTCAAGCGCGCCGGCGGCGCCGGTGACGAGAACCGTCTTGTTCTCGAAGCGGTTGAGGTTCATGGCATCTCCTCTCAGCCCGTGGCCGGGTAGTCGTCGGCGTCGGTCGAGAACGCGATCTCGCGCTGGCCTTCAACGGCTCGCAGGCGCTCGGCCAGGGCGTCGCGGACGAGGGTGTAGGCGTCGGAGCCGAGCAGTTGGCGACGCGGTGGGTCGTCGAGTTCGGCGACACGGATCATGGCGGCGGCCATCTTGCGAGGGTCGCCGGGCATGTCGCCCTCGTTCACGCCGGTGCCACGCAGCCACGGGGTCATCTCTGTGCCCTCGTAGACGTCCAGGGCCGGTGCCTGCAGGGGTGCCCCGCCGCCGTAGAAACTAGTGCTCGCCATGCCGGGCTCGATGAGCGTGGTGTGGATGCCGAAGGGCTCCACCTCCCGCGCGTACGCCTCGAAGAAACCCTCGATGCCCCACTTGCTGAGGTGGTAGATCGACAGGCCGGGGTAGGCGATATGGCCGCCCATGCTGGAGATCTGCAGAAAGCGCCCGCCGCCCTGCGCGCGGAAGTGCGGCGTCACGGCGCGCGCGACCTGGACGGATCCGAGGACGTTGGTCGCGACCTGGCGCTCGATCTGCTCGTCGGTCATCTCCTCGGCCGCGCCGAAGATACCGATGCCGGCGTTGGAAATCGCGACGTCGATGCGGCCTAGGTCGGCGAACGCCTCGTCGACGACGCGGCGGACGCTGGCGCTGTCGGTGACGTCCAGGGCCCGAACCCAGAGCTGGTCGCCGTACTGTCCGGCGAGGTCGTCGAGCCGCGCGGGGGTACGGAGCGTGGCGGCGACGCGGTCGCCGCGTTCGAGCAGCAGCTCGGTGAGCTGACGACCGAAGCCGGCGGAAGTGCCTGTGATGAACCAGGTGGAGGCCATGAGGCCGCCTCCTCTCATTGTTGCCACTTGTGCATTACTACTACCGTAGCATTTATGCATTCACTATCAAAAATGCACTCATGGTAGTCTGAGGCGATGCTGGAGCCCTCGGATCGCCGCGAGCGCAAGAAGCAGCGCACGCGCGAGCTCATCCAGGAGGCAGCCCTGGACCTGTTCGCGGCCAGCGGCTACCACGAGACGACGATCAAGGCGATCGCGGATGCCGCAGACGTGGCGCCGCGGACCGTCACGCTGCACTTCCCGGCGAAGGAGGACCTCCTGTTCGGGGAGGACCCGTTCGCCCCGGCGTCACTCGCAGCGCGCGTCAACAGCCGAGCCCCCGGCGAGTCCACCTTCGACGCCCTGCGCGACTGGATGGTGACGACGATGAAGCGCGTCGGCGACGGAGCGTCCGAGGAGTCACAACGGTTCTGGCGCCAGCGCGCGCTCCGCTCCAGGCTGATCGCCAACGACGACGCGCTGCGCGGCCGCGCCCGCGCCTCCTACCTCCAAGCCGAGCAGGTCCTCGCTGCGGGCATCGGCTCAGACCTCGGCCTGCCAGCGACTGCGCTCGTCCCGCGGCTCGCCGCGCTCGCCGCGGTCGCCGGGCTCCGCGAGCTGTACGAGACGGACGAGGCGCAGTCGGTCGGTCCCACTCCACGCGCGGACGGCCTAATCCCCCTCGTCGACCGCGTCATCAACTTCGTGCGCGCCGGCATCGACGCTCTCCGCGACGACCATCCCTGACCTGCCAACGAAGTGCTCGACCACGAGACGGCCTTGTCGCGAGCGTAGGCCGTTCGCGGGCAGGCGCACCTGATCGCGGTCAGTCGACGTGCTCGGGACGCACGTGGCTTGGGTTGGGCGGCCGGCCATTCAGTGGCGGTGTGTGTGGGCGCGTGACCAGAGCGCTGTCCAACCACTTGGGACGAGCCACGAGGTGGGAACGCGCAGGCCGTGTTCGGCGATCTCGGCCCAGAACACGTGGGTGTCGGCGCCCAGCTCACGGGCGACGGGGAGGGCGCGCTGCCACGGGCCGTTCTCGTCGTGCAGGACGGTGGCGGGATAGCCGGGGACGGTGACGGAGCGCGGGTGCGCCACGGGCGTGAGGTCGATCGCCGGAGTGCGGCAGGTGATCATGATTGTGAGAGCGCAGAGCAGCTGCTCGGTCGTCCGGCTGGCGAGGGCACGGGTGATGACCGGATCGTCCTGGTTCGCCAGCTGCCCGATCGCCCTATGCGACCACTCAGCCAGCATGCGGGCGCTTCGTGCCACCTGCAGGTGGGGGAGCGGACCATCCTGGTCGAGCCCGGCCACGCGGCAGAGTTCTCCACCATGGTTCCGCACGCCATCGGAGCCCACGACGGCCCGGTCGAGATCCTCATCGTCCTCGACCACGACGGAGAACGCGTCCACCTCCACCCGTCCGGTAAGACCCCCGACCAGTAGGCGGGCGCGCAACCGCGCCCGTCCAGTCCGTCGACCGGCGACAACGCTGCGAGGCGCTGTGCTGTTGGGCGTGGGTGTGTGGGCTAGGACGGTGTGGTGCGGTAGAGCTCGGCGACGAGGAATGCCAGGTCGAGTGATTGGCGGCGGTTGAGTCGGGGGTCGCAGGCGGTTTCGTAGCGTTGGTGGAGGTCGTTTTC
>JAOPYO010000185.1 GCA_025964575.1 Actinomycetes bacterium
GCCTGGCGCGGGTGTCGAGCCTGGTGAAGCAGCTCCGCGCCGACCGCGGGCGGGGACGCACTCTCCTGTTCGACGCGGGAGACACCATTCAGGGCACCCCGCTGGGGTTCTACTACGCCACGGTGGAGCCGATCACGACGACCGGTCAGCACCCTTCGCGGTCGTCGCCGCCTCAGCCGAGCGGGGCCAGCCCGCAAGAGCGAGCGCACTCGCGGCGGTCAGCCCGCCGAGTACCTGCCTCCGGCTCACGCCCGGACTCTCCATGGCCTCATCCGGAACACGGCAGGAACACCACCGAGGCGCTGGGCCGGACCGGCTCCCTGGATTCTCCATGATGAACGCATTCCTTCCGGAGGTGACGAGCTGCCAGACTAAAGTCCGTACGCCGGATTCGTACCGGTGAGATCTTCCGATCCCGGCACCCAATCGTTGGCACTCCCCGGTCTTGCAACCGCGCCCACAACGGGACCGCGGCGACGCCGACCAGTGGCAACCTTCATCTGACGACGCGGTCGGTTCATGACGGCGGCTGCAGCATTCAACCGTGAGGAGCTTCCCGATCGTCGCCACCACCGGCTTGCGGAGATTGGCGAGTTGGGAGCGCCGGCCGGGATCGGGTCGGCTACTGGATGGGTAGCAGCTGACCGGCGGCGTCCAGGCGATTGGTACGGCCGAGGGTGTCGATGAGGTGGATTGTGGTGGTGTGTCGGGTCGGGTCGTAGGTCTGGATCGCGAGGGAGGGGACTCCGGGGGCGGTGGCGGCAGTGTTGAACATGCTGGTGCTCTGCCAGATGACATGGCCGTCGGTGGCTCGCAGGACTTCGACGACGTCTCCGATGCCGGTGGGTCCGTGCCTGGCCCAGGTGATGAGCCGGCTACCGTCGCCTGACCAGCCGACGATGCTCTTCCCGGCTATCCGTCCGATGGGATGGGGCGTGGGTCTGAGCGCGTACAGGTCGGCTTGGGTGGGTGTCTCCGGCGGCATGGCCGGAGGGGAGGGGAGCTCACACATCGTGAACGACCGGCCGGCTTTCCTGCCCGGTGAGCAGGAAACGGGAGCGGGGGAGGATTTCGGGGGTGGGGGCTGGTCGGCGTGCTGGATCGCCATGTCCAGTCCGTTGGGGGCCACCGCCACAGTGGTGACCAGGCCGGCTGCGGTGCCGGTGAAGTCCCGCTGGAAGAGCACTTTCCGCTTGGCCAGGCTCACGACCGCCACGGCGTCCACATACGGCGAGGTCGATTCGGCCGTGACGACCGCCCGGTCGGCGGTGACATCGCACGACCGCAGGCTGTAGCTGGATGTTGGTAGGTGGCCGAACAGGCTGGGGAACACGCTGATGTGCAGGTGTTGTGGCGCCCGCACGTCGAACCAGCCGACCCGGATCGGGCGCACGTAGCCGTTGAGGAATCCGCACATCCGCCGGCTGTCGGGAGCCCAGATCGATGACACCAGGGCGCTGGGCTTGGTGAGTGCACTGGGCACCGACCCGTCGGGTGCGATGGCGGGCTTGCTGCATGCTTCGACGCAGGGCGGAAAGATCAACCGGCCGACCGTGCGTTCGCCGGTGTAGGTGTAGGCCTGGGCACTGCAGTTGCCTGGGTTGGTCACGAAGAACACCTGCCCGTCCGGAGCCGTTCCCCGGATCAGGCCGGGACCGCTGGTGGCTGGGCAGCCGTTCCCAGGCACCCGAGGGCCCTCCTGGCTGCACGCCGAGGTGCCCGCGACCAGCACGAGCACTACGAAGACCTGCAGAATCCGCCGGCGGGCCCGGTGCGACCGCCCGGCCTGCGCGCGCCGTCGCGAGGTAAGGATCATGATCGGTGTGCTCTGGGGTGAGTGGCGCTCGGTTGGGCGGTGGCCTCCCGGCCAGAGTGAGCAGGCACCGCCGGGTCGGATGGGATCGCGGCCAGCACCGTCGCGCCGGTCAGCAATGCACGGCGCTCGTTCACGGCCGACCTGTAGCTGAGCCCATGTCCTGTTGGACGTGGCTCGTCGGGCTGGGGTTGCATCCGTTGCTCATGGGTTGGAAGTGAGCGGGGAGGTGGTTCTCGATGTGGATATGCGGCTTCAGGCCGCACCAGTCCACGATGACCGGGCCTGAACCTCGGTCACCTCACATCGAGTTCATGAACTCGACGGGGAGATCACGAGGATCGGGTGGCTGCTGCAGCACTGGCAACCAGGGCCGGCGCATGCTGCAGGATGGAGAGATGCGCGTTCGGCCGGTCTCACCCGAGCTTCTGGTTGAAGAGCTCTGCGACCGGATGGCAGCCACTCCCCGCGAGCGTTGGCTGCGGGTCGCGGTCGACGGTCCCCCGGCCGCGAGGCCGGAGGACCTCGCCGACGCTCTGGTCGGGCCGATGCGCGTCCGGGGCCGGGACGTCGTGCGGGTATCTGCGCGTGACTTCCTGCGCCCGGCATCGCTCCGGTACGAGTTCGGACGGTACGACCCCGACGTCTACTACAACGACTGGCTGGACGTGGGCGGGCTCTTCCGGGAGGTACTCGTTCCGCTGGAACCGGGCGGCACCGGAAAGGTGTTGCCCAGCCTGTGGAACAGCGTCCTCGATCGGGCCACGCGGGCGCAGTACATGATCGTTCCGGTCGGCGGCATCCTCCTGCTGGATGGCTCGCTGTTGCTCGGCCGAGGGCTTCCGTTCGACCTGACCGTCCACCTGAGCCTGTCGGCCGGAGCCCTGGCCCGCCGCACGGGGAACGACGAGGCATGGACGCTGCCCGCGTACACGCGCTACCAAGAGCAGGTCCAGCCCCTGCAGAATGCGGACATCGTGGTAAAGATGGACGATCCACACCACCCGGCGCTGCTCATGGAACCAAAATGAGAGGCCAACGAGGGTGGCCTAACTACCGTCAGCGCCTTGGAGACCGTGCCAGGACCAGCGGGGCACGGGCAGCCCCGAAGGCACTCGGGTTTCGCGAGGTGAGTAGGAGAGCACCTCGCGAACGGCCCATTCCATGTACGACCGCAGGCCGGCGCGGAAGTCGGGGTCTTCGGGGAGCCTGGCATCGTCGGCGGCCAGCACGAAGCACCTGACGAAGCGTTCGCCCAGGTCTTCCTCAGCGCCCTGGCCTGCGTGGATGCCGAGCATCGCCGACTGGCCACCACAGGACTGCGAGTAGGCGGCAGGTCCACCGAAGATCTCGGCCCAGTATGCCGCCAGTCTCTCCACGTGCTGGGGATGACCGGGATGCGAGAACGGGTGGTTCAGCACCGGGTCCTGCAGACAGCGCTCGTGGTGCGCCTCGGCGAGCCGGAGGAACGCCGACTCGCCGCCCGCGAACTCAAAAATCGATGGCCGCCTCATGGTGCGACTCTTCCACAGGACAGGAGTTACGGGACAGACAACAGCGTCCGCGGTCAGGATCGAGCACCCGATCAGCGGCATGAGGGGATGGCTCTCGCAGAGTGGACACGCTGTGTCCTGTGGACCACGTTGCCGACGTACAACCGGCAGAATCAGGGGCGTGCCCAAACACAGCCCAGTCGTCTCCACCAGGGGGTGCTTTTGCGGGCTACCCGCGCCGTACCAGGATTGTTGTGGGCGTTTTCATCGCGGTGACGCGAAGGCGCCGACCGCGGAGCGGCTCATGCGCTCGCGGTTCAGCGCGTTCTGCGTGGGTGACGAGGCCTACCTCTTGCGTACCTGGCACCCGGCGACGCGGCCACCACGCATCGGCCTCGACAAGGCCCTGAGATGGGAGCGCCTGGAGGTCCTCGAGACCACCAACGGGAGCGTCTTCCATACCGACGGAGCCGTCCGTTTCCGCGCCCACTACCTTGAGCGGGGCCGCCCCGGACACCTGGAGGAGCACAGTCACTTCGTCGCCCAAGACGGCACCTGGCTGTATGTCGGCCCCCTGGAACACCGGCCCAACGGCAACTGGCCGGGCTGATGTGCGCCAAGCCGACCACACCCGGTCGCGGCATGTACTGTCGGCGCCGTCGTGGGTTGCAGAGCCGACTGGGCTGCAGGACTGGAGGCGCCATGGCGATCGTGACTGAACTAGACCTGCCGCTGTTCGACTACTCGGCGCCTGATCTGAGGGGCGAGGTTTATCACCAGCGGCTTGCCGAGGTGGCCGAGCAAGGATGGCTGGCTCAAGGACCACTGTCGTATGTGGTGCTGGACAGGCAGGCCGGTGAGTTCTTCCTGCGGTCGCGGGCGACGGTGTTTCCCGGCCGGCAGATCGCCGAGATGTTCGGAGTGACGCAGGGCCGCCTGTGGGAACAGATCGACGCCAACATCCTCAACCAGAGCGGTGAGAGCCATCGGCGGCTGCGGGCGCTGGTGGGTCCGGCATTCACGCCGCGAGCGGCGGACCGATGGCGCCCGGCCATGCGGGAGTTCCTGGAACATCTGTGGGATGAGGCGGTGACCTCGTGCGAGTTCGTCACGACGGTGGCCCGGCCGTACCCCGCACTGACCATCGCCACTGTGCTCGGTGCACCACCAGAAGACGCGCCGCGGCTGCACGCGTGAGGTCCGGCCCTGGGAACTGGCCAAGGACGAGTACGGTGGCAGTGCACGGGCCACGGAGCAGCTGGACGTAGTCCTGGCCGTCCTCATCCAAGCGTGCAGGACGCTGGGCGATCACCTAACGCTCTTCCTGCCCGACACCGCTGCCCGCGTCACCCGGCAATGCACGACCCAGGACGGCAGACTCCCTGAACCCCGTCCACTCTTTCGAAGAATCACCATCCCAAAGCCGCGATCCACGTCCGTGCCGCAACAGGACGACCTCAAATCCGACAGATGACGTTCCTAGTGATCGCCGGGGGCCGCCGAGCTGATCGGCGCGCCCCCGTCGTCTGCGGCCGCGCTAGCCGAACAGCCGGGTGAGCCAGGACTGCCAGGCCTGTGCGGTCTCCTCGGGGTCCGCGTCGCCGGAGAAGATGTGGTGTCCCAGGACCATGACGTCGCCCCTCTGCGGGCCGGAATGGATGAACCGGTAGAGAGCGTCGTCCGTGCGGACGCCGAGGAAGGTCGGGAGACCGGCGTGGTCGACGACGCCTTCGACCGGCGGGAGACCGGCCACCGTCAGCCGTACCGGGTCGCCTTCGTTGACCGTGCCGGTCAGCCCGAGCTCACTCTTGACGACCGTCCACGCGTGCTCGCGGGCGGCCGCCTGCGGTCGGATGGCGGAGATGACCGTCGCGGCCCGTCCGGGGAAGTACGTGAGGTACTGGGCCAGCGCATGGAGGTACATGTCCCAGCCCTCCTTCAAGGCCTCGTACTCGGTCTCCCAGTCGTCACCCAGGAACCCGCTCTGTACGAGGCGTAGGACGGTACTGCCCGACTCGCGACCTTCGATGAGGTACTCGAACGCCATGAACGTTCCGTCCTCACCCTCGTCGCTGCGGTGTGCCAGTCGTTTCCGCGGCTCCCAGGCGGTCACGGTGGACTCCTGCGTCTGGCCGAACAGGGCCATCCGCGCCACGCCCCCTTCATGGGGCTCGATCTGGTTGCGGCCCATGAACCAGGAGTCGACTCCCGGTCCGGTGGCGATCGCTTCCCACACCTGCTCAGGAGTCGCATCCAGCTCGATCTCCTTGTGCAGTTCGAACTCATGGGCCATCTCAGATACTCCCTAGTACGGATCGCCTAGCTGGTTTTCCGGGTCGTCAATCGGTCTGGTCTATCTCGTTTGGTCTGATACCGGGGTTTGGTCAGCGGATGTGGACCGTCTCGGTTTCGGCCGTCTCGGTCTTGACACTCGGGTGGACGGCGACGACCACGCGGTGCTCACGCCCGCCCTCGGCCGTCTCGTCGTGGTACTTGCTCACCAGCGCGGCCATCGACTCCGCGAGTTCCCGGGCGAACGCCGCCCAGTCGGCCGCCGGGGCGAACCGCACCTGCCCGTTCATCGCGAACGTCGCCACCCGCTTACGCGCCCTGGCCGCCGCAGTGACCAAAGCACCCACATCACGCACCAGCCGGGCGGCCACCGCCAGCAGCCACCGCACCGACAACTGATCCGGTGAACGCGCCGGATCAGGCTGCACCGCCGCCAGCGCGGACGGCGAGATCACATACGACGCCGCCGTGGCCCGCACCATCCGCTCGGTCACATTGCCCTTACGGCGCTCCTCCACCAGTTCGATCAGCCCATGACGTTCCAGCGCCCGCAAGTGGTAGTTCACCTTCTGCCGCGCCATCCCCACCCGGGCCGCCAGCATCGTGGCCGACGCCGGCTCGGCCAGCTCCGCCAGCAACCGGGCCCGCACCGGATCCAGCGAGACCTCGGCCGCGGCCGGGTCCTCGATCACTGCGACTTCGAACATGTCATGAGCGTGGCACCGACAAATTTATTTGTCAAGACAGTTCGGATCGTCGGGCAACTCAGAGCGGGCGAGACGGAAATATGTTCAGTTCAACTGTTAAGTCAGACTGTGTAGTGTGATGGGCATGGGTGATCTTTCGGGCGCGGAAACGGTCGCCGAAGAGCTCCGTACCGCGATCGGCCGGGTGGTACGGCGTCTCCGCAGCGAATCGGGCATACCGAACCAGCACGTCACGGCACTGCGTTGGCTCGAACGTGGTGACCCGATGACCACGAGCGGCCTCGCGGCAGCTGAGCGGATCACGCCGCAGTCGATGGCGGTCACGCTCACCGCCCTGCACGGTCAGGGCTACGTGCAACGTGCGGCCGACCCGAACGACCGGCGGCAGATCCTCTGGTCCCTTACGCCAAGCGGCCGGGCCGTCCTCGCTGAGGATCGGCGGCGGCGGGCTCGGTGGCTGGTCGCCGCGATCGACGAACTCACCGATGAAGAGACGGCCCGATTGCGGGACGCCGCGAGGTTGCTGAACAAGATCATGGACAGGAGCGAAATTCGTGGCGCATGATCACCTCGATTCCGCCACCACGGCCCTGGTGGCGGATCCGCACAGGCCGACGGCGTCATCACGGATCTGTACCCCCGGCCGCGTCGCACCCAGCCCCGCCCTGCTCGTCGGTGACCGGCAGTGGGGGCGTCGGTCATGAAGCGGCTGGTGGGCGATCTGTGATGCGGGACGAACGCTACAAGTGGATAGCACTGTCCAACACCACGCTGGGCGTGCTGATGGCCACGCTGGACGCGTCCATCGTGATCATCTCGCTGCCGGCGATCTTCCGGGGGATCGGCCTGGACCCGCTAGCGCCGGGGAACATCAGCTATCTGCTCTGGATGATCCTGGGATATCTGCTGGTGCAGGCCGTACTGGTGGTGGCGCTCGGCAGGCTGGGCGACATGTTCGGCCGGGTCCGGTTGTACAACCTCGGCTTCGCGATCTTCAGCCTGGCCTCGCTCGCGTTGTCGGTGGACCCGTTCACCAGGAGCAGTGGAGCACTCTGGCTCATCGGCTGGCGGCTCGTCCAGGCGTTCGGCGGCGCGATGCTCACGGCCAACTCCGCGGCCATCCTGACCGACGCCTTCCCGGCCTCGCAGCGGGGCATGGCGCTGGGCGTCAACCAGGTCACCGCGCTGGCCGGGCAGTTCCTGGGGCTGGTGGCGGGCGGGCTGCTGGCAGCGATCGACTGGCGAGCCGTGTTCTGGGTGAGTGTGCCCTTCGGCGTCTTCGGCACCATCTGGTCGTACCGCAGCCTGCGTGAGGCCGGCAGCCCGAAGAAGGCCCGCATCGACTGGGCCGGAAACCTGACGTTCGTGGTGGGCACCGCGGGGATACTGACCGCGATCACTTACGGGATCCAGCCGTACGGAGGGGACTCGACGGGCTGGAGCAACCCGTGGGTGCTCGGCGGGCTCACCGCCGGGATCCTGATGCTCGTGCTCTTCTGCTTCGTGGAGATGAAGGTCGCCGAGCCGATGTTCGACCTGAAGCTGCTCCGGATCAGATCGTTCATGGCCGGTAACCTGGCCACGCTGCTCACCGCGATCTCCCGGGGTGGCCTGCAGTTCATGCTGATCATCTGGCTGCAGGGGATCTGGCTGCCGCTGCACGGATACGAGTACAAGGACACCCCGCTCTGGGCGGGAATCTATATGCTCCCGCTCACCGTCGGCTTCCTGATCGCCGGCCCGGTCTCCGGTTACCTGTCGGACCGGTACGGCTCGCGGGCCTTCGCCACCGGCGGATTGGGGATCACGGCGATGTCCTTCGTCGGGCTCATGCTGCTGCCGGTGGACTTCGCCTACCCGTTGTTCGCCCTGTTGCTGCTGGCCTGCGGGATCGGCATGGGGATGTTCTCGGCGCCGAACACCTCTTCCATTATGAGCAGCGTGCCGCCCAGCCAGCGCGGGGTCGCCTCGGGCATGCGCGCGACCTTCCAGAACTCCGGCAGCGCACTGTCCATCGGCGTCTTCTTCTCGCTCATGATCGCGGGCCTGTCCGGGACGCTGCCCACAACGCTCGCCTCGGGCCTGGAGAGCCACGGCGTGCCCGCGTCCGCCGCCGCTCACGTCGCGGATCTGCCGCCGGTGAGCACGTTGTTCGCGGCCTTCCTCGGCGACAACCCGATCGGCCACCTGCTCTCCTCGACCGGGGTGCTGGGCACGTTGTCGGCCCACGATGTGTCAGTCCTGACCGGAAAGCGGTTCTTCCCCGAGCTGATCTCCGCTCCCTTCCATCACGGCCTGGTGGCGGTGTTCATCAGCGCCGCGGTGATGGCGATCATCGCCGCCATGGCCTCCGCCCTGCGCGGCGGCCGTTACACGCATACAGAAGAGGCTCCTGTGGAGCAGAAGGAAGCAAAGATATGAACGACTCGATGTGGGCCGGTACGGTCACGATCAGCGGACACGACAAGGCCGAACTCGAGGCGTACCTGGCCCGGCCCCTCGGCGATGACCCTCGCGGCGGCGTGGTGGTGATCCACCACCTGCCCGGGTACGACGACTCCACCAAGGAGATCGTTCGCAGGTTCGCCGCGCACGGGTACGCGGCGATCTGCCCCAACCTCTACTCGCGCGAAGGCGCCGGCGTCAGCCCCGACGACCAGGCGGCCGCCGTACGGGCGAGAGGCGGTGTCCCGGACGAGCAACTCGTCGGCGACGTCGCCGGGGCCGCGGCTCATCTCAACTCCCTCGACCACGCCAACGGCAAGATCGGCGTGATCGGATATTGCTCGGGCGGCCGGCAGACCTTCCTGGCCGCCTGCTCCCTTCAGATCGACGCCGCGGTGGACTGCTACGGCGCGTTCGTGGTGAACGAGCCGCCCGAGCAGTTCCCGCTCAAGGCCACGCCGCTGATCTCCAAGGCTCCCGACCTGTCCTGCCCGCTGCTCGGGCTGTTCGGTGCCGAGGACTCGCACCCGACACCGGACGAAGTCGCGGCGCTCTCCGCCGAACTGCAGAAACTGGGGAAGGAGCACGAGTTCCACACCTTCCCCGACGCCGGGCACGCGTTCTTCTCAGTCGACCGGCCCGCCTACCGCCCGGCCGCCGCCGTGGCGGGCTGGAAGAAGATCTTCGATTTCTACGGCCGTCACCTCGGCGCCTGAAAGGGGACCAGTATGTGCACCTATCTCACCGAAAAGATCGAGCTCGACGGTGCCGGCAAGGGGGGCTCCGGCTGGTTCACGCTCACCGACGGTGCCGTCTATGTCGACCACCCCTACCACGCATGTCACGAGCACACGGTGAACATCGACTTCACCAACCCGGCCGAGGGCCCCTCGGCGCGGGTGGCGGTCGAGCTCACAGAGGAGTCGGCGCTGGCTCTGGTCGAGGCCATCCAGAAGGCCTTGGCCTCGGCGCCTCCGGGGCTCGCCTCCGCCCGCCCCCGACAGCCCTCGTCCTGAGCCAACTGGTACAGGACGCCGACGGAGACCCTGCCCGCGCAGGGTGTCCGCGGGTGCCGGCTCAGTTCGCGAACGGCTTGCCGGTCTCGAGCAGAGTCTTGAGGTCACTGAGGACCCAGGCGTGGCCGCCGCCCGCACCCTGGTCTTCAAGTGCGCCGCCGACGATCGCCGCGAGCTTGGGCGCGCCTTCGAGTTCGTGGATGAGGGTCAGGGAGCAGACCCCGTCCTGGCCCTGTTTGATCTCGTGGGTGACGCGGGTGACCGGCTCCGCAGCGATGCCCGGGTCCATGAGCATGCGAAACGTCGTGACGAGCTTGCGCGGTGGGTCGGCTTCCAGGACCTCACCCTCGATGATCACATCCGGGATCTGGTATCCCTGCGCGACGCTGGCCGCCTTGAACGGCTCAGTGGCGCGCACCTTGTAGGCACCACCAGGGCGCAGGTCGTAGTCGACCAGACCGGTGTAGCCGTAGCGCTCGGTCCACTCCGGCTTGGTGATGGCCTCCCAGATCGCCTCCGGCGTGGCCTTGATGTAGACGCGGTAGATCTGAGTGGTCGTTGAGGTTCCCGTAGTGGTGGTCATGCCTCGTTCTCCAGTTCTGCCTTGAGGTCCGCGAGCGCCGTTACCTGGCGCTCCGTGTACTTGTCGATCCACCGGTCGTGGATCAGCCGGATCGGCACGGGGTTCAGGAAGTGCAGCTTTTCCCGGCCGGACCGTCGCGTGACCACCAGGCCTGCGTCCTCGAGCACGCGCAGGTGCTTCATCACGCCGAAGCGGGTCATGTCCAGCTCGGACTCAAGCTCGGTGAGCGTGCGGCCGTCACGCACGAAGAGCCGGTCGAGCAGGAGTCGGCGTGTCGGGTCGGCGAGCGCCTTGAACACCCGGTCGTCATCGGTCACGTCACCGAAAATACGTGACCAAAAGGTCACATGTCAATGCTCGAAGATGACGCCCCGGCACTTGACGCTGTCGCGCCGCCGAGGCATCCGTAACCTACTTGTTCCAAAATGATATGGTTATTAATGCCATGCCCGCGCCGGTGACCCGCTGGACCGCCACGTCACCGCTGCCTGCCCGAACTGGGGCTGAGGGTGACCGACGGAACGCCTCTACCGCGGAAGACGGCGCGAGGCTCGGGTAGCGCTGGCCTCCAGCAGGCTGTGGACCTGGAGCGTCTGTTCGGCGTCGGGGCCGAACAGACGCAGACAGGTCTCGTGGAGCTGCTGCGCGAAGGTGTACGCCTCGGCGAACTGGCCGAGATCGTGGTGGATCCAGCCGATCAGCTGACGGCTGTCGATGGTGTCCTCGTGGTCGGAACCCAGCACGCGCGACTGCGCGTGGGCGACGTCGTACGCCAACGGCAGCGCCTCGGCGTTCCGCCCCAGCATGTGCAGAGTCCAGGCGACGGTGTTGCGGCTGTCGAGCGTGTCGGTGTCGTCGGGGCCCAGGACCTGCGTGCGCGCCGATGCGACCCCCGCCGCGATCGGCAGGGCGTCCGCGTGACGGCCGAGCGAATAGAGGATCTTCGCCAGCAGATGCCAGCTGCTCAACGTGTTGGCGTGGTACTGGCCGAGCAGCCGGGAGCGCGCCTCCGCGGCGCCGTAGACGACGCGCTCGGCCTCCGCCTCCCTGTCCAGCATGTACAACGCCGTTCCGACGAGGTGCCTGCTGCTGAGTGTCTCGGGATGCTCCGGCCCGAGCAGTTGCATCCGTGTCCGCACCACGTGGTCCGCCAGCGCGAGGGCCTCGCTGAACCGCCCCTCGTGGCAGTACTCGACCGCGATCTGGTGCTGGTGCTCCAGATCAGTGGTCCGGGGGTCGGAGGGCGGTTCGTCGCGGGTGCCTGCTGGTCGTGGCTGGGCCGGTACGGCCGAGTACGGCGGTTCCCAGCGTGCGTCTTGGGATGGCGGTTCCTGGCGTACGGCCTGGGGCGGCGCCGTGGATGAAGCGAGTGACGGGTCGGTGGTCACCACGCCCGAATGGGCCGCGCGGAGGGTCTGCAGCCGGCGCGTGACCGTGGCGGCGTCGGCGGGACGGCCTGCGGGCTCCTTCGCCAGCAACTCGCGGACGAGCAGATCCACGTCCTCGGGGAGGTCCCCGTTGAACGCTCGGGGGCCCGGCGGGGTGACGTTGAGGTGGCCGTTGATGAGGACCGGGATGCCCTGGTCCGTGGGAAACGGCGGACGCCCGCACAGCAACTGGTGCAGCAGGCAGCCCAGGGCGTACAGGTCGGTGCGTCCGTCGACCTCTCCCGTCGTGAACTGCTCGGGCGCCATGTAGACCGGGGTGCCGATCATCCCGTTCCCGGTGAGCCTGGTGGCGGACTCGACGAACCGGGCGATCCCGAAGTCACAGATCTTCACCCAGCCGTCCCCGATGACGATCAGGTTGGCGGGCTTGATGTCGCGGTGCACGATCCCACGCGCGTGGGCGGTGGCCAGGGCGCCGCTGATCTGGACGGCGATCGACAATGACTCGTCGAGCGGAAGCCCCTCGGGATGCCGGACCAGCACCTTGCCGAGGTCGTCGCCGTCGAGCAGCTCCATCACGAGGTACAGCAACTGCTCGGGTGCGTGCTCATCGATGTCGTGGACGACGGTGATGCCCGGGTGCTGGAGGCCGGCGGCGAGCTGTGCCTCGCGCCGGAACCGGGTCACGAGCTTCGGGTCGGCGTCGGCCTGGACGGGCAGCAGCTTGACGGCCACGGATCTGTCCAGCCGCAGGTCGGTGGCGCGCCAGACCTCGCCCATCCCGCCCCGGCCGATCCGCTCCGCCAATCGGTAGCGACCGCCCAGTTCGAGCCCTTCGCGCACACCCGCCTCCGCTCACACCTGTCGAGGGGAATTGTCCCAAGCAATCGGGCGGGACCGCCACCCGGATCGGTCAGCCGACACAGGTGGAGCAGCTCGTCAGACTGTGGACGATCTCCTGCGCTACCGTCTTCGCGTCGTTCAGGACTCCGCTCTTCGGCGGCGGCGCACTCAATCGTCCCCAAGCCGCGATGACTACGGTTAGTATTCATATCGCTACTCTCGGTGACGATCGATGAGGGAGGGTGTCTCGCTCGGGGTATCGCCATCGGTCTGCCGTCGGCCGCCGCTGTGGTTGTTGTGCCCTCCGTTGTCCTGGCCGGCGTGCGCCTGCTCGAAATCCCTGTAGCTGGATGGGTGGTATGGATATTCCGTCCGAAATCGATTCCGGTCCGCCGTGCCTACGGCGAGGAATAGATGATGATCCGACGTTCCCGCTATGTTCCATCCTGCGTCGTATCGCCTATCCGATACTGCTCGCAGCCGTGGTCTCCGTAGTCGCGGCGACATGGCACTACCGTTGGGATCTCGGCCAGGTCAGCTTCCTTTTCCTGGTCGGCACCATCGCCTATCTAGCGATGCTCGAGCGGTTGATTCCCTATGAGCGCGAATGGCATCCCAGCCCTGGCGAATGGGGTTGGTACGGCGTCTACTTCCTGCTGACCATGGTCGGCGGCGGTCTGGCACAACTGCTGGTGATGGCCGTCGTCGGCGTTGTGTCGCCACCCGATCCGGTGCTTGCGCCGTGGGCGGAGCTCCCGTTGACCCTGCTGCTCGGCTCGCTGGCCAGTTACCTGGTGCACCGGCTGGGGCACATCCACCCGTGGCTGTGGCGCCTGCACGGCGTGCACCACGTGCCGGAAAAGGTCAACGTCGCCAACAACGGCGTCAACCATGTCTTCGACATCGTACTCGCGCAGGGCACCGTGCAGCTGGCGCTGGCGTTGTTCGGATTCTCGAGGGAATCCGTGTTCGCTGTGGGTCTCTTCGTCGTCGCGCAGGGCTATTTCGTGCACGCCAACATCGATGTCCGCATCGGCTGGCTCAACCACGTTTTCGCGAGCCCCGAACAGCATCGCCTGCATCACAGTGCCGACCTGTCCGAAGCCGGCCACTACGGCTCCGATCTGTCGATCTGGGACCGCGTGTTCGGAAGCTTCACCTGGCATCCCGACCGCAAGCCGGTTGCGGTCGGACTGCGGGACCCCGCGTCATTCCCGAGGACAGGCGCTGTCGTCGACAGCTTTCTCCACCCCTGGCGTCGTCCCACGAAGGCCAGCGGACAGTCCGCTTGACCGGCCCAGACAGCGCATATTGCCATTCCATGCTCGCGCCGCAGCGCCACGACACAAGGATTTCGACGGTGACGGACTCAAGTAACGCCGCCTCCCGCGACAAGGTAGCCATCATCGGTATCGGTTGCCGGCTGCCCGGCAGCGCGTCCGACTACCGGGCGTTCTGGCAGAACCTGATCAACGGCAGGGACTGCATCACGCGGACGCCGGCCGACCGCTACGACGTCGCGACGCTCGGCAGCCGGGACAAGGCCAAGCCCGGGCGTCTGATCGGCGGCCGCGGTGGCTACATCGACGGCTTCGACGAGTTCGATCCGGCCTTCTTCGGCATCAGCCCGCGTGAGGCGGACCACATGGACCCGCAGCAGCGCAAACTGCTGGAGGTGGCCTGGGAGGCTCTGGAGGACGGCGGACAGAAGCCGGCGGAACTGGCCGGACACGACGTCGGTGTGTTCGTCGGCGCGTTCACGCTGGACTACAAGATCCTGCAGTTCGCCGACCTCAGCTTCGACACGCTGGCCGCGCACACCGCGACCGGCACCATGATGACGATGGTGTCGAACCGCATCTCGTACTGCTTCGACTTCCGCGGTCCCAGCGTTTCGATCGACACCGCGTGCAGTTCGTCACTGGTGGCCATGCATCTGGCGTGCCAGAGCCTATGCCGTGGCGAGACCAGCCTCGCGCTCGCCGGAGGCACGCTGCTGCACATGACGCCGCAGTACACCATCGCCGAGACGAAGGGCGGCTTCCTGTCTCCCGAGGGCCGGTCGTGCACGTTCGACGCCTCGGCCAACGGCTACGTGCGCGCCGAGGGCGTCGGCGTGGTCGCGCTCAAGCGTCTGGAGGACAGCCTGCGCGACGGCGATCCGATCCACGCGGTGATCATCGGCAGCGGTGTCAACCAGGACGGCCGCACCAACGGCATCACCGTGCCGAACCCGGATGCCCAGGTCACCCTCATCGAGCGCGTCTGCGCCGAGGCGGGCATCGAGCCCGGCAGCCTGCAGTACATCGAGGCGCACGGCACCTCGACGCCGGTCGGCGATCCGATCGAGGCCAATGCGCTCGGTCGGGCGCTGTCGATCGGGCGGAAGCCGGGCGCCAAGTGTTATGTCGGCTCGGTCAAGACGAACATCGGCCACACCGAATCGGCTGCCGGCATCGCCGGGTTGATCAAGACCGTGCTGTGTCTCAAGCACCGGAAGATCCCGCCCCACATCAACCTGGAGCAGATCAACCCCGATATCGACCTGGCGTCGTTGCCGTACGAGATTCCGACCCGGCCGACCGATTGGCCAGAGCACGAAGGGCCCGCGCGGGCCGGTGTGAACTCGTTCGGCTTCGGCGGCACCAATGCGCACGTCCTGCTGGAAGAGGCACCGGTGCTGTGTTCTCCCGGGGGACGACCAGCGGGCCCCCGGCCGGGCTACACCATCCTGCCGTTGACCGCGCGTGACCCGGTCGTGTTCCCTGAGCTGGTCAAAGGCATTCGGCAGGAGCTCGCCGGTGTCGACGGCACGGCCGTGTCGCTGTCCGATCTCGGCTACACGCTGGCCCACCGCCGCCAGCATCTCGAGTCGCGTCTGTCGATCGTGTATTCGTCGCGTGCATCGTTGGACGAAGGCCTTGCCGCGTACCTGGGGGGCGAGGCGCATCCGCATGTGCTCCTCGACCAGCAACGTGACGGGCGACAGCGGCGCCTGGTCTGGGTCTTCACCGGCATGGGGCCGCAGTGGTGGGCGATGGGGCGCCAGCTGTTCGAGAGCGAACCGGTCTACCGCGAAGCGGTCGAGCGTTGCGATCGCGAGATCGGCAAGCTCACCGGCTGGTCGCTGGTCGAGGAGCTGGGCGCCGACGAAGCCGATTCGAAGATGAGCGAGACCTGGCTGGCACAGCCGGCCAACTTCGCCGTGCAGGTCGGCCTGGCAGCGCTGTGGCGCAGGTACGGCGTGCAGCCCGACGCCATGGTCGGGCACAGCACTGGTGAGGTCGCGGCGTTCTACGAAGCCGGGGTCTACACCCTGGAGGACGCGGTCAAGGTCGTCGTACACCGCAGCCGCCTGCAGCAGAAGCTGGTCGGCACCGGCACCATGCTCGCGGTGAGCCTGTCCGAGGCCGAGGCGGTGCGTCGCGTGCGGCCCTACGGTGACCGCGTGTCGGTGGCCGCGGTCAACAGCCCGACCGCGATCACCCTCGCGGGAGACGAGGACGCGCTCGCGCGACTCGCCGCCGAACTGCAGGCCGAGCAGATCTTCGCCAGGCTTCTCTCCGTACGTGTGCCGTACCACAGCGCGCGGATGGAGCTGATCAAGGACGAGCTGCTGTCCTCGCTGGCCGGGCTGGAACCGCGAGCCGCGCGGGTGCCGCTGTACCTGACCGGACAGGAGGGCGTCGCGCACGGCACCGAACTGGACGCGGGCTACTGGTGGAAGAACGTCCGGGGCAGCGTCCATTTCCGCGCGGCGATCGATCGCCTGGTCGACGACGGCTACAGCCTGTTCCATGAGATCGGCCCGCACCCCGTACTCGGCCATTCGATCCAGGAATGCCTCGACAGCAGGAACGCGGAAGGAAGGACGCTGCCCTCGATCCGCCGCCAGGAAGACGAAGCGGCGCGCTTCACCACGTCATTGGCCACGCTGCACAACCTGGGAGTCGACATCGGGTGGGATGTGCTGCATCCCGCCGGTAGCCCGGTGAGGCTGCCGCGCTATCCGTGGAAGCGCGACCGTTACTGGGTGGAGCCCAGACCGGTCGAGCAGATCCGGCTCGGTCAACTCGACCACCCGCTGCTGGGCCGTCGCATGGCCAACGCCGAACCGACGTGGGAGGCAAAGCTCGACACCGAGAGGATGCCGTACCTGAGCGATCACCGGATTCAGGGCAGCGTGCTGTTCCCGGCGGCGGGCTACCTGGAGATGGCGACGCAGGCGGTGCGGGCGATGACCGGCGGCACCGAGGCGACACTGGCCGACATCGAGCTGCGAAAGGCGCTGTTCCTGCCCGACGGCGAGGTCAGGACGGTGCAGCTGTCCTTCTCTTCCGAGGGCGCCGCCTTCACCGTCGCGACGGTGTCGGGCAACGCCCAGGAGAAGACCGTGCACGCGAGCGGCGTCGTACGCGCCACTCAGCGCTGCCGGCTCAAAGCGACGCTCGATGCCGGGGCGATCCGCGCGCGCAGCCAACGTCATCTCGATGGCGCCGGCTGCTACTCGGCGCTGGCGGCCATGGGCTACCACTACGGCCCGGCGTTCCAGGGCATCGAGGAGGTGTGGATCGGCCCCGACGAGGCGCTCGCCCGCATCAGTCCGACCGAGATGCTCGGTGACGATGCCGACCGCCACCATTTCCATCCGGTGCTGCTCGACGCCTGCTTCCAGTCACTGCTGACGCCGCAGATCCTGGTGGAACGCGCGGATCCGCAGGAAACCGGCATCCGCCTGCCGCTGTCGATCGAGGAGGTGCGCGTCGACCCCGTCGGCGGACAGCCGCTCTGGGTGCACGCGACCATCTCGCGACGCGACGGCGACGAGCTGATCGGCGACATCGCCGTCTACTCCGACGGCGGCGCGCCACTCGGCCGCATCAGCGGTTTCCGCGCGGCCAACATCGAGCAGGCGTCGACGACGGTCGGCCTGGGCACGATCGACAACTGGCTGGCGGACCTGACCTGGGTCGACAAGCCGCTCGACACAGGCGAGGGCGAAGCCCTCGTGTCGGCCGCACACGATTGGCTGGTCTTCGCCGACGCGCAGGGGGTCGCCGACGAGCTTGCGGCGCTGGTGACCGCACGTGGCGGACGCTGTCATCTGGTGCGCCCGGGCCGAAGCTACCGGAGGGGGCACGAGCGTCAGGAATCGACGGTCGTGCCGGGCTCCGCCGCGGACCTCGAGCGCCTGTTCGCCGATCTGGGCAAGGATGGCGGCGCGTCGTTCGGCACCATCGTGCACCTGTGGAACCTCGATCTGCCACCGGTCGACGCGACGGCCCGGCACGAGTTCGGTCAGCACAACAGTGTCGGTACCTACTCGCTGATCGCGCTCGCCCAATCGCTGCTGTCCGAACAGCCTGGCAGCAGGCTGCACATCGTCACACGCGGAACGCAGGCCGTGGCCGCCGGCGATGCCGTCGAGCCGCTGGGTGCGCCGGCCTGGGGCATCGGCCGTGTGCTGTGGTACCAGGAGGCGGTCGTCAATCGCGGCAAGCTGATCGACCTCGACCCGGCCCGGGGCGACGATGCCGCGGCACGACGGGCCGAGGCCGAGGCGTTGCTGCGCGAACTGTCGGTCGACGACGAGGACGAGATCGCACTGCGCGGTAGCCGCCGCTGCACCAGCCGGCTCGCGCCGGTCGCCGATCTCACCCGTCCGCTGCCGTTGCGCCTGCGCGCCGATGGCAGCTATCTCGTGACCGGCGCGTTCGGCGCGCTCGGCCGGGTGCTGTGCCGCACGCTCGTCAAGCGGGGCGCGCGCCGGCTGATCCTCGTGGGCCGCAGCAGGTTGTCCGAGCGCAGCGCGTGGCGCGGGATCGATCCCGATACCACGGTCGGCCGCAACGTGCGTTTTCTCAAGGAGCTGGAAGCACTCGGCGCCCAGACGATCCTGGCGCCACTCGACATCACCGACGAGGCGAGCCTGACCGCGTGGCTGGAGGACTATCGACGGCGCGAGTCGCCGCCGATCCGTGGCGTGTTCCACCTCGCCGGCCAGGTCCGCGACACGCTGGTCCCGGAGATGGACCGGCAGGTCTTCGACGCCGTGCACGATCCCAAGGTCATCGGTGCCTACCTGCTGCATCACCATCTGCGCGACGAGCCGCTCGAGCACTTCGTGCTGTTCGCCTCGATCGCCTCGCTGCTGACGACCGCGGGCCAGACCAACTACGCGGCAGGCAACGCCTTCCTGGATGCGCTGGCGCACCACCGCCGCGCGCGCGGGCTGCCGGCGCTGAGCGTGGACTGGGGTCCATGGGCGACGGGCATGATCGAAGAACTCGGGCTGATCGACCACTATCGCAACAGCCGCGGAATGAGCTCGCTGTCGCCGGACGCCGGTATGGCCGTGCTCGAGCGCGTCATCGGCCAGGATCGTGCCCAGCTGCTGGTCGCGACGGTCGTCGACTGGCCGATCTTCCTGGCCTGGTACGCCTCGCCGCCGCCGCTGGTGACCGAACTGGCCGCTGCCGCGGGTGGTTCGTCGTCCAACGAGAACAGCAGCTTCCTCGACGCGTTCCGCGACGCCGGCGAGGAGAAACGTCGGCTGCTGCTGACCGAGCGCTTCACCGAGCTGGCCGCCAACGTGCTGCGCGTGAAGACGGAGCAGGTCGATCCAGCGGTCAGCCTCAACACGCTGGGTCTGGACTCGCTGCTCGCGATGGAGTTGCGCGCCCGGGTCCATGCCGAGGTCAGGATCGGGTTGCCGGTGGTGGCCTTGCTGAGCAGCGCCCCGGTCAGCGAGCTGATCGCGCAGTTGCATGACGGCCTGGTCGACCTGGTGGAGACCGATGCCCGCGAGGGCGCCGATGCCACGATGATCGAGGTGTTCGGCGACGACCAGCAGTACCCCCTGACCCAGAACCAGAAGGCGTTGTGGTTCCTCAAGCAGCTCAACCCTGACGGCTTCGCCTACAACATCGGTGGTGCGGTCGAGGTACGCGTCGAGCTCGATGCCGAGCTCATGTTCGACGCCGTCCGCGCCCTGATCGAGCGCCATCCCAGCCTGCGCGCCAACTTCGTGCTGGAAAAGGGGCAGGCGGTGCAGAAGATCTCTTCCGAGATCAAGCCGGACATCGCCCTGTTCGACGTCCAGGACAAGGAGTGGGATGACATCCATCAGATGATCATCCGCGAGTACCGCAAGCCCTACGACCTCGAGCACGACCCGCTGGTCCGCTTCCGCCTGTTCAAGCGCGGCAAGGACCGCTGGGTGATCATGAAGGCCGTCCACCACATCATCTCCGACGCGATCTCAACGTTCACCTTCATCGAGGAACTGCTCGCGGTCTACGAAGGGCTGTGCCAGGGCCGCAAAACCGAGCTACCGCCGGTATCCGCGCGCTATCTCGACTTCCTCAACTGGCAGAACCAGTTCCTGGCCGGCCGCGACGCGCAGAAGATGCTCGACTACTGGCGAGCTCATCTGCCGGCCGAGGTGCCGATCCTCAACCTGACCACCGACAAGCCCCGTCCGGTCGTCCAGACCCACAACGGCGCGTCCGAGTTCTTCGTGCTCGACACCGATCTCAGCGCACGCGTCCATACCCTGGCGCGCGAGCACAACGTGACCGTGTTCATGGTGCTGCTGAGCGCCTACTACATCCTGCTGCATCGCTATTCCGGACAGGACGACATCATCGTCGGCAGCCCGGTGACGGGCCGCACGCAGGAGGAGTTCGCCTCGGTCTACGGGTACTTCGTCAACCCGCTGCCGCTGCACGTGAACCTGGCCGGCGGGCCGTCGATCGCCCAGCTGCTGGAGCAGGCCCGCACGACCGTGCTCAACGGCCTGGACAACCAGGAATACCCGTTCGTACTGCTCGTCGAGAAGCTGGGCCTACAGCACGATCCGAGCCGTTCGGCGGTGTTCCAGGCGATGTTCATCCTGCTCACCCACAAGGTCGCAACAGAGAAGTACGGCTACCGGCTGGAGTACATCGAGCTGCCCGAGGAGGAGGGACAGTTCGACCTCACCCTGTCGGCCTACGAGGATGAGGCGCAGCGCTTCCACTGCGTGTTCAAGTACAACACCGACCTGTTCCTGCCGGAGACGATGCGGCGGCTGGCGTCGCACTACGTCAACCTGCTCGACGCGCTGACCCGCGCGCCCTCGACACAGCCGATCACCCAGCTGGAAATGCTCGGTTCCCAGGAGCCCGAACGCATCCTCGGCGCGTGGAGCGGGGCCGGCCGGCGGGTCGTCCACGACCTGCCGGTGCACACGCTGATCAGCAGGGTCGCCGCCGAGCGTCCCGAGGCGATCGCCGTGTCCGCGCCGTCGGAATCGGGCGGCACACAGCGGCTGACCTATGCGGAGGTCGAGCGCCGCTCCCGCCGGCTGGCGCACCGGCTGCGGGGGCTGGGGGTCCGGGACGGCGCGGTGGTGGCGCTGTGCCTGGACAAGTCGCCGGAGCTGATCGTCACCTTGCTGGCGGTGCTCAAGGCCGGTGGCGGCTATCTGCCGCTCGATCCCGACTATCCGGCCGATCGCCTGGCCTACATGGTGCGCAATGCCGGCGCCGCGCTTGTCATCGTCGACGGGTCCAGCCGCGAGCACCTTGCCGGGCTGCTGGACGAGGCGCTGACGTTGGACGACCTGCACCGGACCGCCGATCCGGCCCGCTATCCGGATCCAGAAATGGCCGCGGATGATCCCGAGGTCACGGTCGATATGGACGCCCCCGCCTACGTCATCTACACGTCTGGTTCGACCGGCCGGCCCAAGGCGGTGCAGATCAGCCATCGCAATCTCGCCTCGTCGTACAGCGCCTGGCGCGAGGAGTACCGCCTCGACCGCGACGTCCACGTACACCTGCAGATGGCGAGCTCGTCGTTCGACGTCTTCACCGGTGACCTGGTCCGTGCGCTGTGCTCCGGCGGCAACCTGGTGTTGATCGGCCGCGAGCTGCTGTTCAACACGGCACGCCTGTACGAGACGATGCTGGCCGAACAGGTCGACTGCGCCGAGTTCGTGCCGGCGGTCGTCCGCGGCCTGATGAGCCACTGCGAGCGCGAAGGCAAGCGCCTGGACTTCATGCGCCTGCTGATCGTCGGCTCGGACACGTGGAAGATCGAGGAGTACCAGCGCCTGCATGGCCTGTGCGGCCCGCGGACACGCCTGGTCAATTCCTACGGGCTCACCGAGGCGACCATCGACAGCGCCTACTTCGAAGGCCCGGTCGACGGGCTGGAGCCGAGCCGGATGGTGCCGATCGGCCGGCCGTTCCCGAACAGCGCGCTCTACATCCTCGACGAGCACGGCGAGCCGGTGCCGTCGGGCGTGCCGGGCGAACTGTGGGTAGGCGGCAGTGGCGTCGCGATCGGCTACGCCGGCGATCCGGAGCAGACCGCGCAACGCTTCGTCACCCTGACGCTGAGCCGTGAGCCCGACGCCGAGCTCGTGCGCCTGTACCGCACCGGTGACCTCGCGCGCTGGGACTCCCACGGCCGTGTGCATCTTCTCGGACGCGTCGACACGCAGATCAAGGTACGTGGCCACCGCATCGAGATCGGCGAGATCGAATCGCAGCTGGCCATCTGGCCGGCCCTGGCGCAGGCAGTGGTCACGGTGTGTCAGGACGCACCCGGCGACACCGTGCTGTGCGCCTACTGCGTCCCGGCCGCCGGTGCGGCTCTGGACTGGCGCGAGCTGCGCCGGCATCTCGCCGGATATCTGCCGACGTTCATGATCCCGTCGTACTTCATCGAACTGCCCGAACTGCCGTTGACGCCGAACGGCAAGGTCGACATCGCCGCGCTGCCGGCGCCGAGGTTCGAGGGGGGTGAGGAGACCTACGAGGCGCCGGTGACGCTCTACGAGATGCGCATGGCAGAGCATTGGAAGTCCCTGCTCGACCTTGAACAGGTCAGCCTGCAGCACGACTTCTTCGAAGTCGGTGGCAGTTCGATCAAGCTGATCGAACTGATCTACAACCTGCAGATCGAGTTCAACATCACCATCCCCGTCAGCCATCTGTTCAAGGTCACGACCCTGCACGGCATGGCCAGGACGGTGGAGCACATCATCACCGGCAGGATCGCCGGTGCCCAGCCCTACCTGCGTTTCAACGTCGGCCACGGGCAGACGATCTTCTGCTTCCCCCCGGCCGGCGGCCATGGCCTGGTCTACCGCCAGTTCGCCGCGCACCTGCCGGAGTACCAGTTCGTCGCGTTCAACTACCTGACCGGCGACGATAAGGTGGCGCGCTATGCCGACCTGATCGAGTCCGTCCAGACCGAGGGCCCCTGCATCCTGTTCGGTTATTCGCTCGGCGGCAATCTCGCGTTCGAGGTGGCCAAGGAGCTCGAGCGCCGCGGACGCGAAGTGCCGAACGTGGTCATCATGGACTCGTACCGCATTCCCGAGTCCTTCGTGCTCGGCAGTGAGCACGTCGAAGCCTTCGAGCACGAGCTCAGCGAGCATCTGCGCAAGCACACCGGCTCGGAGATCGTCGCCCAGGAAACGCTCGAGCAGGCCAGGGAGTACGTCCATTTCTGCAGCCGTACGCCGAACCTCGGGGTGATCACCGCCACGGTCAGCGTGATCTCCGACGAGGAGAAGGTGGCGTTCTACGCCGCCGACGAGCGCGGCACCTGGCACGGCAGCTCGGCCACGCACACCGCGGTGTTCCGCGGTTTCGGCACGCACGCCGAAATGCTCGACCACGAGTACATCGCGAGCAACGCGAACCTGGCGCGCGACATTCTGGCGGGAGGCGAGACGCATGTCGCGTGACACCGGACCGGACTGGAGCACCCGCGACCGCGCTCCAGGCGGCAAGCCCCGGGTCATCATCATCGGCGCGGGCGTCGGCGGCATGGCCACCGGCTGCTATGCGCAGATGAGCGGTATGGAGACCCGCATCTTCGAAAAGCACGTACTGCCCGGAGGCTGCTGCACGGCCTGGTCGCGCGAGGGCTACATCTTCGACTACTGCATCGAATGGCTGATCGGCACCGGCGCCGGCAACGACGCCAACCAGGTGTGGCGCGAGCTCGGAGCGCTCGACGGCAAAACGATCACGAACTTCGACGTGTTCAACAAGGTCGTCGACGAGAAGGGCCGGTCGGTGACGTTCTACAACGATCCCGATCGGTTGGAGCGGCACCTGCTGGAGATCTCGCCGGTTGACGCGCCGCTGATCCGGTCGTTCTGCCGCGACCTGAGGCGGTTCATCAACATCAACCTGTACCCGTTCCTGAAGCCGCCGCCGCTGAAGACGCCGCGCGAGAAGGTCAGAACCCTGCTCGCAGTCCTCCCGGCGTTCCGTCTCTTCTGGCGCACCGCCGCGACGCAGATGCACACCTTCGCCGACAAGTTCCAGGACCCGCTGCTGCGCCGCGCGTTCCGCAACATCTTCTTCCAGGATCACGAACTCTTCCCGCTGCTGCCGTACCTGTTCAACATGGCCGGCGCCTACAACCACAACGCCGGCTTCCCGCAGGGCGGATCGCTGGGACTGTCGCGTTCGATCGAGGAGCGCTACACGTCGCTGGGCGGCGTGATCACCTACCGTACGCGCGTCGACAGAGTGCTGATCGAGGACGGCCGTGCGGTCGGTGTGGAGCTCAAGGGCGGGGCGCGGCACTACGCCGACCACATCATCTCGGCCTGCGACGGTTACACCACGATCTACGGCTTGCTGGACGGGCGGTACACCAGCCCGAGGATCGACAAGCTCTACAACGACATGCTGAACAAGCCAGGCATCCTGTACCCGGGCGTGGTCTCGGCCTTCGTCGGCATCAAGGGCGACTTCGACCCTGACGATGCGCACAGCACGACCTACCTGCTGTCCGGGGAGGGCACCGAGCTGCCGAGCGCGCTGCAGAACAGCCTGGTGGTGCAGCTGCGCTCGCGCTACGCGGACGGCTTCGCACCGCCCGGAAAGTCGGTGATCCACTGCACCTACTTCAGCGATTTCACCTACTGGAAGACGCTGCGCAGTAGTAACCGCAGGGAGTACTGGGAGCAGAAGCGTAAGGTCGCCGACTTCGTGCGGGGCTTCCTGGAGCGGCGCTATCCGGGCATCGGCGAGCGCATCGAGCTGGTCAACGTGGCGTCGCCGGCGACGACCGAGCGCTACACGGGCAACTTCAACGGCAGCATCCTCGCCTGGAAGGCCTTCTCCGACGCCGACGACCTGGTGACCAAGCTGGTCAACAAGGACCGTATGCGGCTGCCGGGCCTGCACGGCTTCTCCATGGCCGGCCAGTGGGCCGGCATGGGCGGCCTGATCCGTACCGCGTCGACCGGCCGCTTCGTCACCCAGTACCTGTGCGAGGAACTGGGGCTGGAGTTCAAGGCCTGGGAGAGCTCCGGCCATGAAGCCTGGCACCGCGACAAGCTGGGCCATCTGCCCCAACTCAACGAGTGGCCCGTGAAGTAGACGACCGCCGGGTGAACATCGAGGAGGCCATGGACGTGTCACGGTTGAAGCGGAACAGAGAAACAATGATCATCATCGGCGCCGGCCTTGGTGGCTTGTCCACCGGCTGCTACGCGCAGATGAACGGGTACAAGACCCGGATCTTCGAGATGCACGAGATCCCAGGCGGTTGCTGTACGGCCTGGGACCGCGGCGACTTCACGTTCGACTGCTGCATCAGCTGGTTACTCGGCAACGGGCCCGGCAACGAGATGCACCAGATCTGGCTCGAACTCGGCGCGCTACAGGGCAAACAGATGCGCCACTTCGACGTGTTCAACATCGTGCGAGGGCGTGACGGCCGAGCGGTCTACTTCTACTCCGACCCGGACCGGCTCGAGGCGCACCTGCTCGACATCTCGCCCGCCGACGCCAGGCTGATCCGGGATTTCTGCGACGGTCTGCGCAAGTTCAGAAAGTGCCTGGCCGTCTATCCCTTCCTCAAACCGGTCGGCTTGATGGGGCGGCTCGAGCGCTGGCGAATGCTGGCCTCCTTCATCCCGTACGTCAACGTCATCCGCAAATCGATCACCGTGCTGATGACGGACTACTCGGCGAAGTTCAAGGATCCGCTGCTGCGCGAGGCCTTCAATTTCATCCTTTACGAGAAGCACCCGGCGTTCCCGGTGCTGCCGTTCTATTTCCAGCTGGCCTCGCACGCGAATCTGTCGGCCGGCGTGCCTGAGGGCGGTTCGCTCGGGTTGGCGAGGTCGATCGAGCAGCGCTACCGGCGGCTCGGCGGTGAGGTGACCTACAACACCAAGGTCGAGGAGGTGCTGGTCGAGAACGACCGTGCGGTCGGCGTACGTCTCAGCGACGGGCGCGAGTTCCGTGCCGACATCGTGGTCTCGGCCTGCGACGGCCACACCACGACGATGAAGTTCCTCAAGGGCCGCTATCTCAACGAGACGTACCGGCATCTTTACACCAGGACCATCACCGAGCCGGGCATGGTGTTCCCCGGCTACTTCAGCCTGTTCCTCGGCCTCAAGCGCGCCTTCCCCGAGGTCGAGCCCTGCACGACCTACCTGCTCAACGACGCCGAGGCGGCCGACATGATCGGCATCCGCCATCCGAGCATCAACGTGCAGTTCCGCAGCAGGCACTACCCGGAACTGTCGCCGCAGGAGACAACCATCGTCTATGCCACCTATTTCTGCGACATCGCCCCCTGGCGCGCCATGAACGAAGGGCCGGAACAGGCCAGTCGCGTGCGCAAGGGCGAGGAACTGCACACCCTTCCGGTGCGGCGTGGGCGTGACTACTACGCCGCCAAGCGCCGGGTGAGAAACGCGCTCCTGGAGTTCCTGGACCAGCGCTACCCGGGACTCAAGGACGCGGTCGCCGTGCGCGACGTGTCGAGCCCGCTCACCCAGGTCCGTTACACCGGCAACTACGACGGGACCGTGCTGGGCTGGCAGCCGTTCGTGGAGAGTGGCGAAACCCTGGAGGAACTGGTCAAGAAACACGGTCCGGGGCTGCCCGGATTGGAGAACTTCTACATGTCGGGTGTGTGGGCGACGACGGGCGGCTTGATCCGCGCCGCGGCCGCGGGCCGGCACGTCATGCAGTTCATCTGCCGCGAAGACGGCAAGGTTTTCACCGCCGACATCGACGAGACAGGGCCGCTGCCGACCCACCTCATCGTCCCCGTAGGGGCGCGGCCATCCTCCTTCGGCATCGCCCCGGGGTTTCCAGCAACCGTCACATCGACAAGGAGCATGACATGAAGATCGAGAAGTGGGTGGTGCGCGAGCACGTCGACGGTGTTCCCGACGTCAGCAGGATCTACGAGAAGGTGGTCGAGGAGGTCGAGGTCGCGCTCAAGGACGACGAGATGCTGCTCAAGACCTTGTACGTGTCGGTCGACCACTACCTGCAGGGCATCACCCTGGATACGCCTATCGGCGATCACATGGGTGCTGATTCGATCATGGAGGTCGTGGAGGCCGGGCCGCGCGCGGCCCATCAGGTCGGCGACCTCGTGCAGGGTTTCGGTGGCTGGCGCAGCCACGTCGTCAGCACCGGCGCGCCGGCGTTGTGGCAGACCGGGACGTTCCCGATGGTGTTCCCGGCCTATCGCACGTTGAATCCGCAGCGTTACGACGACACGCTGCCGATCTTGACCGCGCTGGGCATCATGGGTGGGCCGGGCATGACCGCTTGGGGCACGCTGACCAAGTTCATGACGGTCAAGCCCGGCGACACGGTCCTGATCAGCGGCGCGTCGGGCTCCATCGGGACGCTGGTCGGTCAGCTGGCCAAGCGCGCGGGCGCACGCGTGGTCGGCACCACCGGTTCTCCGGAGAAGGCGAAGTATCTGACCGATCTGGGCTTCGACAAGGTCATCGGCTACCAACAGGGTGACGACGCCGACAAGGTGGGCGAGGCACTCCGGGAGGCCACGCCGGACGGGATCGACAAATACTTCGACAGCATGGGCGGCACGGTGACTGACGTGGTGTTCTCCATGCTCAACGTCGACAGCCAGGTGGCGGTGTGCTGGCAATGGGCGACCCAGGTCGGCAACGACTATGTCGGGCCGCGCCTGTTGCCGTACATCATGTTCCCGCGCACGACCATTCGCGGCATTTTCGCGCTGGAGTGGTTCACCGAGCAGAACTGGGATGCGCTGCATGACGAGCTGGGCGGCATGGTCCGCCGCGGTGAGATCGCCTATCACCAGACCATCCGCCGCGGTTTCGACGACATCCCGAACGCCTATCAAAGCCTGTACGTCAACAGGGGGGCCAACCGGGGCAAGGTGCTGGTCGAGCTGTAAGCCACGTTGAATGGTGCGGTGCGGTGCGATGCGGTGCACGGCCGGATGGTGGTGGGCAACGAAGTCCCTGGTCAGCCGACTGTCGACCAAGACCAGTTGTGCGACCGGGGAACTTCGTCGCCCGCTTGTACTCCGCGATTCCGTGGTCACGCGGTCCAGTCAGGCCGGCGGCCGAGGTAGTACAGGAGCGCGGCGACGTCATCGTCGGTATCCGCCTCAAGTGCCGGCGCGTAGGCACCGTAGGCCCGAAGTGGCTCGACGATGGTGGTGGCGATGGGCATCAGCGACCGTGCGAGGGTCAGGGTGAGCGGCGAGGGTTGGCCGGTGGCCACGGCGATGTCCCAGGCGTGCACCGCGGCGTCGAGCGCGCAGGCCCCGACCCCGAGCCAGGCGGGCATCGGACCCTGCGGGAGTGGGGTCGGCGCGTCCTGGACATCTTCGCCGACGGTCGCCCAGGCGTTGGCGGAAGCTTGCAGAGCCCGGTCGACAACGGCCAGCGGAGCCTCGTCCAGGTGGCCTGAGGGTGCGAATGGGTTTTCGGACGGTCCCGGCTCTCCCGTGATCGCCGCGGCGTAGGCGACCTGGTCGCCGGCAGCGTGCTGGAGCACCTGGGTGACGGTCCACTGCTCACACGGTGAGGGCCGGTTCCAATCCTCCGGCGCCACGCCGAGGACGGTGGTGCGCAGCGCCTGATGGGCGCTGTTCAGCACTTCCCAGTCTGTCACTGTGTTCTCACTCATCGCTTGAGTTTCCTTCCGGCCGGACGGACGTTGCCACCGTCACCGTATCGGTCAGTGAACGGATCGTTCTGTTCCAATATTAGCAGAACGGAATGATTTATTCCACCTAGAATCTGTGATCAATCCGTTATCAAGGTCGGCCTGGCCTGGAAGGTTGCGGAGACGTAACTTACTTGCGAGTAATCCAGTGATGTGACCCAGAGCACATGGCGCGCGCTGTCTCGGCACTTTCCCGCCCCAGGAGAGACGCATGCCTCGGACCCGCCGCCGACTCCACGCGCTGTTCATCGCCGCCATCTCGATCCTGATCTCCAGCCTCATGCTCGCCGTAGGCGGCACCGCGGCCGCCGACGCGATCACCGACGGTCAGGCGCTCGCCGCCCCCGGCGTGCCCGGTGCCAACAACTGGTCCTGCAAGCCGACCGCGGCCCATCCTCGCCCGGTGGTGCTGGTGCACGGAACCTTCGCCAACGGCTCGGTGAACTGGCTCGTGGCAGCGCCCGCCCTGGCCGCACGCGGCTACTGCGTCTTCGTTCTCACCTACGGGGAGAAGGAAGGAGTGGCGGTCCTTCGAGCCATTGCTCCGGTGGCGGACTCCGCCGCGCAGCTGTCCACATTCGTCAACGGCGTTCTCGCCGCCACCGGCGCATCGCAGGTGGACATCGTGGGCCACTCGCAAGGCGGCATGATGCCCCGTTACTACCTGCGCTTCCTCGGCGGCGCCGCCAAGGTGCACGCGCTCGTCGGCCTCGCCCCGTCCAACCATGGCACCACTCTGGACGGACTCACCACCCTCGCCCAGTCGTGGCCCGGCGCACTCGGCATCGTCGCCTCAAGCTGCCCCGCCTGTAGCGACCAGGTCGTGGGTTCGCCGCTGCTGCAGCGGCTCAATGCCGGAAGTGAGACCGTCTCAGGCGTGAACTACACGGTGATCTCCACTAGGTACGACGAGGTCGTGACGCCGTACACCACCCAAGCCCTCAGCGGATCCAACGCGCGCAACGTGATCCTGCAGAGCCTGTGCGCCACCGACTTCTCCGAGCACGCCGCGATGGCCTTCGACCCGATCGCACTGCACGAGACCTTCAACGCACTCGACCCGGCGCATGCGAGCACGACCAACTGCTTCTCCCACCTCTGATCGTCACTGGGCAGAGCGGCAGGCACGAACCTCCAAGATCGGGCGTTGTCGGCAACACCCGATCCCTGCGGAGGACCATGCCTGCCGCGCAGACCACCGGCGCCGCGGCGATCAATGTGCCGCCCGACAGCGAGTGTGCGGGATGGTCAGCGCTCATAGGGAGAGCACCGACATGCACACCACGGAGCTACGCATGTGCCTGCGCATGCGCCCCTCGGTCTATGCGCTGTTGGTGGCGGTGAAGAGGAAGTTGCGGGGGAAGCCCATGACGTCGCGGGGCAGCGGCGGCTGCCACGGCCATCGGCCGTATGCCGCACCGTCCTCGCCGGGCGTCTTCAGTGCGGTCACCCGCCAGCCGCATCCGGCGAGGAACTCCTCCGGCTCGTCGGTGCCGAATCGCCATGGGCAGCCGTCCTCGGTCAACCGCCGTAGTCCTTCCCGTGAGAACTCACTGATCATCGACTGATGGCTGAGCAGGTCCCCGGCGAGCATGCTCCCGAGAGAAGCGATCTCCGTGACGCTCTCCAGCAGCCCCCGGGCGTCGGCCTCGGTCAGATAGAAGAGCAACCCCTCAGCCACCCACAGCGTCGGTACCGCGGGATCCCAACCGGCCGCACGCAACGCCTCGGGCCAGGCGCCGGTCAGGTCGGCGGCGACGGCCCGTCGGTCGCAGCGGTGCCACGCGTCGAGCTCGGTCAGCCGCTTCTCCTTCCAGTCGAGCAGCTCGGCCTGGTCGACCTCGTAGAGCACGGTCTCCGCCGGCCATGAAAGGCGTACGGAGCGGGTGTCCAGGCCCGCCGCCAGCAGTACGACCTGCCGGAACTCGGAGGAGCGGCTGATCACGTCATCCAGATACCGCGTGCGTACGGCGATGAACTCGCCGACTCCCGGGTTGTCGTAGCGGTCGAGCAGGGCGACGCCCTCCTCACCCGCCAGTTCTCCGGCCAGCTCGTCGATGAAGATCGCGTCATCGAGCCGCGACTCCTTCGCTCGGGCGGCCGCGGTCCAGCGGGCGGTGGCGGAAACAGCGTGCAGGCCGGCCATGGGCAACTCCTCAAAGGACAGCGTGGGGGATCAGCGACGCGAGCCGGGGCTCTGCACTTGTTCGAGCAGACGCCGCATGGGCTCGGGTATTCGCGCGGGAACCATGTGGCCCTTCTCGTCGCGACGTACGCAGGCGATCCGCTGCTCGCCGGTGGCGACCAGCTCCTCTCCGTCGGGGAGCTGGCGCCAGTACTCGTACGTCATGACCGACTGGGTCTGGCCGAGCTCGCCCTGCCGCATTCGTATGACGACTTCGTCGAAAACGGCAAGCTCGCGCAGGTAGTCGCAGTGACAGCTCACGGTGAGCAGGCGGACTCCGTCGGCGAAGCCGGCGACCACGTCCGGGACGAAGTCCCGAAGGAACATCTCCCGTGCCCGGCCCTGCCAGCGGATGTAGTTGACGTAGTTGACGTTGCCGAGCAGGTCGGTGTCCTCGATGCCGACGACGTGCCGGTACTCATAGGCGTCCCCGCTCACTGTGCCCCACCCGTCTGACCTGCGGCCGGCCCTGAGACGGTCAGCACCGCGAGCACGGTCGCGGCGGCGACGCCACGCAGCCGGGTCGACATCGTCAGGATCCGATTTTCGCCGGAAACGAGCCCCACCCAGCCGCCTTCCCGGGCCGAATCGAAGGTGATGGACGTGTCGGCGGGCAGTCCCGCCTTCACCGTGCACTCCCCGGCCGCCCAAACCCGGGTGGCCGCGGTGTCGAGGTCCTCGTCGGCCTCGGCCGCAATGGTCTCGGCCAGCGCGAGCCGGTCGGCGCCGAGCAGCCCTGACCAGGTCTCCCGGCTCCGGGCGGTGACGGCCTCCAGGTCGCAGCCCGGGGTGGTCGTGGCCATCGTGACGCCCGCGCAGTGGGTCACCGAAATGGCGTCACCATCCGGGGCGCCGCCACCGGCGACCTCGGGCTTGCCGTCGGGGCGCCAGTCGACCTTGGCGTCAGCGCCGAGCAGCCGCCGGATGGCCAGCTCACTCGCCTGCCGGCGTTCCAGCCCTTCACCGTCCAGATCGAGCACCACGCGCCCGATCAGCCCCTCCTCGATGAAGACGTGCTCGAGGTACGAGCCGAGCAGCGCGGGCACCCACACCGCCGGCACCGCGTACTTGCTGACCAGCTGAGTTCGGAAGCCCTCCCAGGTCTCGATGAGACCACCATCGTGATCGGTGACCTCGATGTCCCAGCACTTGTCATCGAACCGGTGCCGGATGTAGACGTTCGTCGCGACGGAGCCCGTCGAGGGGCCGGGGACCAGGCGCTCCACCCCGGACGGGATGGCGAGCACGGTCGGCCCGCACGTCTGCATGGGCTGCATGTAGGCGTCGCGGGAGGCCGGGTCGCCGAGCAGCAACCGGTCGGGGAGGTAACGCCCGAACCACGGGACGTTGGTGCTCGGCAGCAGGCGGCCGGTCACGTGCTGCGCGCCCGTACGGTGGATGCCTTCGACGAGCTTGAACCTCGGGCCATGGAACAGCATCGGACCGTACAGATCCGTGGAGGGCTCGAAGGCCATCGGCGGCAACGCGATGTCATCGGGGTGGGCGAGCCCGAGTGCCTTGGGCTCGGCACCGGAGAAATCGCATACCGCGCGGTAGTGGTCCATCTGGAACTTGGTCGTGCTCGCGCGGACCACAGTCGTGACTCGGCCGGGTCCCGTCCGCAGCGCCGCCACCCGGATCGTGATGGGCGTGTCTTCCTTGACGACGATGGCACGGAGGAACTCGATGTCCTCCAGCACCGGCGCGGTGTCGAGGCCGAGCACACCGGCGGCGCCCTGGGCCATGATCTCCATGCCGACGGTGCCCGGCAGCACGGCCCCCTCACCGCCGCCGAAGATGTGCTCGGCCAGGTAGGGGTCGCTGGTCCAGTCCACCTCGGAGTCGGCGACCAGCTCGATGCCGGGGTAGTACACGCGCGGACGCTCCAGGAAGCGCAACAGCGGCAGCTCGTCGGTGCCCGGGGAACCGGACCCTGCGCTGAAGACCACCGTCGGCATCTCGCCGAACCGGCCGGTGACCACGGCGACGACCGGCGCACCGGGGTCGGCGATCAGACCACGGAGCATCGCCACGCCCTGGTCGGGGGTGATGGTGGTGACGCCGACGCGGGCGAGGTTCTCGACTGAGCCGAGCCGCTCACCCATGCCGACCCCCGACCACAGGGACCACTCGACGGCCCGGCAGCGGCAGTGCGGCAGCTCCTGTGCCAGCCGCTCGACGAGGTCGCTCTGCCATTCGTTGGCGACCGCGTAGTGCGCCTCGCCGCGCAGCCCGGCCCGTCCGGTGATGCTGCCGAAGGTGACGAGCAGCCGCAGCGCACTGGTGTCGACGGCGGCCAGCACGGCCTCCAGTCCGGCGACCTTGGGATCGATCGTGTGACGGTAGTCGTCGTCGGTGAGCTCGTCGAGCAGCTTGGGGACGTTGCCACCGGCGCCGTGCAGTACGGCGGTGACCGTGCCCAGCTCTCGCTCGACCTCGCCGACCACCTCGGCCACCTTGACCGGGTCGGTGACATCGACGCGCAGATAGCGGGCGGTCACCCCGGCGGCGGACATCCGTTCCAGGTTGGCGGCCAGCTCGGTGTCCACCGCGGGGTCGGAGCGGCCCAGCAGGGCCAGCCGGGTGCCGCTCTCCCGGGCCAGGCTCAGCGCGCATTCGGCGGTGATGCCCTTGCCGCCACCGGTGACGAGCAGCACATCGTCGGAGCCGAGCGGCAGGTCGGTGCCGTCGAGCTCCACCGGGGTCAGGACCGGCTCCCGGCGGGTGCCGTCGGCGCCGTAGGCGACCTCGCGGAACCGGTCGGTCGCGGTGACCTCCGCGGCGATCCACTCAGCGGCCTCAGCGGTGCCGGGGGGTACGGTCACGACGGTGGTGGCGACCCAGGGCGCCTCGAGGTGCAGGGTCTTGGCGAACCCAGCCCCACCGGGGCCCTCCTGCACGATCGCGCAACGGGTCACGTCCTTGTCGGAGAGCACCACCTCGGCGGCGGACCGCAGCACCGCCAGCCGGTCGGCGCGAGCCTCCGGTCCGGCCGGCAGGTCCGGCGGGAGCATGATCAGAACGCCGGTGCCGCACTCGGCCTCTTCCAGCGCGGCCCGGACCGTGTCGGCTGCGGGGTGGTCACCGATGACCTGCCAGGTGCCCTCAGCGCGCGCGGCGGTACGAGCCGGACGGACCGCCTCCCGCCGGTCGATGAGGAAGGCGTTCACCCAGGTGGCGACGCCCGGCGGGACGATCCGGGCCGCAGCGGTCTCGGCGTCCTCCGCCGGCGCCTCACCGGTCGAGACCAGCTGCTCCAGCGTCTCGGCGACCTGGCCCAGCGTCGCGGTGGCATAGCCGGTCGGCACGGCGGGCTCGGACAGGTCGAGCCGGCGCATCGCCTCACCCACGATCTCGCCCACGACGATCGAGCTGAGATGCAGATCATCCAGGAACTTGCTTTCGGCCTGGACCGAATCGATCGGGAACTCGGCGTGGGCGGCGACCAGACGGCGTAGCAACAGCAGCGGGTCATCGACCGGCTCATCGTCTCCCAGCGGCCCGGTGGACGCGGCCGAGGGGGCGGCCGTGCCGACGAGCAGGGCGGCGTCCACCTCGGGCACGGTCTCGCACAGGTTGGCGATGAACTTCGGGGCGGCGGCCGGGTCGAAGGGGCGGCTGAAGCGGTCCTCGAACAGGTCACCGACCCGCACGCCGGCACCGACGGCGAAGGCGGCTCCCAGCGTCTGCAGCAGGCCGGTCAGGGTGTCCTCGTCGGTACGGGTGGCGACCGTGGGAACCTCGACGATCTCGCGTGCCAGTTGCGTGAGCACCTGACCGGGGCCGACCTCGATGAGCAGGTCCGCGCCCTCGGCCGCCATGGTCAGCGCCTCGACGAACCGTACTGGCGCGGTGATCTGCTCACGGAGCAGGTCACGCGGATCGCCGGTGACCGGAGCGCCGGTCACCGTGGAGATGACCCTGCGGCGGACCGGCCCGGGACGCTCCTGTGCCAGCCGACCGGCGAAGACGTCCGCCGCCGGGGCGACCAACGGCGAGTGGAACGCGTGCGAGACGGGCAGCCGGATGGCCGACAGGCCCTGGCGGGTCGCGCGCTCGACGACGCGGGTGACCGCTTCTGCGGGGCCGGACACCACGGTCTGACGCGGGGAGTTGAGGCCGGCGATGACGACCGGGTCGTCCCCGAGAAGCGGGGCCACGGTCTCGGCGTCGGCGGCGATGCTCGCCATCGCGCCACCGCTCTCCGACAGCTCACTCATCGCCTGGCCGCGGGCGGCGGCGACACGCAGCACCGAGGGCTCGTCGAAGGAGCCGGCCCAGTGCAGCGCGACGATCTCACCGAGGCTGTGCCCGACCGCGGCACCGGCCTCGACGCCGAACTCGGTCAGCATCCTCAGCCCGGCGACCGAAGCGGTCACGATGCGAGGCTGGGCGACAGCGGTCTCGACTTGGTCGCCGCCGGTGGGCAGCGCCGCGTTCTCGTAGAGCTCATCGATCAGGTCGAAGCGGCGGCGCAGAGCACCACCGTCGGAGCGGGTTCCCGACCCCTGTCCGGGGAACAGGAGGACGATGCGTGGCAGCCCGCTGAGCGTGCCGACGAAGACTCCTGCCGCGGCGTCGAGGTGACGCTCCGTACCCTGTTCGGCAAGCTCTGCGACCTGCCGTAGCCGCTCGGCAAGCTGCGCCGGGGTGCCGGCCACGACCGCGGCTCGCCGGGACCGGTGGCCCAGCCGCCGCGCGAGGTAGGCGGCGAGATCAGGCAATTCGGAACGGGACATCCCCACCGCCACCTCGGCCAGCTCGGCCGCGGCCTGCCGCAGATCGGCCGGGGAGTCGGCGTCCAGGCAGAACAACTCGACGTCCTGGGGAGAGTTCATGATCGCGCGGGTCCGCCCGTCGAGGCGGGTCCGGCGAGGGCGCGGAGATTCGATCACCACATGGGTGTTGATGCCGCCGAAGCCCATGGCGCTGATACCCGCACGAAGCGGGGCGTTCTCCGGCCAGGGCTCGCCCTTACGGAGCGTGCGGAGAGTGGGGTTGCCACTGGTCAGAATCTTGTGCGGCCGCTCGCATCCGGTCGTCGGTGGCAGCACCGCATGGTTGACGGCCATCACGGCCTTGATCAGGCCGGCCATCCCCGCGGCCGCCTTGGTATGCCCGATGTTGGCCTTGATCGTGCCGATCACCGCGGGGGCGGCGGTCGGGTCGGCCGCCCGGCGGGCTTCGGTGATGGTCTCCAGTTCGGCGGCGTCGCCCACGGCGGTGCCGGTGCCGTGCCCTTCGAAGTAGGGCACTTCTTCGATGCCGAATCCCGCCCGCTGGTAGGCGCGGTCGAGGCAGAGCCGCTGGCCATCGGTCTCCGGCCGGGTGATGCCACCCGCTCCGTCGGAGGAAACGCCCCAGCCGCCGATGAGCGCATGGATGCGGTGGCCCCGGACGATGGCGTCCTCCTCACGCATCAGCACGACCATGCCGCAGCCCTCACCGGGCCAGAATCCGGCCGACCTCTGGTCGTACACGCGCATGTCATCGACCGCGAGCGCCCCCGCCCGGGAGAAGCCGATGAGCTCGTTGGGGTCGATGCTGATGTCGACGCCGCCGGCGACCGCCACGTCCAGGTCGCCGGCGACCAGTGCGTTGCAGGAGGTGATGAGCGACAGCAGCGATGAGGCACATGCACCGTCGACCGCGTACCCACCGCCGTTGAGATCGAAGTGGTTGCAGATGCGGCCGGCGATCGTGTTGGACAGCCCGCCCGCCAGGTAGTCGCCGTCCGGTACCGGGAACGGTGCCTTGTAGTCGTGTTCCATCCGGCCGAGCAGTTCGGCGAGTTGCCCGGTCTCGAGCGTGTCCTCCAGCGCCTTCGCGACGATGCGGCGGACGTACGGCCAGCGCAGCCGGATCCCCGCCGCCCGCTGTCCCTCGCCGGTCAGCGAGTTGCCCACCACCACGCCGGTGGTCTCGTGCGGCGCGCCCTTGCCGTCGGGGAAGCCCGCGTCGGCAAGCGCCTCGGCTGCCACCTCGAGTGCCAGCCAGTGGACCATATCCGTGTTACGGAAGGTCGTTCCCGCCACCTTGAAACGCAGCCGGTCGAACTCCCAGTCGCGCAGCAGCGCCGCCTCGGTCGTATAGAAGTGGTCGGGCGCCGTACGGTCCGCGGACCAGTAGTCCGCCAGCCGGATGCGCTCGGGGGGAAGGCGGCGGAAGGATCTGCGGCCGGCAAGTGCGTTGTCCCACAGCTCACTCGCCGTGGACGCGTCTGGAAAGCGGCACGCCATGCCGATGATGGCAATACGAGAACTCACAATGACCCCCAAGATCGGAATGCGGCATTTCGAGTGGGCGAAGATCAAGACAGCCGGCGGCAGAATGCCGCTCCCCCTGAACAGCCCTATCAGGAGGAAGCTGTGGCCTTTGCACGAGCGGACGAGCCTGGGCTCAGCCGATGTAGTCCGTTAACTCTGACGGCGCGCAGGAGCGCCGCCGGTGATGCGAACTCTTTGACATTGATAAGCCGTGAGGCGAACGCGTAGTAGTGCCGGGCCGCCGCGGCGTCGCGCGCCGCAGCAGAGAGAAGCAGTCGTTCGAAAGGGTTGAAAGGCCGTACGGCCGAATAGTTCTCCATCAGCTTGTGGTGGCTGTCCAGCTCGGCATGGTGCCGTCTGCCGTACTCCTTGAGCCCAGGCAGCAGATCATCGCCGCCCGCGACGGAGGATCCGACCGACTCAACAAGCCACTGCGCGGATTGGAACGCCCAGCCGCACCCGACCCCCCAGAGCGGATCGGTGGCCAGTGCCGCGTCCCCGACGAGGGCGAGTCCAGAGGCGTACGGCTTGCGGTACACGTTGGGCAGGTCGACGGTTCCGACGATCTTGGATACCCGCTCTGCCTCGTCGATGAGGGGAGCGTCGGGCAGGTTGCGCACGAACCTTTGGAAGCTCCCCTCAAGGTCTTCGCGGAACTCAGTGGTGTGCTGTTCCTTGTTGGGCGAGCAGGCGATCACGGTGATGTCATCGTCGTTCGGAAACGCGAAGGCGGTGTCCGGGTCGAGAAACCACACCCGGCTGGGGTTTCCCTCGGGTGCCGGCAGACCCCGGTAGTGGGCGAAGTAGCCGAGTCTGTTGTTGGCGCTCAGCCTGACGGGAAGCCCGCTGAGCCCGCCGATCGTCGAGTGACGGCCATCCGCCCCCACAACGAGCCGCGCCGTCAGCCGCGACTCTTTTCCATTCGCCGCCACCCGGACACCGCAGAACCGCCCGTCCTTCTCCAGCAACCCGGTGATGGCCTGGCCGAGTCGCAGGTCGACTCCCGGCGTTTCAGCGGCGAGTTCCCGGAGCAAGGGGTCCAGGGTCTGGCGTCGGACGTTGAGGCCATGCGGAAGCGGATCCTTACCGGGTTCGGCACGCGGTGAGATCCAGCCCCAGCGCGTCCACAAATTGGTGACGTGCTGCTGCGCCCCAGCTTCCTCCAGCGACGGCATGAGCCCCAGCGTCTTGATGATCGGCATGCAGCTCGGCTGAAGCGTATGGGTGCACAACACCTTGTAGGCGTCCATGCTGGAGCGCTTTTCTAGAAGCGCCACGCGCGCGCCCAAGGACGCGAACAACACTGCGGTCGCGCACCCGGCAATGCTCGCTCCTACTACGACCACGTCATAGTCATCTGTCATATGCGGCATTCCCAACTGGGCGATGGTGAAGGCCGCTTCCGGGCAGCCGAAAGCGGGAGTTGCCTGCGGATGATTTGCCTGGTGAACAAGCTACCCGGCAGTAGGTGGCCCACATGCTAGGGAGGATGTTCGGAGATCGTCAAGGGCCCTGGAGCCCTATTCCTTAGGGCTTCCGTCTGCATACGCGCGGCGACTGTGGGGATGCGGTGTTCAGTCCGGAACAGTAGCTCCAGGCGCGGTGGCCGCCCCTGCGGCGATCACGGCGCGTTTCGCGAATGTCGTTCCCATGCTGGCTTGCTGTCGTTCTGTCTGTTTCAATGGCGCGAAAATCAAGCTGGGTGTCGTTGTTGGCCATTCCAGTGCTTGATGATGCGCGCCTGCCATCGGGTCGCCTGGTGCTGCCGGCTGCAGGTCTGCGGGCTACTCCGCTCGAGGGCTCATCTCGTACCGTCCGAATACGAACCGGAGCGCTGTCGGCGTGATCTGGCCGACCCGCTGCTGGGCACCCGCCTTCTGGCGGCTGGTCGGGCGAGGGTGGCGCTCGGGCTGACCTGGAGTTGGACGGTCCTGTTCCGCCCGACCGAGAGCACGCCGGCGCGCTCCGCCAAGAAAAAGCGAAATACATCGAACCCTTGCGTGGTCGCCCCCCGTACTGCCTGCCAACCGGGATTGAGCGCAACTGTTGTCCCGGTGCGGTCATAACCGGACAGTCGGAGGGACATGATGAACGAAATCCAGCGATGGGCCATACCGGCGTGTGCCGTGGTCGCAGCCGGGGCGATTTTCGTCGTGTACGGCGGGAGCAGCGGGAACGCCTCGAGTGCGGGAGCGAAAACCCGGATCAGCAACACACCCGGCGGATATGCCAACGCCGACCCCACGGAGAGTGCCGCGCCGGCCAGCAACACCAAGAGCCTGGACGTGGCCAACGACGGCAAGCTCGGCAAAATCGTGGTGGACGATCAGGGTCGTACGCTGTACCGCTTCGACAAGGACACCGCCAAACCGTCGACCACCAACTGCGTGGACGCCTGCGCGACCGCTTGGCCGCCGGTGATGGCCGACGACAAATCGGTGTCGGTCAAGGGCATCGATTCCACGCTCCTGGGCACGCTCGCCCGCCCCGACGGGACGGTCCAGTTGACGCTGAGCGGCTGGCCGTTGTATCGCTACGCCAAAGACGCCAACCCGGGTGACACGAACGGGCAGGGAGTCGGCGGTACGTGGTTCGTCAGCAGTCCCACCGGCAAGAAGGCAGCAGCCGCCGCGCCGGCGGCCGCCCCCACCACCGCGGCCCCCAGCGCGGCCACGGGTAAGGTCCTGCTGCGTGTGGTGAACAACGCCAAACTCGGCAAGATCGTCGTCGACGGTTCCGGCCGCGTTCTCTACCGCTTCGACAAGGACATCCCCAAGCCCGCAGGGAAGGCGATCTCCAACTGCCTGGGCGCATGCGCCGTGACCTGGCCGCCGGTGCTGTGGACCAAGGGCTTCAAGGTCGTCGGCATCGACCGCGCGCTGGTGACCAACATCATGCGCAAGGACGGTAAATGCCAGATCGCGCTGAACGGCTGGCCGCTGTACCGCTACGCCAAGGACCCCAACCCGGGTGACACGAACGGGCAGGGAGTCGGCGGCATCTGGTTCGTCAGCAACCCCCTCGGCAAGAAGGCCCTCGGGTCGTCGAGCTCGGGCTCGGGCTCGGGCAGCGGCTCGGGTTACGGCGGTGGCTCGGGATACTGATGCTGGGACACGGTCGGTCGGCCACCGGAGTCGAAGGGGCTCCGAGCAGGGATACTGACTGTTGCGGGCTCAGCGTTGAGCACGTGTCCGCCGACCGATCTGGAGGTGAGCTCGATGGGCATCGTGTCGCGGGGGTTCTCCGGCCGTCGCCGTACCGCAGTCCCCGAGCTGCCCCCGGGGCAGTACCTCACCGAGGACTTCCCGGTGCTGTCGGCCGGTCCGACGCCCCGAGTCACCCCGGACGCCTGGGAGTTCACCGTCACCACGGAGACCGGCACCGCGCATCGGTGGGACTGGGCGGCGCTGCGTTCCCTGCCGACGCAGCGGTTCACCGTGGACCTGCACTGCGTCACCAAGTGGTCCAAGCTGGGCACCGCTTGGGAGGGAGTGTCGCTGGACACGCTGTTCGCCGATGTGGAGAGCACCGCGGAGTATGCGCTGGTGCACTCCTACGGCGGCTACACCACCAACCTTCCCCTGGAGGACCTGCTCGACGGGAAGGCCTGGATCGCCGTCAAGTACGACGGTGAGGACCTGGACGCCGAGCACGGCGGGCCCGCGCGGCTTCTCGTACCCCACCTGTACCTGTGGAAGAGTGCGAAGTGGGTGCGTGGCATCCAGCTCCTCAACGACGATGAGCCGGGATTCTGGGAGAGCGTCGGCTATCACAACTACGGAGACCCATGGCGCGAGCAGCGGTACTGGGGCGACTGACCTGGCGGGTCGGCACCGTGGTGGCCGTACGAGAGGAGACCTCCACGGCCCGGACCATCGCGTTGGAGGTCCCGGACTGGCCCGGCCATCTGGCCGGTCAGCACGTCGACCTGCGGTTGACGGCCGCCGATGGCTACTCCACCCAGCGGTCCTACTCCATAGCCTCGGCCCCGCAGAGTGATCGCCTCGAGCTGACCGTCGAGCAGGTCCCCGACGGGGAGGTGTCGCCGTACCTGACGCAGGTCCTGGCCGTCGGAGACCTGGTGGAGTTGCGCGGGCCGGTCGGCGGCTGGTTCGTATGGCGGCCGGAGACACCCGAACCGGTGCTGCTGGTCGGGGGCGGCTCTGGGCTCGTCCCGCTCATGGCGATGATCCGTACCCGCGCCGCGAAGGACAGCCGCGTGCCCTTCCGGCTGGTGTACTCCGTACGCGATCCTCAGTCGATCCTCTACACCGACGAACTACGCCGCCGTGGCCGGCACGACCCCGGCTTGGACATCGCCTATGCCTACACACGCCGAGTGCCCGAAGGATGGCCCCGCCCGCCCCATCGCGTCGACGCCGATCTGCTCACGACCAACGGCTGGCCGCCCGAACTGAGTCCGGCCTGCTTCGTGTGCGGGCCGACCGGCTTCGTGGAGAGCGTCGCCGAACTGCTCGTTGGCGCCGGCCACGATCCCGCCCGGATCCACACCGAACGCTTCGGCCCCAGTGGAGGACACCGATGAATGACGATCATGTCGACACGAACGCCGCCGCGGCCGCCCTGCGGGAGGTCTTCGCGGTCGACGTGACCGCGGCCATCGGCCAGTGCGCGGGCTGCGGCCGTACGGGGGCCATGGCCGAGACTCACCTCTACAACCGCGCTCCCGGTCTGGTCGGACGCTGCCCCGGATGCGACGCGGTGTTGTTCCGGGTCGTACGCGCCCCCGGACGCGCGTGGCTGGACCTGCGTGGGGTGACCTGCCTGGAGATAGCCCTTCCTGAAGACCTGTGACCGGGCGCTGCCACCGGTCAGCCGGTCGGTGACGCCGGCCCGAAGCTCAGCTGGGCTGATCCACGGCCTGCTCCTGGCGGGTCTGGGCCTCGGCCATGTGCCTGCGGGCGCTCGCATGCACCTCGTCGACATCGATGCCGAGCTTGGCCGCGACCGCCTCCAGCCACACCTCGGAGAGTACGTTGGTCTCAAAGTCGATCTCGGCGCGGATGCCGGACTTGGCGGCCTCACGATTCTGGCTGAGCATCACGAAGGTCGACAGGAAGATGGCTTCCAGGGACACGACGAGGGTGAGCAACCCGAACGGAAACGGGTCGAACCTCGAGGGGCCGGCAACGTTGAACACGATCCAGCCGACGAACCACACCAGGTGGAGGTAGATGAAGGGCATCGAACCGGAGAACGCGGTGATCCGGTCGGCGGCACGGTCCTGGAATCGTTGCCGGGTCCGGCCCAGAACCAACAGTTCGTGCCGTGCGCGGATCCTTTGATCCTTGGGGTCGAGCACTGTCACCTCCCGGGCGCACTCGCCACCGGAACCGTACCGTCGATTGATACATCCGAAGACATCAACTCACTTCGCAATATGAGCGGACGTCCTGATCTCTGACCAGATTGGTCCGGATCGGGCAACGATGGCGCCTTCAGCTCTCGTTCGTCGGGGCGGGAACAAGACCGGTGGTTAGGTAGTTTAAGATTCAACCAGTTCCGCTACGGAGGATGCCATGAACCTGCAGCCCGCCATCGACGTCCGGCGTGCGGCCGAGCGATTCAGCACGAAGATCGATTGGCTGGACTCCAAGCACTCCTTCTCGTTCGGTCATCACCGCGACCCCGGCAACACCCGCCACGGGTTGCTGCTGGTGAACAACGACGACATCGTCAAGCCCGGTGCGGGGTTCGAGACGCACCCGCACCAGGACATGGAGATCGTCACCTGGGTGCTGCGCGGCTCGCTGGTCCATCAGGACTCCCAGGGGCACAACGGCGTGATCTATCCGGGGCTCGCCCAGCGGATGAGCGCCGGCACCGGAATCCTACACTCGGAGAAGAACGACTCCTGGCGGGTGGAAGGCGGCGGTGAGCACACCGAGCCGGTGCACTTTGTCCAGATGTGGGTGGTCCCCGACGAAACCGGCATCGCCCCTGGATACGAGCAGCTGGAGATCGACGACGAACTGCTCCGCGGCGGCCTGGTCGCCGTCGCCTCCGGACTGCCCGAACACCAGGACAACTCCGCCATCCGCATCAAGAACAAGTACGCGGCCCTGCACGTGGCGCGGATGCAGGCCGGTGAGAGCGTGGAGTTGCCGGAGGCGCCGTTCCTGCACCTCTTCGTACCTCGGGGCGGTGTCACCCTGGAAGGCGCCGGAGCCCTGGGTGAGGGCGATGCCGTGCGGTTCACCGCGACCGGTGGTCAGCGGGTCACGGCGACCGAGCCGGCCGAGATCCTCGTCTGGGAGATGCACGCCACGATCGCCGCGTGACAGCCCGGCGGGTCCGTGAGCAACGGTTCAGTTCAGGGGGCGGCGGCCGACGAAGCCCAGCTCGCTCAGGTGATACCAGGCCAGCTCCGAGTCGCCTTCCAGCCAGCAGAGCCGAACGGAGCGGCCGTCGATCCAGGCCGGGAAGTCGATGAGCAGCGGAGCCAGACCCTTGACCTCGATGCCCTGCTCACTGAACCAGGTGAGGTGCTCCTCCACCCGAGCCTCGTATGCCTTGGCCTCGGCGATGCCTCCGAATGGCGATGAGCCCTCGGTGCGCAGGTCGAGAGCGAGCTCGGCGAGATCGGCCCGGAGCCGTACGATCTCGGCCGTCTTGGCGAGCACCTCGGGCATCAGGGCGCGAGCCTCCGCGAGGGTGAACTCCCGCTCGGTCATCGACATGGCCGCTCCTCGATAGTCGCTCACGCTTCTCCTAGAACGCTATCGAGCCTGGACCGAGGCCGGACGGCCGGATGCCGATACCACCCGCGCCGCCTGCGCCGGCTCGCCCACCTGCCATACCCGGTCGGAGGCGTCTCCTGGTGTCACGCCGTCGCCGCTGAGAGGCCGCGCGGTCTCTAGACCTCACATCGCGTCAGGCGCAAGGTGACCAGGCCTCGATCTTTGTCGGTGGCGGATGATTATCTGGGGGACAGGGACGGCGGTCTGGACTCGACGAGGAGACGGGCATGAGAGCGGATGTACGGCTGGGACGGGTGATCGTGCTGGTGCGCGACTACGACGAGGCACTGGAGTTCTATACGAAGTCCTTCGGCTGCGAGGTCGTCGAGGACCGGCCCGGCCCGAGGGAGCTCCGCTTCGTCCATGTCCGCTTCCCGGGGGACGAGGCCGCGATCTGGCTGCTGCGTCCAGGGGGTGAGGCCAACCTGGACCGGATCGGCGCACAGACGGGTGGCGAGCCGGTCGCCGTCGTTTATACCGACGATCTCAAGGTGCTGGCCACCGAATGGCAGGACCGCGGGGTCCGCTTCAGTGTCGATCCCTACGACGCAGAGGGCGCCGCCGTCTGCCATGTCCTCGACCTCTACGGCAACGAGTTCGTGGCAGTGCAGCTGCCCGGCTGATCAGCCGGTACGCGTCGTACCAGCCTGCTCGACGTGCTGGCTCGGCAAGGTCGGGTCGTCATGGCGGGGGAAGAGCAGGACCGCGGCACCCGCCACCCCGAAGCCCAGCAGCCGTAGCGCGACCCGGCCACCGTCGTCCGGCCACGGTTCGCCGTACAGCAGCGTGCCCACCAGCAGCAGATAGGTCTTGGCGCTGATCGTCATCACCGTGGCCACGATCGAGACCCGGGAGCGCTGGAAGCCCAGCTGCATGATCCCGAATCCCAGGCCCGCGGCCACCACGGTGACGTACGGATACGGCGTCCGCAGGATTTCGAGGGCCTGCTCGTGCGAGTCGCTCCATCCTTTGATCGCCAGCTCGGCGGCACCCACCGGGAGGCCCGCGCTCAGACCGTACGCGATGCCGGAGACCGGCCGGGCGTGTCTTCCGTCCGGGCGGTAGTCCCCGAAGATCATGATCAGCAGTGGCAGGCCCACAGCGGGGATCACGACCGCGGCCAGTTTCCACGCGGGTACGGCGGTCGCCTTGATCGGCGGCGGTGAGCCGATCGAGAGCGCGATCAGGAGCATGGCCACCGCGATGAGCAGCAGGCTGAGCCATTCGCGCCGGGTCAGCCGCTCTCCGAAGAAGACCACCGCGATCACCAGCAGTGGCACCAGCCCGGAGACGAAGATCGGAACGGCCACGCTGAGGGGCACCTCGGACAGCGCGACGATCTGCAGGGACAGGCCGCCCAGCACCAGGCACAGCCCGACCACAAAGATCCAGTCGGTCAGGACGTTCCAGACCATGTGGACGATGCGGTTTCCGCGAAGCGGTTCCGTCCGGTCTGCCGCCACCTTGAAGATGGCGAAGCCGAGGTAGTAGAGAGCCGTGGCCGCGAAAGCCGCCAGCGCCCCGGTCATGTGATCTTTTGCGGGGGCGGCACGTGCTCCTCCTCACAGGCGGGATCGAAGGCACGGTACTGGCGGTACGTCCGGAAATCCATAGCGCTACTTCAGGAGTTTTCGGGACTTATCCGTTGCGGCGGTGTGATCGAGCCGTACAACGGATCGATCACAAGGGGAACGTTTCGTCCCCGTACTCGCTCCAATGGTCACGAACAGACCGTCACAGGCGCCGGTAGTTCGATCCATTTACGGGGGCTGGTGAACTTTAGGCCCATAATGTCGCGATCATCTGTCGCGGGAGGTTGAGTGAACTACTCGGGTGTGCCGAGGGGCAGGCGGCGGACCCCGCTGTGGCCCTTCTTCGTGACAGCGGTGCTGGTGGCCGTGGTCGTGGGCGGGTTCGTCGTGCTTCTGAAGAACAGTGGCAAACAGAACTGCAGCGGGACCGTACGGCTGCGGATGGCGGCCTCACAGGACACGGTCGGGCTTCTGCAGCGCGCCGCGGACGACTATGGAAAGAAGCACACCGTCGGTGGCAAGTGCGTCGCGGTGACGGTCGACTCCAAGAATTCAGGTACAGCCATGAACGCCCTGGTCAAGGGCTGGGACGAGACCACGGACGGGCCGCGCCCGGACGTGTGGAGTCCCGCGTCGAACGTCTGGGTGACCTTGCTGAGGCAACGCGCCCAGAGCTCGGACAAGACCGTGCCGTTGCCGCAGGGCGACCCGCAGCCGATCATGACCTCGCCGTTGACCATCGCGATGCCCAAGCCGATGGCCCAGGCGATCGGCTGGCCGGGTAAGGCCATCGGCTGGGACGAGCTGGCGAAGCTGGCCCAGGACCCGAAGGGCTGGGCGGCCTACGGGCATCCCGAGTGGGGCAAGTTCAAGCTCGGCAAGACCAACCCGAATCTGTCGACCTCGGGTCTCAACGCCACCGTGGGCGCCTACTTCGCGAGCGCCGGAACGACCGCGGACCTCACCGAGGACGACGTCTTGAGCACCAAGAACCAGACCTTCGTGCGCAACCTCGAGAGCTCGATCGTGCACTACGGCGACACGACCCTGACCTTCCTGTCGGCCCTGCAACGGGCCGACGACAAAGGCCGCGCGCTGTCGTACATCTCCGCGGTGACCGTCGAGGAGGACTCGGTCTGGGCCTACAACCAGGGCGATCCGACCGGAGACCCGGGGCTGATCGGCAAGCATCCCAAGCCCAGGACCCCCTTGGTCGCGATCTACCCCAAGGAAGGCACGATCTACTCCGATCATCCGTATGTCGCCCTCAGCTGGATGGATCCCGAGAAGCAAAAAGTGTCCGACGACTTCCTCAAGTATCTGCATGGCGACGAGGCGCAGACCGGGTTCCAGAAGTTCGGCTACCGAGGCTGGCAGGGGACGTCGGGCGGCGAGATCAACCAGGGCAACGGCCTGCTGGCGGACGGGCCGAAGACCAAGCTCAACCTGCCCTCGGCCGCCGTGCTCAGCAAGCTCTTGGACGCATGGGGCGAGCTGCGCAAGCCCGCCAAGGTGCTGCTCGTCGTGGACCGCTCGGGTTCGATGCAGGAAGGCGTGCCGGGCACTGGCAAGAGCAAGCTGGACCTGGCCAGGTCCGCGGCCGCCAACTCGCTCAGTGAGTTCCGCGGCCAGGACAAAGTGGGGCTGTGGATGTTCTCGTCCCGGCTCAGAGGCGAACAGGACTGGCAGGAGCTCCAGCCCATCGCCCAGATGGACGCCGGTCACCGCAGCGCGCTGAAGCAGTCCGTGTCCACGTTGACCGTGGGCGGCGGCACCGGCCTCTACAACACGACGGCGGCGGCCTACGACGCGATCCGGTCCGGCCGGGAGGAGAACTCGATCAACGCGGTCGTCGTGCTCACCGACGGGAAGAACGAACGGCCCGGCAGCCTCGAACTGAGCGCGCTGATCAACAAGCTGTCCGACAAGGAGAGCGAGCAGGTCCGTGTCTTCACGATCGCCTACGGGCAGGACGCCGACCAGAACGTGCTCCGGCAGATCGCCGAGGCGACCGACGGCGCCGAGTACGACTCGTCCAATCCGAACGGGATCCGCGAGGTCCTCACCGAGGTGGTATCCAATTTCTGAGCACCAGACCATCTGACCGATCCGGTCTGCCGACCGTGGTCAAAGGGCGCTCCCCGGCCGGGGAGCGCCCTTTCTGGTGCCCGGGAACCTGCCTTCCGGGGCCGTGGAGCACACCGGGCCGCCCTCAGTGTCAGCAGTCACCGTCCGAACCCCATAGACTTGGCGCGCGAAGCCGTGCGGACGCCTGTTCAGCGTGCCTGCCGTCAGGCCGACTGCCAGGCTGATAATGCGTCGAAACGCCGCGGCGATTCACGAACCCTTTTGCCGCGATCGCGCCGGATCAAGGAGACCTGCCCCAGTGAAGACCGATGTCGAGGAGCTAACCCCCACTCGGGTGAAGCTCACCATCGAGGTGCCGTTCGAGGAGCTCAAGCCGAGCCTCGACAAGGCGTACAAGGCGCTCTCGCAGCAGGTGCGCCTCAAGGGCTTCCGCCCAGGCAAGGTGCCTGCCCGGCTGATCGACCAGTACGTGGGCCGCGGCGCGGTCCTGCAGGAGGCCGTCAACGACGCGCTTCCTGAGCTCTACGGCCGCGCCGTCGAGGAGAGCGAGCTGTTCGTGCTCGGCCAGCCCGACGTCGACATCACCAACCTTGACGATGGACACGACTTCGCATTCACCGCCGAGGTCGAACTCCGGCCCAAGTTCGAGGTGCCCGACTACGAAGGCCTCGAGGTCACCGTCGAGGACGCCGTCGTCACCCCGGACGAGGTCGAGGAGACCATCGGCAACCTGCGTGAGCGGTTCGCCCAGCTCAAGGGTGCCGACCGGCCGGTCGAGGAGGGCGACTTCGTCTCCATCGACCTGTCCGCGAAGGTCGGCGAGGACGACGTCGAGGACGCCCGCACCAGCGGTTACTCCTACGAGGTCGGCAGCCGGAGTTCCGTGGAGGGCCTCGACGAGGCGCTCCTCGGCCTCAACGCCCAGGACACCAAGACCTTCACGAGCACTCTGGTCGCCGGTGACCACGCCGGCCAGGAGGCCGACGTCACGGTCACCGTGCAGAGCGTCAAGATCAAGGAGGTCCCTGAGCTCGACGACGAGTTCGCTCAGCTCGCCAGCGAGTTCGACACCATCGGTGAGCTGCGCGCCGACGTTCGCAAGCGCCTGGAGCGGCAGAAGCGCCTGCAGCAGATCGCATCGGCTCGGGACAAGGCCCTCGAGGCCCTGCTCGAGAAGATCGACATCCCGCTGCCGGAGGCCGTGATCGAGAACGAGATCGCTCGCCGCAACGAGCAGCTCGACCAGCAGCTCCAGTACGCCGGGCTCACCAAGGACGACTACCTCGCGTCCGAGGAGAAGACCGCCGAGGAGTTCGACACCGAGGTCGCCGACGCGGCCCGGCTCGCGGTCAAGGGCGGCTTCGTCCTCGACCAGCTCGCGCTCCAGGAGGAACTGGGCGTCGAGAACGAGGAGCTCAGCGAGTATGTCGTGACGCAGGCCATGCAGATGGGCCTGCAGCCGCAGCAGCTCGCGCAGCACCTGACGGAGAGCGGGCAGATCCCGGCCCTGGTCTCGGAGGTGTTGCGCAGCAAGTCGCTGGAGGTCCTTCTCGAGCACGTAAAGGTCGTTGAGGAGTCGGGCGCCGAGCTCGACCTCGAGGCGCTCCGCGGCGAGATCGACGGAGAGTCCGAGGCCGGCGAGGAGGTGGAGGCCGCCGAGGCCGCCACCGGCGAGCCCGACGCGGCGGTCGAGACCGCCGAGGCCGAGGACAAGGCCGAGTCTGAGGAGAAGAAGACCGAGGACTGATTTCCTCGCTCTTTCGAACGTCTGTACGGGCCGGTGCCGCACTCGCGGGGCCGGCCCGTACGCGGGTAAGGCGGAAACCCGCAGGACCGACGGGGCCGTCATCCGAGCGAAAGCGAGCCGCGAGCACGGCTCGCCGCTGGATACGCCCCGAGCGAAAAGGCGGGCCTCAGGGCTTAATCGGTCCGTCCGGCGCGTTAATGTCCAATCATCGGACCTGATAGCGACCGGAGGAACACCACGTGAGCCAGCCTCCGACTTTTGATGAGTCGACGCGGATCCTGTCGAGAGGTGGCGACGTTTCGCTGCTTCCGCTGGGCGAGATGCTGTTCCAGCGGCTGTTGCGAGAGCGCATCATCTTTCTGGGCCAGCAGGTTGACGACGACATCGCCAACCGGATCTGCGCCGAACTCCTGCTGCTGTCCGCCGAGGACGGCAAGCGCGACATCTTCCTGTACATCAACTCGCCCGGCGGCTCGGTGACGGCCGGTATGGCGATCTACGACATCATGCAGTACGTCCCGAACGACGTGGCCACAGTGGGCATGGGCCTCGCCGCGTCGATGGGGCAGTTCCTGCTCTGCGCGGGGGCCAAGGGCAAGCGTTACGCCCTGCCGCACGCGCGGATCATGATGCACCAGCCGTCCGGCGGCATCGGCGGTACGGCCTCGGACATCAAGATCCAGGCCGAGCAGATGCTCTTCGTGAAGAAGACGCTCGCCGAGCGCATCGCCTTCCATGTCGGCCAACCACTGGAACAGATCGAGCGCGACTCCGACCGGGACCGCTGGTTCACCGCCGAGGCCGCCAAGGAGTACGGCTTCGTCGACCACGTGGTACTCAGCGCAACCCAGGTGCCCTCCGAGGGCTCCGTCTCCTGAAGACGCCCGTATGAGTAGCGGAGGCACTGACATGAGTGATCTGATCCGGCCGAATATCTTGGCTGGCGCAAATGGTCTGAACCGTAACCAAGTGGACAGCCGGTACGTCCTGCCGTCCTTTGTGGAGCGGACCACGTACGGGATCAAGGAGATGAACCCGTACAACAAGCTCTTCGAGGAGCGGATCATCTTCCTCGGCGTGCAGATCGACGACGCGTCGGCCAACGACGTGATGGCGCAGCTGCTGA
>JAOPYO010000202.1 GCA_025964575.1 Actinomycetes bacterium
GTCTCGGCATCGAATCGAAGGTCCTGCTAGTGATCGTTTTGGTCTTCTTCGGCGTCTTCTTCAACGCTTTTCAAGGCGTCCGTGAAGTCGACCGGAACCTCATCGCCAACGCCACCATCCTCGGCGGCTCACGCTGGCAGGTGACCCGGCAGGTGGTGTTGCCGTCGGCGTTCACCTGGATCATCGCCAGCCTGCACGTGAGCTTCGGCTTCGCACTCATCGGCGCCATCGTCGGAGAATTCCTCGGTGGCTCACAAGGCCTCGGCGTGCTGATCAAGAACGCCCAAGGCACCTTCGACGCCAACGGTGTCTGGGGCGCCATGGTCATCATGGGCATTGTCGCCCTCGCAGCCGAATGGGCCATCACACGGCTGGAAAACCACCTGCTCCGCTGGCGCCCGGCCCAGCGCTCCGGATCGGACCTGTGACCCGAGGCTTTCGCACGGCTCAAATCAACGCCAGAGCGCATCCCAACAGACTCGTCCCCACCCCCCACCCCCAGTGAAGGAGATGCTCGTGCCCAAGAATAAGAGGATGATCGCCGTCGCGATCGCCGCCGCGGCCGCGTTGGTCGTCAGCGGGTGCAGTTCAAAGGCAAGCCAGTCCAAAGGAACGACGACGAACGTCGGTGCCTCGTCAGGCTCCAAGGTCAGCATCATGGTCGGCGGCCTGAACAAGCAGATCTACCTACCGTTCATGCTCGCTCAGCAGCTCGGTTACTACAAGGACCAGGGCCTCAACGTCGCCCTGTCCGACGAGCCGGCCGGCGTCGACGCCACCACGAACATTCTCTCCGGCAAGGTCGACGGGGTCGGCGGGTTCTACGATCACACCATCGCCCTGCAAGGACTGGGACAGGCGGCGGAGTCCGTCGTGTCAATGCTGGTCACGCCCGGCGAGGTCGAGCTGTGCCGCAACGACCTCAAGATCCAGATCAAGTCTCCGGCCGACTGGAAGGGCCGCAACCTCGGCATCACCGACCTCGGCTCCTCCACCGACTTCCTGACCCAATTCCTGGCACAGAAGAACGGCGTGGACCCCAAGAACATCCACCGCCTCGGCGTCCAATCGGGAGCCACCCTGATCGGTGCCATGACGCACAAGAACGTCGACTGCGCCATGACCACCGAGCCGACCGTCTCGCAGTTGCTGGCGAGCAACCAGGCCTACATCCTGCTCGACATGCGCACTTCCGCAGGTGCGGCACAGGCGCTCGGCGGCGAGTACCCCGCGACGTCGCTCTACATGTCCACGGCGTACGTCCAGAAGAACCCGGTAATCGTGCAGAAGCTGGTCAACGCCTACGTGAAGACCCTGCAGTGGATCAATACCCATACCGGCGCAGAAATCACCGACAAAATGCCTGCCGACTACTACGCCGGTGCCGGAAAGGCTGCCTACATCAGCGCTCTGGACAGTGAGAAGGGCATCTACAACCCGACCGGCATCATGCCCCCGAACGGGCCGCCCACGAACTTGAAGGTGCTCTCCGCATTCAACAAGGACGTGATGGGCAAGAACATCGACCTCAGCAAGACCTACACCGACCAGTTCGTACACGCAGCGAAGTAACGTACCCCGCTCTCCGCGTTACGCGCCGGACCCCTGCGACCGCAGGGGTCCGGCGCCGTTCGTCAGGTTCTCAGGCTGTGGTCCCGGTGAACTCGGCGAGCCCGTCGAGAGCCCGAACTGCTGCTCAAGGCAAGCACCACCCGTGGGGACGGCGTCTTCGGCAAGGTCTCCTACGTCCAGCGCCTGGAGACGGAAGGCGGGCTGGCCCGGACCGGCACCTGCACCGGAACGGCCCAGATCGGCGTGCCCTACTCGGCGACCTACGCGTTCTCCGCACCAGCCGCAGGTTGCCCTGCCTCCGCTCGACGATCAGACCGGACTCGACGAGCTTGTTCGCTCCACGCGGCGCCACCATGACTGGTACGTAACAGATCTGAGATGTGCTAGTAAATACTTCTGCTCCGCGGGAATGCCAAGGACAGGAGTGGCCGTGGCAGATATATACATGTATGCCGATGAAACCGGCAATTTAGACATGACCGGGTCGAAAGGCGCCAGTCGCTATTTCGGCTTCGGTACGGCCGTGTTCCATGGACACCATGGCCAGGAATTGTGGGAGGGCCTGCGACTCCGCTGCGATCTGGAGCGGAGAGGCGTCTACCTGCCCAAGGGTCTGCACGCGAAGAACGACTCCAACGGCACCAGGGAGGAGATGTTCGACCTCGTCCGGCGGCAGGCCCCCCGATTCGACGCCACGTTCCTGTACAAGACCAACGCATACCAGCAGGTCAAGGACGAAGGACAGCCACGGCTCTACAAGCTCGCCTGGTATCTCCACTTCAAGGAGATCGTCCTGCATGTGACCAGGCCAGGCGACACGCTCTACGTCGTAGCGGCCACGCTCACGACCAACCGCAAGACCATGGACGCGCGCACGGCGCTGGCTGAGGTCTGCACGCAGTGGGCGCAGGGCCGCGAGATCGTGCTCTGCAACTGGGACGCCTCAAGTGCTTGGGGGATCCAGGTTGCGGACTATGGTCTCTGGGCCGTTCAACGCCTGCTCGAAGGCAGAGAGTGCAAGTGGTACGAAGGCAGTGTGGCGCCGACGTTGCGATCGACCTTCATGCCCTGGGGAAAGGCATGAAGATGGCCGGCTATCCCAGTCTCCTGGGAAGTGGTCCCCTGGACCCCTTGTCACCGGCCACCCATATCTAATGTGAGACCGGCCCGGGCGTCAAGTCAATCCGTGAGATCACCTATTTGCCCAATTTGTGCTCTATGGCGAATTGGGTGAGTTTGTCGAGGGCGTCGCGGGTGCGGTGCCAGGGCCGTACGATCAGCCGGTCCACGCCGAGCTTCTCCCACTCCGCGACCTCGTCCGGCCCGCTCAGCTCGTACGCGTGCACGGTGACCTCGAAGGGCTCCGCGGTCCGCCCGGCCGCCTCGCGATACCCCTGGAGGAGCTCGAGCTGGGAACGTACGCCGTCCAGCGTCTGCGGCATGCTGATCCAGCCGTCACAGCGGGCCGCCCTGCGCAACGCGGCCTTGGACTCCCCACCGGCCACGATCGGCAACCGGCTCTGCACCGGCTTGGGTTCGAAGGCCACCTCGGGGAAGTCGAAGAACGCGCCGTGGTGCTCGACGGTCTCCTCCGTCCAGAGCCGACGAGCCACATCGATGGCCTCGTCGAGCCGCTTGCCGCGGGTCCTGAAGTCCACGCCCGCCGCGAGCCACTCCCCTTCGTACCAACCAGAACCGACACCCACGATCGCCCGGCCGTTCGAGATGTGATCGAGGGTGGCGAAGGCCCGCGCGGTAATGAAGGGATGCCGCAACCCGAACAGATAGACGGCGGTGCCCAGCCTGACCCGCTCGGTCACCGCCGCCAGGGCGCACAGATAGCCGGGCGCGTCATGGATCGGGGTGCCCGGCACGATGCCGGGCTCCGAGGTCCCGGGGTACCTCGCGGTCGACAGGTCGGTGGCGAAGACCAGGTGCTCGGGTATCCACACCGATTCGAAGCCGAGCCGGTCCGCCGCCCGGGCCAGATCCAGCCAGACTCCGGGATGCACCAGCCCCAGCGGAACTCCGAACTTCATCCCGTACTCCCTCCCATTGCGTGATCACGAGCTCTCATCGCGTGATCACGGCGTGATGCGACCGTCGGCGAGGTCCTTCTGTACGGCTTTGGAAGCGCGTTCGGCGGGGTCGCCGTAGCCGCCGCCGCCGGAGGTCTCCAGCACCAGCGCCTCCCCGGCGGCCAACGGCTGCCGGGTCCCCTTCGTGTGCAGGGGCTCGCGGGCGCCGTCCGCCCGTTCCCGGTAGTAACCGCCGGCCCTCCCAGGCTCGCCGCCCGACGCGCCCGGCGGTGGAGAGTTGAGCCGGTCGCCTCGGGTGTCCACCCGGGCGTCCTCGAGCATCCGGATGACCGTGCGGGTGCCCAGCCCGCCGCGGTGCCGACCGGCCCCGCCGGAGTCCGGGATGAGGGACACCTCTTCCACCCGGACAGGCAGCCGGGCCTCGATCGGCTCGACCTGCGGGATGATGTTGCGCCCGCCGCCGAACAACGCACCGGTCGCGTCCGGCCCGTCCCGGCGTGCGCTGGCGCCCATGCCGCCCAGGTCGAACGCCATGTGCAGCCACGGCCTGCTCGCCCCGCTGATACTGAAGCCCTGCAGGATGCCTGAGGCGGCGACGCCTCGCTTGGGCAGCGCCTGGGTGAGCGCGGCGAAGATCGCCTCTTCTGCTGCGGCGACCGTCGCCCATCGGCCGCCACCCGGGTAGGGGGGCGTGCAGTTGACCAGGCTGCCCTCCGGCAGCCGAAGCTCGATGGGCGCGAAACAGCCCTCGTTCAGCGGGAGCGCGGGGTCGACGTAGCAGCGGAGCGCATACATCACCCCGCCGCTGGTCTGAGAGAAGCCGGAGTTGATCGGCCACGCCACCTGCGGGTCGGTGCCCTCGAAGTCGACGGTGACACCGCCGCCATCGAGGGTGATCGTCACCCTGATGTGGTGCTCACCGAATTGGTCGTCGTCCAGCCGGTATTCGCCCTGGTAGAAGCCATCCGGCAGCGCGGCCAGCTCGGCCCGCATCCGGCTCTCGGTGTGACCGAGGTAGTCCTCGATGCCCTGGGCCAGCCCAGCAGGTGTGTACTGCTCGATGATGTCCTCGAGCCTCTTCGCGGCCACGTTGGCGCCGGCGATGAGCGCCCGGATGTCACCGAGCAGCCGGTCGGGCGTACGGCTGTTGGCTCCCAGCACCCGGGCCATGTCGTCGACCAGGCCGTCGGCGGTCGCGATCCGGATGGGCGGCAACTGCAGGCCTTCCAGGAACACGTCGGTCGCGTCACTGGCCATGCCGCCCGCCGAGATCCCGGACAGGTCTGCCACGTGGATGAGCGTCCCGGTGAAATAGGCGGGCGTGCCGTCCACGAACACCGGCCGGAAGACCAGCAGGTCGTTGGCGTGGATGCCGCCCTGGTAGACGTCGTTGAGCATGAACACGTCGCCCTGCCCCATGGTGCCGGGCGGGAAGGTGCGCAGCACGTACGGGAGAGCACTGCGCAGGCTCGCGCACTGGACGATCGCGGTGGACAGCGAGTGTGCGACCAGCCGTCCGTCTGCGTCCAGGACCGCCGCCGCGGCGTCAGCGCCCTCGACGATGAAGGTCGAGTACGCGGACCGTACGACGACGATGCTCGCCTCCTCGGCCGCCACGCACAGCGCGTTCCGCAGAATCTCCGCCGTCAGATCGTCAGCCATCGCACTACCTCTCTCCCGTGATCACGCAATCGTTCGTCGATCGATCGCCTGATCACGGAGGTGAATGCTCGAGGAGCACGGCGCCGCGGTCGTCGGTGGTGCCGCGCCAGCCGAGCGGGATGAGCAGCGAGGACTGCGGTTCGGTGACGATGCACGGCCCGATCAGTTCGGTGCCGGGCGGGCAGTCACCGCGGACGATGACCGGCACCAACTGGTGGCCACCGTCGAACCAGACCCGGCGGCCGCCCCCCAGCCGGTCATCGGACCAGGCCGGGGGGCTGGCCGATGACCGGGGCTCGATTGCGCCTGTGGGAGCCGGAGGGGCGCCGAGTGAGGCCTCGGAGGGCAGGGTGACCCGGACCCTGGCCGTGGTGACCTCGACCGAGTCGCGCAGCTCGATGCCGTACGACTCGCGATAGCGCTTGTAGAACTCCTCCACGGCGTGCCGGATCGAATCCCTCATCACCGGTCCGGCCGGCAGCTCGACCGTGAAGGCGTGCGCCTGCCCGATGAAGCGGATCCCCACCGATCGCACCACCACTTCGTTGACTCGTGCCGGGTCCCCCACCCCGGACCCCTCCGGGTGGGGGACACGCCACGGCTCAACGGAGAGGTCGGTGCGAGCGGCCGCTTCCAGCTCCGCGAAGAGGACGATCAGGTCCGCCAGGGCGGCGCTGCCTGAGGCGCCGACCGCGCAGGAGCCGGAGGTCAGCGTGTCCGCCGAAGCCAGGAAGGTACGCGCCCGTTCGACAGCCAGGTCGGCGTAGAGCAGCCCGACCGCCGAACCGACCCCGCAATGCGGCGGGACCAGGATCTTGCCGATGCCGAACCGCTCGGCCAGCCGGGCCACATGAGTCGGCGCGGCCCCACCCAAGGCGACCAGGGTGAACCCGCGCGGGTCGATGCCCCGGCGCACGGTCACCACGTGGATGGCCGCGCTCATCTGGGCGTTGGCGATGTCATGGATCGCGGCCGCCGCCTCGATCACCTCGACGCCCAGCGGCTCGGCCACATGCTCGGCGATGGCAGCGCGGGCCGCATCGACGGAGAGCCGAAACTCAGCGAACCCGTCAGGATCCAGATAGCCGAGCACCAGGTCGGCGTCGGTCACGGTCGGCCGGGTGCCGCCCCGCGCATAGCAGGCGGGGCCGGGTGCCGCGGCGGCCGACATCGGCCCCACCCGCAGCGTGCCCGCGTCCACCCAGGCGATCGAGCCGCCACCGGAGCCGACCTCGGCCAGGTCGATGGCGGGCACCTTGATCGGTATGCCGGTCCCGGCCCGCCGGCCGCCGAAGCTGCCCTTGCCACCGACCTGGAACTCGTGGGTGATGCCCGGCCGGCCACCTCGCACCAGCCCGGCTTTGGCGGTGGTGCCGCCCATGTCGAAGGAGATCAGGTCCACCAGACCCCGCTCCGCGCCCTGCCGGGCGGCCGCGATCACACCCGCTGCGGGCCCGGACTCGATGGTGTAGACGGCTCGCGAGGCGGCCAGCGCGGCGGGCAACACACCCCCGGCAGACTCCATCACGTGCACCGGGGCGGTGATCCTCAGGTCGCGGAGCTTCTCACCGAGCCGGTGGAGATAGGACGCCATGACCGGACCGACGTACGCCGACATCAGCGTGGTGGTGGACCGCTCGTATTCGCCCAGCTCAGGCCAGACCTCGGCGGAGAGCACGACCGGCACATCCTTGGGCAGCCGGTCCGCGATCAGTTCGGCCAGCCGCAGTTCGTGTGCCGCATTGGCATAGGAGTGCAGCAGGCAGATCGCGACGGCCTGCACTCCCAGTGCTGCGATCTCGTCCGCCACCTGCGCGGCCGCCGCTTCGTCCAAGGGCTCGAGAATCTCACCGGAGGCCGAGATGCGTTCGGAAACCGCGAAGGTGTGCGTCAGCGGCACGGGCGGTTCGATCGGCTCGAAGGCCAGGTCGAAGCGTTCTTCCTCCACCCGGGCCTGCCGACCGAGCGCGAGCAGCGACCGGAAGCCCCGGGTCGTGACGAACGCGACCGACACCCCTCGGCGTTCGAGGATGACATTGGTGGCGAGTGTCGTGGCGTGCACGAACCGGCCGACCTCACCGGGCGCGACCCCGGCCAGCTCGAGCACGGCGCCGACTCCGCGTAGCAGCCCGACCGTCGGGTCGTCCGGCGTGGTGAGCGTCTTCACCACATGGACCTGTCCGTCCGCGCGGGTGAGGACGACGTCGGTGAAGGTGCCGCCGACATCGCTGGCCAGGGTGATCGTCATGGCTCGCTCCCGCCTATGGAAGTCGTACGGCTGTGGTGGCCTGGCCGGTCTCGCCCAGCAGCGCGACGCTCAGCCGGGCCCGGTGCACCCGGTCGTCGCCCCAGACGGTGCGCAGCGACCACACCCGGGCGAACCACAGGTGCAGATCGAGCTCGTCGGTGTAGCCGATCCCGCCGTGCACCTGGAGCGAGGTACGGACCGCACGCCGGGCTGCTGCGGCCGCGGCGACCTTGGCCGCGGACACGTCCCTGGAGGCGGTGGCGGCGTCGTGGGTGAGCGAGTACGCGGCCCGGCGGACGGTCGGGGCCGCGAAGCTCAGAGCGATCGCGACATCGGCCAGCTGGTGCTTGACCGCCTGGAACGACCCGATCGGCTTGCCGAACTGCTTGCGCTGCTCGGCGTACGCGACCGCGGCGTCGAGCAGATGACGGCCGAGGCCGACCAGCTGAGCGGCCGTCGCCAGCGCCGCGTGGTCGAACGCGCGGTCCAGACCCGGACAGTCCGCATCCCGCCGCGCGGTGCCGACGTTGACGCTGAAGAGTTTCCGGGTGGGGTCGGCTGAGGGTTGCTCGGTGAGCTCGACCGCGCCGGGTGCGGCGATGGTGATGCCGTTGCCCTGCTGCACGACCAGCAGATCGGCCAGGTCGGCGTCCAGCAGATAGGGCGAGTCGTCGGTACGTACCGAGACCGCCGCCGCGCCGGTGGCGATCCGCTCCAGCCACTCGGACCCGACGAGAAGGGGGGCGACGACCGCGGTCTCCACGATGGGTCCGGGGACGGCCGCCCGGCCGAGCTCCTCATACGCCAACACGGTGTCCAGCGGCGTGAGCCCGAGCCCGCCGTGCTCCTCGGGCACATGCGCGCCCAGCAGCCCCAGCTCGGCGAGCGCCTTCCACGCGTCCCCACGGCGAATGGCCGGGTCGGTCTTGGCGGCCCGTACGGTCTCGGGCGGGCAGCTCTTGGCCAGCGCCTCGCGCACGGCGCCGGCCAGCAGCCGCTGGTCTTCGCTGAAAGAGAACTTCATCGGGGCAGCCCCAGAACCCGTTCAGCGATGATGTTGCGCTGGATCTCGTTGGTCCCCGCATAGATGGGGCCGGCCAGCGAGAACAGGAATCCGTCCAGCCAGCGCCCCTCCGCATCCGGGGCCTCGGCCGACAGCGTGGCGCGGGGGCCGAGCAGTTCCAGCGCCAGCTCGTGCAGGCGTAGGTCCAGCTCGGACCAGAACACCTTCATCAGGCTGGAGTCGGCGCCGAGCTCAATGCCCTCGTCCAGCCGGGCGACCGCCTGGAAGGTGTGCAACCGGTAGGCGTCGGCGTCCAGCCAGGCCTGCACGGCGGCGTCCCTGAGGGTCTGGTCCGTGCTGGTCCTGGCGAGTGCGAGCAGCCGGTCGGCGGTGGCCATGAACCTTCCGGGGCTGCGGAGGGTGAGCCCGCGCTCGGAACTGGTGGTAGCCATGGCGACCTTCCAGCCCTGACCGATCGCGCCGAGCACCTGATGACCGGGGACGAAGACGTCGTCGAAGAAGATCTCCGCGAAGCCGGGGTCGCCGTCGAGTTGGGCGATCGGCCGTACGGTCACCCCTTCCGCGTCCAGTGGGAACAGGAAGTAGGTGAGACCGCGATGCTTGTCCGATTCCGGATCGCTGCGGAACAGTCCGAAGCCCCAGTCGGCGTAGACGGCGCGGGAGCTCCAGGTCTTCTGCCCGTTGAGGCGCCAGCCGTCCCCGTCGGGGGTGGCCGTGGCGCGCAGGGAGGCGAGGTCGCTGCCGGCCTCGGGCTCCGACCAGGCCTGAGCCCAGACCTGCTCGGCCGTCGCCATGGCAGGCAGGAATCGCCGCTTCTGCGCGTCCGTCCCGTACGCCAGAAGCGTGGGGGCGAGCAGGAAGATGCCGTTCTGGCTCACCCGCCCGGGAGCGCCCGCCGCCCAGTACTCCTCTTCGAAGATCAGCCAGTCGATGAGGTCGGCCTTACGCCCCCCGAACTCCTCCGGCCAGGACACGACCGACAGCCGGGCCTCGGCAAGCTCCCGCTCCCATGCGCGGTGCCGCTCGAAGCCTTCAGCGGTGTCCATCGAGGGGAGGGGGTCCGCAGGCACATGAGCCGCGAGCCAGTCGCGCACCTCGGCGCGGAACGCCCGCTGATGGTCGGTGAAGCTGAGATCCACGCACTCCTCCGAACTAACCTAGCGCTCGCTTGGGACACTAGAGCTCGGTTCAGCACACTGTCAACGCACATCGCGTTCGCCACGCATGTCCGGGTGATCCCTATTCCTCTAACACCAACCTAGCGACCGCTTGGTACGATCGCGGTCCCTCGGTCCGGCGTTCCACCCGCCGGGCCGGGGGGCTCATCCGCGCAAGAGGAGGCTCCCGGGTGCTGCTGAAGAACAAGATCGCGGTCATCACCGGAGCCGGACCCGGGCTCGGGCGCACCCTGGCTGTGCCCGGACTTCCGTGCGCGGGGAGACCACTTCCGCGAGACCTCGACGGTCGCCAGTTCTTCAGACAGACCAGAACGCGGTTCGGTATAGCGATTGTGCACAGGACTGCTGCGCCTCAGCGGATCGGCATGATGAACATGGCGCTGGCTTCGATGGTGGGCTTGCCGTCCGGGCCGAAAACAAAGGCGTCGACATAGGTCTTGCGGCCGTCGACCCGGGTCGCCTTGGCCTCGGCGGTCAGCGGGACACCCAGCGGAGTGGGTCGCCGGTAGCGCACGTCCAGGGTGGCGGTCATGCCCGGGGTGCCGTTGGCGGCGGCGGCGGCGCCTAGCAGCTGGTCCAGGATGAGCGCCGAGATCCCACCGTGGACGAAGCCGGGCGGCCCTTCGTAGACCGCGCTCAACGTGAACTCGCAGTGCACGGTCCGGTCAGGCGAAACCTTGATCTCCACCGGCGGCGCGATCGGGTTGAGCCGGCCGCTGACCGGGCTGGCCAGCTGACGGACCACGCCATGGCCGTCCAACTGGGCGATCGGCGGCGCAGACCGGCGGAAGGCCGACAGGCGGGCGGTGAGTTCGGCGACCTCCTCGGCCACCTCCGACACCTCGGCGGCGTCCACGTCGGTGAACACCACGGCCTCGGTCAGCTCGCGGACCCGGGCGGCCAGCTCGGCGAGCACCTCGATCTGGTCCGGATCGAGAGCGTGCTGCTCCCTCATCACAAAGACCCGCTGTATCGCTGCCATGGCCCCCGACATTCACCCTCCCACGCTTCGATTACCGAACATGATTCTAGATCTCCAGGGATCGTGGGAGCAGCAAACGAGTGCTAGGTCACATCAGCACGCACTGCGCAGCGATCCGGCGCCCTGCCCCCGGACAGCCACCGAACCCGAACCCTGGACAGCCCGGCTGATCAGCCGAGGTAGGCGGCTCGGACGGCCGGGTCCTCCCGGACCGCCGCGGGTGAACCATCGGCGATGATCTTGCCGAGGTCGAGGACGACGATCCGCTCGCAGGCCTTCATCACGAAGCCGACATCGTGCTCGACCAGCAGGATCGTGGTGTCGTGGTCCTCGGCGAGCTTCGAGATGACCGCCGCGAACCGGTCGGCCTGGTCGCCGTCCAGCCCGGAGGTCGGCTCGTCCAGCAGCAGCACGGACGGGGCGTCGACGATGGCTCGGGCCAGTTCGACCATGCGCCGTTGGCCGATCGGCAGTTCGGCCGCGTAGGCGTCGCACAGGTCCCCGATGCCGCACCGGTCGAGGGCGTCCGCAGCTCGTTCCCGGCGGGCGCGCTCCAGCTTTCGCCGCCCCGGCAGGGCGAGCAGATCGGCAGCCAGCCCGCCTCCGCCACCGTGCCACTCCACGGCGGTCAATACGTTCTCCAGCACGGTGAGCCGCCCGAACACCTGTGGCCGCTGAAAAGTGCGCCGCAGTCCGAGCCGCGACCGCTTGACGGCCCCCACTCGCGTGACGTCCGATTCGCGCAGGAGTACGCTCCCGGAGCTCGGCCGGCGCAGACCGGTCACCACGTCGAACAGCGTGGTCTTCCCAGCGCCGTTGGGCCCGATGACCCCGCAGGTCTGCCCCTCCTCGACCGCGAACGACACCCCGGTCAGCGCGTGTACCCCGCCGAACCGGACACTGACGTCCTGCACCGCGATGCTCATCGCGCCCGTCCTTCCGAGGTCGTACGGCCCGTGGCGGTCACTCGGAGACCCCCGAGAGCCCGAGATACGCGGAGGCCAGTCGTTCGTCATCGACGTCGGCCCGCGGCCCGGTCCAGGTCACCCGGCCCAGTCGCATGAAGGCGACGGTGTCGGCGAGCGCCAGCACCTCCGAGGCCTTCTCCTCCACCACCAGCAGAGCGACCCCCGCAGAACGCAACTCGCCGAAGAGTTCGAAGACCTGCTCCACCACCATCGGCGCCAGGCCCAGGGACGGCTCGTCGGCGATCAGCACCTTGGGCGGCCGGATCAGGGCAGGGGCGAGCGCGAGGATCTGCTGCTCACCGCCCGACAATGACCCGGCGAGGACGCCGCGGCGTTCGGCGAGCTTGGACAGCCGGTCGTAGACGAGCGCCCGTTCGGACTGGCCGGCCAGCCAGAGGGTCAGGTTCTCCTCGACGGTCAGCGCCGGGAACACCCCGCGCCCTTCGGGGGCGAGGAACAGACCCGAGCGCGACCGCTTGTGCGGCGCCAACGCGGTGATGTCGGTGCCGTCCAGCAGCACCCGCCCTGCGGTCACCGGCACGGACCCGGCGGCCACCCCGCACGTGGTGGACTTCCCGGCACCGTTGGCGCCGAGCAGCGCGACAACGGCTCCGGCCCGTACCTCCAGATCGACTCCCCGCAGCACCGTCGCGTCGCCATAACCCGCGACGACACCTTCCAGCCGCAGCGCGGCCGCCGCCTGTTCCGAGTCCGTGCGTCGCCCGTCCGGATCCGTACGCTCCCGTACCTCCGCGCGGACGCTCTCCCGGACGGCGGGCTCTGCCGCCTGGATGACCCCGGTGGCTTCCGCCACAACGGCCTCGGCGACCAGCGCCTCGGCTTCCGCCTGGTGTTCTCGGCGCTTGCGGCGCCGGTAGCGCTGCTCGGCGAACTGGGAGAGGACTCCGTCTGGGTGCTTGGCGAGGATCATGCCGCCGAGCCCGAAGAGGATCGCCACGACATGCTGGGAGTCGGTGAGATAGCCCATGAGCTCGGGGAACAGCACGGTGATCAGGCCGCCCAGCACGGCACCCTCGACCCGCCGTACGCCCTGGAGCACGACGACGGCCAGCCAGACGAATCCCGCACCGGCGGGCAGGTCGGTGGCGGTGATCTGACCGTTGAAGGTCGCGTAGAGCGCACCACCCAGCCCGGCGATCCCGGAGGCCACCGCGAACAGCATGATCTTGGTCTTGGTCGCGCTGATGCCGACGACGAGCGCGGCCGTCGGCCCGGACCGGACGGCCAGGATCGCCCGGCCGGACGGGGACCGTTCCAGGTTGCGGATGAGCAGCGCGACCAGGCCGATGAGCACCAGCAGCAGCACGATGCGCAGCCGCGGATCATTGCTGTCGGCGAAGCCGAGCGAGAACGCGGGCAGCTTCCAGCCGATGGTGCCGTTGCTGAACGCGTCGATCTGGAACAGCACCTGGTCGGCGAGCAGGGCCAGCGCGAGGGTGGCCAGCGCGAGCACCCGGCCGCCCAGTCGCAGGGCGGGCAGCGCGACCACGATGCCGGCCGCCACCGCGGCGGCGACCCCGATCAGCAGGGCGACGGGGAGGGGCAGGCCCTTGTCGAAGGCCAGCCCGACAGTGAGTGCCGCGAGGGCGGCGAACGACGCCTGGGCCAGGTTGACCATGCCGCCGATGCCGGTGACCACGACGAACGAGCAGAAAATAAGGCCGAGCACGAGTCCCTGTGCCACCAGCCCGGTCCAGTAGTCGCTGCCGATCGTGAACGTCCAGATCAGCAGTGCCAGCACGCCGAGCCCCCAGGGCAGCGCGCGCCGCCAGCCCGGCAGGTCGGCCAGATAGTCCGGCGGTGGGGAGTCTTCGGCGATGGAGCCGGCGACGCGTTCCCGCGACCGGTTGAGCACCAGCAGCCCGCCGAACAGCAGCAGGACCGGAACGGCTGTACGCAGGCCCGTGACCTGCTCGGCGAAGTCCGCATAACCGGCCACCAGGTTCTGTACGACTCCGAGGGCCAGCCCGGCGGCGAAGGTCCACGGGATGGAGCGCAGCCGGCCGAACACCGCCGCGGTCGCCGAGGCGAAGAGCAGGACGGTGAAGGCACTGGCGTCCAGGCCGAGCGCGGGGACCGCCAGCACGCCGGCCAGCCCGGCCAGGGTGGCGCTGAGCATCCAGGCCTGGGCGGAGGCGGCGTCGGCATTGATCCCGCGCAGCCCCGCCAGTGCGCGGCGGTCGACGGTGGCGCGCATGCGCAGGCCCAGCGGGGTGTGCCTCATGAGCAGCCAGAGGGCCACCGCTGCGAGCACCGCGAAGCAGAAGGTGGTGATCTGGTCTGAATCCAGATGGACCCCGTGCAGCGGCTGCCAGTCGTGCACCGGGCGGGGACCGAGGCCGCGCGCGGAGGCACCCTGGGTGGTCGCGGGCAGGTCGAACACGTCGACCAGCCAGAGGCCGAGGGCCGGCAGCGCGATGGTGAGCCCGATGGTGGCGACGATCTGCGCGGTCTCCCCCGCGGTGGCCAGCCCGCGGAACATCAACCGATGCAGGACGTAGCCGAGCAGTGGAGCGAAGCCACCGATCACGACGAGGCCGGCCAGCCAGACCGGCCAGTGCGCGCTCGTCAGTTCGAAGAACAGCAGCGCGGCGGCGAACCCGATCGCGCCGTGCGCGAAGTTGAAGACACCGGTGGCCGCATACGACAGCGTGAGGCCCGACGCCATCAACGCGAAGATCGCCCCAGTCACCAGACCACTAACGACATACCCGACAAGCTCGGTCACAGATCACCTCGCGCCTGTTCCGTTGGCTCGTGGCGAGTCCCGCGTCTTCGAACGCTCACAGTGCGGGACTCGCCACGACTCAACGAGGGGGGTTACTTCAGGGGGACGTTGTCGAAGCACTTGAGGTGCTGGACCACGGAGAAGGCGCCGCCGCTGAGCTTTACCAGGGCCCCGCAGCCGTTCGGCTCGGACTGGTCCTTCGGGTAGGAGATCTTGCCGAAGCCCGGGTTCTCGTAGGAGAAGTTGCTCGCGGCCTGCAGGAAGGAGTCCCGGGTGAGGGTCTTGCCGGACTTCTCGGCGATCTTCAGGAAGATGTCCGCCGACCAGTAGCCGATCGCCATGGACTGGGTGAAGACGGAGGTGCCGGGTGCGGCCTTCTGGATGTCGGCCTTCATCTTGGCGACCTCGGGCGAGTCCGACTCGAAGGGCTCGAACATCGGGGCGGCCAGCACGCCGTCGAGTGCCGCCTTGGCGGCCGGGTCGGCCAGGATCTTCGGGTCGTACGAAACCGCGTCGGTGATCGCGCCCTTGTAGCCGGCCTTCTTCAGCCCGGCGTAGAGGCCGGTGTTGAACTTGCCACCGGCGATGATCGAGACGACGACGTCGGGAGGCCCGCCCTTGTTGCTCTTCATGATCTTGTTCACGTACGGCGAGAAGTCGGCCGGCGGGGCCGTCGACGGGATGGCCGCCGAGGTACCGACGAGCGCGAAGCCCGCCGCCGCGAAGGAGTGGCCGATCGTCCCCACGCCGTACTTACTGCCGGAGGAGTCGGTGCCCTGGATGAAGGCGGTCTTGCCCTTGGCCCCGCCGACCTGGGCGGCCACCAGATTGCCCCACCAGGTCTGCGAACCGGCACCGGGCTTGGGAGCCAGGCAGCCGTTATAGCCGAACCCGGTCGTGGTGCCGCACCACTGCGGCCCGGTGGCCCACCCGAACCACGGCACCTTGCTCTGCTCGAGGAACGGGCCGCCGCCGAACACCGGCGAGTTGACCGGCACCAGTGCGAAGACCTTGTCCTTCTGGACCAGCTTCTTCGCCGCGGTGCCGCCCTTCGCCGGATCCATCCCATCGTCCTCGGCGCCGGAGAACTCGATCTTGCGTCCATTGACACCGCCCTCGGCGTTGGCACGATCGAACCGGGCCTTGGCGCCGATCTCTGTGTCACCTGTGGAGTAGCCGGTCGGGCTGCTCTTGACGACCACGCCACCGATCTTGATGGACTTATCGCTGACCCCAGCGGACCCGGAGTCCGACGTCGATGTGTTCTTGGTGGCGCACCCGGCGGCGAGAGTGACCATGGCCACCACGCCCACCAGTCGCACCCTGTGGGATGTCTTCATGACGCGCCTCCGGCAGGGAGTGGAGAGGGCGAACCCCCTCGGGCGGGAATGAACACGGCGCTCTCCGGATCTGGATGACCCGGCCCCCAGCATTCGAGCCATGACCTAGCGCTCGCTTGGTCGCGAGCGTAGGTTTCCTGCAGGTTTCATGTCAATGTGCACCGGCCCCCCAACTGCAAGATTGCGGGGAGGACGGCTCGGCCGCCATCTCGAACAAGCAAGTGCTTGGTGCTAGCGTTACCGAGCGTACGATCCCGCGCGGCGGTCGTACTATCCAGCGCGGAGAGGCGAACCTATGAGCACGGTGATGCGGGCTGCGGTACTACGGGAGTTCGGCTCTCCCCTGGAGATCCACGAAGTGACGGTCGAGGACCCGCGCGCCGGCGAGGTGCTGGTCAAGATCGCCGCATCCGGCATCTGCGGCTCCGATCTCAAGACACTCGACGGCAAGAGCCCGGTCGCCCGGCAGCTTCCGGTCATCCCCGGCCATGAGAGCGCCGGAGTGGTCACCGACACCGGCCCCGGGGTCACCTCGGTCAAGCCCGGCGACCACGTCATCGTCGCCATGAACGGCCCCTGCGGCCGCTGCCGCAACTGCGCGCGCGGCCGGGCCCACCTGTGCAGCGGCACGTCCCGGATGGCCGCCATCATGGGCATGATGGCCGACGGCAGCACTCGGCTGAGCATCGGCGGCGAAGCCGTCCGCCCCTACATCGGCATCGGGTCGTTCGCCGAGTACACCGTGGTGGCCGAGGCGATGTGCGTCAAGGTGGCCAAGGACACCCCGCTCGACCTGCTCTCCCTGACCGCCTGCGGCGTGATCACCGGGGTCGGCGCCGTGCTCAACACCGCACACGTCGAGCCGGGTTCGAGCGTGCTGGTCGTCGGCTGTGGCGGCGTGGGCCTCAATGTGATCCAGGGTGCGGTGCTGGCCGGAGCCACCACGATCATCGCCGCGGATGTGGTCGACTCCAAGCTCAGGCTGGCCGAGGAGTTCGGGGCCACCCACACGATCCTCTCCGACGACCTGGTCAAACAGGTCGGCGAGATCGTCCGGGGCGGCGCCGACTACGCCTTCGACGTCACCGGCAGCCCCGCCGTGCTCGCCGCGGCGTTCAGCGCCACCCAGCCGGGCGGCACCACGGTCATGGTGGGCAGCCCGCCGGCCGGCAAGAACCTCGAGATCCCGCCGAGCACGCTGTTCGGCTCGCGCAAGCTCATGGGCACCCAAGGTGGCGACGCCACCCCTGCCCGGGACCTGCCGCTGCTCGTGGACCTCTACCGCCGCGGCCGGATCAACCTCAAAGGTCTGGTCAGCGAGCGCGTCCCCCTCGAGAAGATCAACGAGGCCGTCGACCACGTCCGTGCCGGCGCCGTCGCCCGCTCCGTCATCGTCTTCGACTGACCGCCTCCCCCCTCTCACCCAACCCCGCCATGATCATGCAACTATTCGTCGATTGATTGCATGATCACGGCGGGGTTGGACTGCTGGGGAACCGGGATGGGCGCGGGGAGCGTCACAGAGTCGATAGGTTTTCAGCCGGTAGATTTCGGGCGAAGCCCGACCGGAGCGTGAGGACCCGCAGGTGACTGAGACGCCCGAGCAACCGCAGGACGACGACCCCCGGGAGGCAGAGGAGCGGACTCAGCCGGCAGAGGCCTCGCACGAGCGACAAGACGATCAGCCGGAACCGCTCGACGGCCCGCAGGGCGATCCACTGGCGCCGCCTGCCGGCCCGCAGGACGATCGGCTGGTGCCGTCCGGCGGCCTGCCGCAGCCACCGCCTTACCGAGGCGTGTACGGCCAGCAGCCAGGTGCGGCGCCGCAAAGCTACGGGCAGCAGGCGTACGGGGCGCCGCAACCGGGTCAGCAGCACGCATACGGTGCCCCGCCGTACGACCCCGCCTACGGGCCGTACGATCCCCGGTGGGGGTACGGGCCGCCCGGCAACCCGCAGTACCCACAGCACGGCCAGCCCACCGGTGACGACACCACGATGGCGCTATTCTGCTATGTCGGCGCCCTTCTGGGCGGCTTCATCGTCCCGCTCATCCTCTATTTGATCAAGAAGGACCAGTCCCGGTTCGTGCGTTTTCACGCGGCACAGGCGCTGAACTACGCGCTCACCCAGATGATCGTGCTCCTCGCCGTCATCATTCCGTTGATCGTGGCGGCCATCGCCTTGCGCCAGCCCGCCGTCGCCGTGCTGATCGCGCCGGTGTGGCTCTACGAGCTGATCTCGCCGTACGTGTGGATGATCCTGGGCGCGATCCGCAGTAACCGGGGCGAGTGGTACACCCTGCCCAAGTGGACCTGCTTCCGGATGGTCCGCTAGCCCGCACATGCCTAGCCCAGGTACGTGTGACCTTTCACGATAGTTGGCCCCTTTGCATCGACTCTGGCCCCTCCCGCGCGCAGTAGGTCAGCTGTGCAGCGGTTCACCGCGATCGATGCAGGCGGCGAGGGTGTCGGCGTGGTCGTTGAGTATCCGTTTGAGGGCTCTGTCGTGGTGGCGGAGCGGGTCGGTCTGGAATCGTGCCCACACGGAGTAGGCACTGAGCCGCCGCCGCTGCGGGACGGCCACGGTCGGTCCGGCGCCCAGGTAGGCGGTGTCGGCGGCCGCGGGGATCTTGTGGGCGGTGAACGCGTCGATGATGCCGTGCTCGCGGGCGGCGCCCATGTCGTGGCGTGCGCCGGGCAGCGGCGGTGAGATCCACACCAGCCGCCCGATCGGGTCGGCGATGACCTGCACGTTCAGCCCTTGGGCCTTGTGCTTGCCAGAGTAGAACGCCCGGTCGTAGCCGGAGGCCATGCCGAACCGGTCGATGCGCAGCAGGGTCCCGTCGAGGATCACGAACGCCTTGCGGCGAGCGACCTCGATCGCCTGTTCCAGGGTGGGCGCCTTCGCCGCGAGCAGGTCGAGCGCCTCGCGGATGTAGCGGTAGGCCGTGGAGGTGCCGACCCCGAACCCGCAGGCCAGTTCGGCGTAGGTGTCGTTCTTGCGCAGGTGGGCTACGACCAGCAGGGCCTGGCGCCCGGCGGGCACGAGAACATGGCCCTGTCCCTGCACAACACCGCCCGCCGGGGCGAGGTCCGACTGGACGAGTACCTCTCCACCGTCTGCCGCCTTCGCGACGGCAAGATCGCGAGCATCGAGACCTACCTGTCCGACGTCCCCGGCATGAACGCGTTCTTCGTCTGAGTGCCTGTGAACAACTGATCGTCAGGTTCGGGCGGGAATGCGTGAACTGATGCGGACGACCAGGACCCCTTGGTAGCGACTGCGGTGTCGAAGCCCGGTCGCGCCAAGGGGTCCCGTCATGCCATTGCATGCCCCTGCCGCCATCTCTGTCACCCCGGACGAGCAGGCGAGTGCTCCTGTGTGACCTGCCGCTTCGGTCACGGGCGCCGCCACACCAAGGTCCGTACCGTGCAGCTGGCAGCCTTGTCCACGACAAGATCGCGATCGAGCTGCGGTTGAGCAAGTGCGCCGCGAGAACCTGCACTTCATTCGCGGTAGGCGGCCTCCGCGATCTGGACGAACGACCGGACCAGCGGGTTCGTGTCGCCCTTGTTCCACGCCACCACCACGCGGTTCGGCGGCATGTCGCTCAGCGGTACCACGGCCAGCTCCTCGTGCGGGCCGTGCCCGATCAAGGTCATCCCGACGGTGCCGTTCCAGAGCACCGCCTGCATGCACTCCTGGACGGCCCGCACCACCGGGCCCTCGCGAGGCTCGCCGCCGTTCCAGTACGACTGCCAGGCCGGGTCGGTGCCCTCAGGGAACCGGAACCAGCGGCGGTCGGCCAGGTCGGCCAGGTCGGCCAGTTTCAGGCTACCGCGGTGGGCCAGCGGGTCGTCGACGCGCAGCAGTGCTCCCACCGGATCCGCGCGCAACTCATGTACGGTCAGGCCCGTCTCGTCGAACGCCCGCGAGTCAGGGCGACATCGACCAGTCCGGCGCGTAGCCCGCAGGTCGGATCGGTCAGGTCGGTCTCGCGGATACGGACCTCGACATCCGGGTGCTCTCGGCGATATGCCGCGGCCAGCCGCATCGCGCCTGGGTCGGCGCTGTCGGCCAGCATGCCGATGGTGATGGTCCCGGTGCCGGCCAGTGCGGCCATGCGTACGCGCATCTGGTCGGCCTGGCGGAGCAGGGTGCGCGCTTCGTCCAGCATCGTCGCGCCGGCCGGGGTGAGCGCCACGCCGGCACTGGAGCGGTGCAGGAGTGCGATACCGAGGTCCGTCTCCAGCCGCTGGATCGCTCGGCTCAGCGGCGGCTGGCTCATGTGCAGCCGCGCGGCGGCCCGGCCGAAGTGGAGTTCCTCAGCAACGGCCACGAAATAGCGCAGCGTGCGTAGCTCCATGACCGGCCATTATATCCGTACGGTATCGGAGTCACCGCCGGTCTAGTCATCCTCCCAGTCCGCTCTGCGAAGCCCCGTCACGGCCGCTGTTGTGGAGCGACGCTTCCGGCCGGTAGGTGGGCGACCTTACCCAGCGGGCACGATCTCCTAGACCCACCGGGCACGCGCCGTCGCCAGCCGCTCAACGATCCCCACGTTGGCAGGGAGATCTCGTAGTATTCGTCGACCTGCCGGAATGTCTCGGCCGCGTGCTCCACCGTCTGGAGCGTCCCCCACGCGAGCGTCGGGTGCCAGATGCGGAAGACCTTGCTCTTGACGTAGACCGGCAGGGCCCTGCGCTGTCATCGTTCCGCCCTGGTCTGGAGCTGCCCGACGCCACTCCAACCACAGCTCGTCGATGTGCCGCACAGCGGCTATCAAGTCATCTGAGCCTTCGATCAAAGTAAACGTGACCGTATACTCAACTCATGAGTACAACGACTACGACGCCTCAAAGGCAGGGTCGTGGCGGTCGGAAGCGCATCCTGGCTGCCGCCGCCCAGCTGTTCGCGACCCAGGGGATCAACGCGACCGGCATGGAGCAGGTAGCACAGAAAGCGCCGGTGTCGAAACGGACGCTCTACGCTCACTTCAGGACCAAGAACGACCTGGTCATCGCCCACCTGGAGGGCCTCGTACTGTCAGGTGACACCGTGGAGAGCGTGCTGACTCGCGAGGACATCCCCCCGCGGGACCGGATCCTCAAGCTGTTCGACCGACTCCCGGCGGACGTGGAGCCGGTGCGCGGCTGCCCGTTCATCGATGCCGCCGCGGAGTTCCCCGACCCGGAGAGCGCGGTCCATTCATACGCCCGCGAGCAGAAGCTGCGCATGGTGCGGCTGATTGCCGCTGCGGCGGCGGAGCTGGGCTGCCGTGAACCCCTCGCGCTCGCCGAGCAGTTGGCCACTCTCGCGGACGGGGCGGCCAGTCGCGCCATGGTGTTGGGCGAGGCGGACTACGGTCGGCACGCGCGGGCAGCAGCAGAGGTTCTCCTCGAACAGGCTCTGCCGAACGCGAACCGACGAGGGAGAGGTCATGGGGGTCTCTGATGCCCGCCCTCGGCTGATCCCCTACGTGCCCCGTTGCGGAACCTTCGGCACAGTGGGGCATGGTGCAGCGCCGGATGTGGTGCGAGGTGTCGTGAGGCCCGGCCCGGCGGCTGTCCAGGTGTGCCCGGAGCCGTGACGACGGCACGGCGGGAAGTTGTTCAGCGGTGCAGGCGGGGGAACAGGGTCGCGATCTGGGAGACGAGCTACGGGGCTGTCTTCGGGGGGCCTCGCCGACATCACGTAGGCGACGGTGTCCGGGAAAGAGCAGCACCCAGCCTTGCTCAAACCGCGATGTCTGGAAACCAGCACGTCCGGTTCTGTGGGGCCTGGCGAGGCCGTGGGCACCCATGCCGGCGGTACGGCAGCACCATGCGCTACGGGGTGTCCCCGTCGATCACCTGGCCAGATGCCACTTCGCCCCCCCTTCCTGCGCCCGCCCGCCGAGCCGCACCGGGGTGCCCCGTCACACATGGAAGGTCGTGGTCGACTCAAGCGCGGCCCGCTCGGTCGTCACCCGGTTGACCGCCGCGGTCTCGTCGGCATAGCCGAAAGAGATCCCCACGAGCAGCCTTCCACCGGTTACGCCGAGTTCGGCGCGGACGGTGTCGGCATAGAAGCTCAGCAGTCCCTGCGGACAGCTGTCCACGCCGTACGCGGTCATCGCCAGGAGCAGCGTCTGCATGTAGGCGCCGACATCCGCGGCCAGTCGTGGCCCACCGTCACCGTTGACGAACAGGAACGCGGCGTGCGGCGCGCCGTAGAAGCGCAGGCTCTGCGAGTTGCAGGCCGCGCGTGCAGTGTGATCGCCACGACTGATGCCCAGCGCTCCGTACAACTCGGCGCCGAACGCCGCTTTGCGTGCCCGATGGTCCTCGGAGTACATCCCTTCGGAATACGGGAAGTCCGCCGAGGTGCGCCGCTCGGCCTGAGCCTTCTGCAACGCATCCGCCAGGCGGTCACGCGTCGCGCCGCTCACCACCTCCACCTGCCACGGCTGCGTATTGGAACTGGACGGCGCGGCGCCAGCCAGCGAAAAGATCGCACGCATCGTCTCCTCGGGCACGGCTTCCGGACGGAAGGCGCGTGTCGCGTGACGGCCGCGTATCAGCTTCTCCGCGCAGCCGCTCAGCTCGGTGGAGACCATCCCGCTCATGGGACTCCTCAAGGGTTGAGTATACGGACGCGTTTACATGAGGTACGACCATAGCAGGGACACTTGGTCAAAGTAAACGATAACGTGTACCTAACCCGAAATGCCGCGGCCGCGACATGGGGGCGGACGCTGACATCGACGGCAGCGAGGGTCGACGGGACCCGACAGGGTCGAAGCGTGTCAGTTCTCCATGCGGCGGATCGAGTCCGGCGTCACTCGGCGGCAGCATCCTTCCGGCCGCCGGGCGCAGGTATCCATGCGAGCCCTGCGGGTTGACCTCTTGGCCTCGGACAGTGTCGCCGTCGCCGCGAGGATGCACTGGCGCGCAGCCCTGCCCCCGGCGGACGGCCTTCGACTCCCACCTGCCCTTAGGTATACGAGAGCGTGTACTTAGATGCCCGCGACGTGCTACAGTCGCGTTGTAAACGCAACCGTGTACTTAAGTTGATGCATCCAGGTCACGGCTGCCGAGCCCCCACCACAGACCGCATGAACGGAGTAGTCATGCCTGACGGCCTTCCGCCCGACCAGACCCTCGTCAAGCCGCCCCCGGGAAGAGACACAGCCGCTGCCGCCGCCTCAGGCGCGTCGGGGTCGAGTGTTCGCAGGCCGGGGCTCGTCCTGGCGCTGCTGGCGATGGCCACCTTCCTGGCCTCGCTCGACCTGCTGATCGTCAACGTCGCCCTCGACCCCATCGGGCGCGGGATCGGTACGCGCGACCTGTCGGACCTCAGCTGGATCCTGAACGGATACGCCATCGTCTTCGCCGCGTTGCTGGTCCCCGCGGGCCGGCTGGCAGACCGCTACGGACGCAAGGGCGCCTTCATTCTCGGCCTCGGCCTGTTCGCCGCGGCCAGCCTGGGTGCGGCGCTGTCGGGGAATCTGTGGCTCCTCGTGGTGTTCCGCGTCATCCAGGCCGCCGGTGCGGCGGTGCTCACCCCCGCCAGCCTTGGCCTGGTCCTTGCCACGGCCCCGCCTGCGAAGGTGCACAAGTACGTCCAGATCTGGGCGGCCAGCGGGTCGCTCGCCGCCGCAGCCGGCCCCGCGGCCGGGGGTCTGCTGGCGAACGCGGCCTGGCAGTGGATCTTCCTCATCAACATCCCCCTCTGCCTGGCCGCCATCGCCCTGGCTATCCCCCTGATCCCCAACGTCCGCCACGACCTGGCCACCCGCATCCCCGACCTGCTCGGCGGACTGCTGATCATCGTCGCCGTCGGAGCACTCGCCGTCGGACTGGTGAAGGCCCCGGACTGGGGCTGGGGCGCGGCGTCCACACTGGGCAGCCTGATCCTGGCCGCGGTGTCGCTCATCGCGTTCGTCGTCCGCTCGTCCCGCGCGCACGTACCGATCGTCGAACTCGGCATCTTCCGGAACGCGGTGTTCTCCTCGGCGAACGTGGCGGTCGTCCTGTTCTACGCCTCGTTCACACTCCAACTCCTGGGCGTCATCCAGTGGCTGGAACAGCAGGGCGACTGGTCGGTGGTCAAGACGGGGTTCGCGGTGGCACCCGGACCGGGCATGGTCTTCATCGCCTCCCTGCTGGCCGCGCGACTCGCCCACCGGCTGCCCGTCGGCCTCATCGCCGCAGTCGGCGCCGTCCTCTCGGGGGTCGGCATCGCCCTGATCAACGTCTCCACCGGCGGGCACGCCATCCACTACGCCTCCGGCATCCTCCCCGGCTGGCTCATCGGCGGCTTCGGAATGGGTCTGGCCCTGCCCACCATGTTCTCCTCCGCGACCCGAGACCTCCCGCCGCACCAAGCGGCCACCGGCAGCGCCGTGGTCAACATGGGCAGCCAGATCGGCTCGGTCCTCGGCGTGAGCCTGCTCGTCATCTTCCTCGCCCTGCCCGGCTCCGACCCGCACCACGGCTACGCCATCTCCTGGTGGACCGCCACCGCACTCGCCCTCTCCAGCGCAGTCGCCGCCCTCGGCCTCAACGCACGCCGGCACGCCCACACGGCCGGCGTCTGAGCGCCGCGGCGCCCTCACCGCCCGCCCACCAGGCACGCGGCGAGGGCGCCGGCCCTTGGACCACCCGCCAAAACCTCACCATCAAAGACGCACCCTGGGACACCACGATGAAGACTCTCGGTTTCCTCTCCTTCGGCCACTACCAGCCCGTGCCGGGCTCACGCACCCGCACCGCTCGTGACGCGTTGACCCAGACCATCGAACTCGCAATCGCCGCGGAAGAGATCGGCATCGGCATGGCAGCCGTGCGCGTCCACCATTTCGCCCGCCAGGCATCCACGCCCTTCCCGCTGCTCGCCGCCATCGCCGCACGCACCCACCGGATCGAGATCGGCACGGCCGTCATCGACATGCGCTACGAGAACCCCTACGCCATGGCCGAGCAGGCCGCAGCCGCCGACCTCATCAGCGGCGGACGACTGCAACTGGGACTCAGCCGTGGATCACAGGAGGTGGCACTCCGCGGATACGAGGCGTTCGGGCACATCCCCGCCGAAGGGACGAGCCACGCCGACATGGCCCGCCACCACACCGCGGAGTTCCGGCGCGCCATCGCCGGACACCCCATCGCATCAACCGATCCGGCCGCAGGCCCCTCCACAGGGCTTCCGGTCGAGCCTCACTCGCCCGGCCTCACCGAACGCATCTGGTGGGGCTCCGCCACACGGGCAAGCGCCGTCTGGACCGCCGAGCAGGGCATGAACCTCATGAGCAGCACACTGCTGTCCGAGGACACCGGAACACCCTTCGAGGAACTCCAGCGCGAGCAGATCGACGCCTACCGCGAGACATGGCGCTCGGCCGGTTACAGCCACACCCCGCGCGTCTCTGTCAGCCGTAGCGTCCTGCCGATCACCAGCGACGAAGACCGCCTCTACTTCGGGGACGGACGCACGGCAGACAACCGCGACCAGGTCGGAATCCTCGACGGAGCGATCTCCCGGTTCGGACGCAGCTACATCGGCGAGCCAGACGTCATCGCGAAGGAACTCGCCGCAGACGCGGCCGTCACCGCCGCGGACACCCTCATGCTCACCATCCCGAACCAACTCGGCGTCGACTACAACGCGAGACTCCTCCAGACGATCGCCGATCACGTCGCCCCGCACCTGCGCTAGTGGAACCAGCGAACCCGGCCAGGCGCCGCCTGTCACTCCGCCATGCACTCGATGATCGGACACGCGGTGGGCACGAGTGCGTGGGTGACGAAAGAGGGGCCGCGGGCTTTGTTCGACGGGGCAGTGACGTGGCTGTTGCGTGACCGAGCGCTGATGCCAGGACTCACTCAGCTAGCCTGGCTGGTGGACAAGGTCCGTACCGGTGAGCAGCCGGTGATCCACTCGGTGGTGGCCCCCTCCCGTGGAGTCGGAGTTCCGCGGGGAGGGGCTGCTGGTGCTCCTTGAACGTCCGTGAGGGGGCCACGCGGTCGATGTCTTGGCGGCTTCCGGTTCCGGCTGCCACGGACTCGCAAGTCGGCCTCCCAGCAATCCTGCTGTTCGGGGACAGCCGGCCTGGCGGCCGGACCGCCGAATGCCCTGCCGGTGCCCCTTAGGTCATCCGTCTCACCGCAGGGCATGTCCGTTGCCCCCGTGGGGAATTCCTCGATGCCGAGTACCTGCAGTAGTTCCAGCCGCTCGCGGGAATCCGCGTCCGCCGGGGTGAGCACCAGCAGCTGCTGATGCTGGTCGGGAGTGACCAGGGTCTCGCAGTCGAGCAGCAGGCGGCCCACCCGCGGGTGCAGCTTGCGCCACCGGGTCCCACGTTCGGTGCGGCGGCCGCGCAGTAGGTCTGCGAGCAGGTTGAGCGCGCGGCTGGACATGGTCATCCCGGACGGGTAGGACAGCATCTTGAAGCTCCTGATGGGACGTGTTGATCTAGTCAATCGCCCGTCTACGAGGAGCTTCACCCATTCGAGGGCACGACACGCCGCACAGCCCTGACCAGCAGGTTCACCCAGGTTGGCAAGGCTTAGTGGTCTGCGCCGTAAGTCTTTCGGGGGTTTTCAGGCGGCCTCCAACGCGGCAGGCTGATGGTCGTGTTCATGGTGATCGGTTCGCTCCTTCTGGATGTGTCGCTCGATCCGGGCCAGTAGGTCCTCGAGGTCGGCCGGGGTGAACTTCCATTTGAAGGGCCGGGCGGCCTGGTTGTAGCGCTGTTCAAAGGCGATCAATCGGTCTGCTAGCGGACACCCGAAAGTGCAGGTGGGCGGACAGCTGAGTGCGGTCTGGCGGTCAGGGGTTGTGCTGGTAGGCGGACAGCCGAGTGCGGTCTGGCGGTCAGGCGGAGTGCTGGTCTGGCGGACAGGGGGTGCTGGTGGGCGGACAGGGAAAGTGCCGGTCGGGGATCGGGCTGGTGTTGATCAAGGGGGTGTGTTCATGGGTCGGGTTCCCCTCCGTGAGGGGTGAGGTTCGGTGATGTCGCTCAACGAACTTCTTCTCACGGAGGGGACCCCGATAGGTGAAGTCTGGCACGGAGATCAGCGAGATCCTGAACGCCTACGATCTGACACGCAGTGTGTGGGCGGCTGCTGACCTGGTGGGGTGCCATCCGCGTACGGTGCAGCGGTATGTACGGCTGCGGGACGCGGGCGGGAACCTGGTGGGGCGGGAGCGTCCGGGCCGGTTGATCGATCCGTTCCTGGAGAAGGTCGAGGAGAAGGTCGAGGCGTCACGGGGCAAGATCCGTGCGGACATCGTGCACGAGACGCTGGTGGCGATGGGGTTCACCGGGACCGAGCGGACGACGCGGCGGACGGTCGCGGAGGCGAAGAAGGCCTACAAGGTCGGACGGCGGCGGGTCTACCGGCCGTGGATCAGTTCTCTGAACTAATTCTTGATCTTCGTCGGCGCGGGGGTGCTTGTGCCCAGAGCACTGGCTTACTGCCCTGCGAACTGGGGTTTTGGTGAGGCCGTATCTTCCCTCGTGAGGGCTTTTCTGATCGAAGGGCGGGCTGATGAGTTTTGATCTTTATGTCTGGGGTTCGCCGCAGACGGCCACCGCCGAGCAGGCCGAGCGGATCTGTCATGAGTTGGCGGCGGAGAACACTAGTTCCGTGAGCGCTGATGCGAGGGTGCAGGGCTTCGCCCAGGAGTTGCTGCGGCGGTTTCCGGCTCTGGAGAGCCTGACCGACGCAGAACTGGAAGCTTCGCCGTGGAGCATGACCCCTGAGATCTCGGCCAGCCATGTGATCATGACCATCTCCTGGTCCCGGGCGCAGGAGTTGGCGGAGTTCGTGCTTGCGCTCGCGGCCAGGCGGGGTCTGGTCTGCTTCGATCCGCAGGCCTCGGTCGTGCACAACCCTCCGGGCCAGGCTCTGGCTGGCGGGCTGCGGTTGGAGTTCTGTGATGGCGGTGTCGTCGATCGCCCTGAACCGGCAGCATTGGGCGTGTTGCTTCAGGCGCTCTCTCCTCGGAATTGGTATGTCTGTCTGGAGTCGCGGCCAGGCTGGTTCGTGCAGGTCGGTATCGGCCCGAACGCGGGCAACGTCCCTGCTGGAAAGTTCGCGCTGGAGCATCGAGAGGGCACTCCTGAACGCCACCACCGGGCTCTGGTGGCCAGCCGCGACGAAGTCGTGGCGGCTTTCGAAGGCTTCGCGTCCGGAAATCCGGTATGGAAGGACTCTTTTTCTTGGAGTCACCTCTGAACTCTGCTGGATGGGATGGTGGCGGTGCGGCCCGCGACGGTGCGGTAGGCGGGCATGCCCATATGGACGGCGGCGGTGCAGCGTGCGATGAGCCCGTCGACCTGGGCGAGTTTGGCGTTGGCTGCGGCAAGGCTGACCTTGAGTCCTTCGGCCTCTCCGGTCCAGCCTTCGCGTTCGGCCTCAGCAATGCGTGCGATGAGGTTGTCGCGGATGTCGACGAGCCTGGGCCGTTGATCTGGGGAAATTCGGAGGAGGAAACATCTGACGCAACTGTGTTCATGTTGGCAGCTGGTGCCATAGGCTCGTCCGCAGTCGCCGAGCGAGACACGTCGGTGTTCGAAGTGGCCGAGGAACTCGTTCCATTCCTCGTCGGTGGGGCTGCGGTATTCCTCGCTGGGACGTATTTCTCGGCGGCGGGCGATGAAGGCCCGGTGGCCGTTGATGGCTTCTTCGGGGTAGACGGCCTTATACCCCATGGTGGTATTGATGTCCTTGTGACCCAAGATCAACTGGGCGATGTGAGGTGGCATCCCGTTCATCACGGCGTCGGTGGTGAAGATCCTCCGGGAGTCGTGCGGGGCGAAGTGCAGAGGTTTGCCGGTCGCGTCGGTGAATCCGGTGGCGGCAAGCACGTCCTGGAGGAGGGTGCGGATTCCGTCGATGGGGATCGGCCGGTCCTCCAGGCCGATCTTGCGTTGGAACAGCAGTGGCATGGGCGGGTTCCATATCTTGGCGTGAT
>JAOPYO010000210.1 GCA_025964575.1 Actinomycetes bacterium
CGACGAACTCCCGGACGGGTGGGGGCTCATGGTCCCGCCTGGCAACGGCCGCAGCCGCAAGTTCCGGGTCCGTAAGGAAGCGTCGGTCAAGGAACCGACGTTGACACCAATGCTTCTCGTGGAGATCGCCCGCAGGGTGGACAACGCCCGCCTCACGCAGATCTCCGAACTCAACCGCCAGCACCGCCAGGAACTCATGGACGCCGTCAACGCGGAACGACGGCAGAAGGCGGAAAGGGCCATCTCGAGCGACGTACAGCACCGCCTGGACCTGCTGACGCGCCTGGAGGATGCGGCAGGGGCGAAGCTCGACGGTAACGGCTGGACCAACGGCAACGGTGAACTCGCCAGTATCGGCGCTGAAGAACTCGGTAAGGCGTTCGCGGATTACGTCCATGGTCACGTCACTGTCCAGCGGATGACGGAAGACCTTCACCGCAAAGCTGATCATCTCCGGCGTACCGCTGAACGAGCCATCACCGATGCGGCCAAGGCTCTCGCCTACGAGCCCACACAGCAGCAGGGAGACTCCACGTGACCACCATCCCCGGATGGGAGGGCTCCACCGGCCCGTTCCCGTCGCAGTACGCCGACCCCCACGTCTACGCCCGTGACATCCACTCCGGCGCGGGCAACTGCGTGTGCGGGGCTGGGCTCGGAGACTCCGCGCACGTCCAGGCCGCACCCGGCGTACCGATCCCGGATCGGCTGCGGCCATGACCGACCTTCAGGCCGCGCTCCGCGATGAGGTGAAGGCCGCGATTCAAGCAGCCGGCCTCAGTCAAGCGCAGGTAGCCCGCAGCCTGGAACTGTCACCGAAGCACGTCTCTCAGATGCTTGCTGGGAAGGCTGGGCTGACATTGGAGTGGGCGCAACGCATCGCTGACCTGTGCGGGCGGGAGGTCCGCGTCTCGATGGTCGGTGAGGCGTGCGTGTTCTGCCGGATCGTCACAGGCGAAGGCCCGGCGACGATCGTCCGCCGGTGGAGGAAAGCGGTCGCGTTCGTGCCCCTCAACCCGGTCACGGACGGGCATGTGCTGGTCGTCCCGACCGTTCACGTCCTGGACGCTGCCCAAGACCCTGACGTGACCGCCTACACCATGGCCGCTGCCTCGGAACTGGCGAAGGAGGTGGGCTCGTGCAACCTCATCACCTCGGTCGGTGCCGAAGCCACCCAAACCGTGTTCCACCTGCACGCGCACATCGTTCCGCGCCGTGAAGGCGACGGGCTCGCCCTGCCGTGGACCACACAGGAGGCCGTACGTGCCCAGTGACAAGACCTCGCTCGGCGACAGGATGAAGGGCTACGAGTCCGTCACCCGGCACACCCTGCCGCGCCGCACCTACACCGTGGTCCGGGTAGACGGCAGGGCCTTCCACGGTTTCCTGCGGCGCGCCGACAAGCCGTTCGACTACAACGTGATGGCTGCGATGGACGCCGTAGGCGAAGAGTTGTGCACGGAGATGTCCGGCAGTGTCTTCGCCTACACCCAGTCCGACGAATGCTCGGTGCTCCTCACTGACTTCACATCCCACGGAACGCAGCCGTGGTTCGGCGGCATCGTCCAGAAGATCGCATCCATCGCCGCATCCTCCGCGACCGTGGCCTTCAATGAGGCGTACGGGCGCCCGTACGGAGGACCCCGGGCACTGTTCGACGCCCGCGTCTTCACGGTCCCCGACCCTGTTGAGGTCGCGAACTACTTTCTGTGGCGCCAACGGGACGCTGTCCGGAACTCCATCCAGATGGCCGGGCAAGCCCGCTTCTCCCACAAGGAACTCAACGGGGTCAGCACCGGCGAAATCCAGGAGATGCTCTGGTCACAGCACGGCATCAACTGGAACGACTACCAAGTCGGCGCGAAACGCGGACGCGTCACCGTCCGCCATGTCGGCGAACGCGACGTCACTTACACCGACAAACGCACCCAGCAGGAGACGACCACGACGGCCATGCGTTCCTGGTGGGAGACCGGAGGAGCCCCGCACTTCACTGCCAACCCTGACGGTTTCCTCGCCGACACCATCCCGTCGCTGCCCTCGCTGAGCACCGCAGTACGAGAGGACCAGCCAGCATGACCGCATCACAGGTCCACCACTACGTCTCAACGGCCTGTTTGCACGGCCTGTGCGACGAACGGTGCCGATCGTCCTGCAAGTACTGCGGAGCGACCTGTGAGCACGACTGCCACCCGCAGGACGGAACACGCCTACAGCCTCCACCGTGGGTGGATCAGGCCCGTGACGGCTTCGTACGGCTCCTCGCCGTCCTCGCCGAGCACAACATCGACCTTGCAAGGGCTGAACCTGACCTGCATGAGGCTGTCCGGTTCGACCGTGCGTGGTTCTGGGCTCGCGGTGAGGTCCAGCCTCCAGGGGAGTGGACACCACCATCACCCGCGATCAGCGATGACAACGGCACGCAGGGCCTGTAGGCCCAAGAACGAGGGGGTACCACGCATGGATGAGTTCGTTTGCCTCGGTCCGGAGAACAGGGGCTGGCGTGACGCACAGGTCGCCTACGCCAGAGCGCTGAAGGACTGGGAGGCCACCGACTCGGGGGAGCGCGGAGACCGGCCGGTACCGTCCACCATCCAGCCCGTCATGGGTGACCCGGTGTGGTGCGGGAAGTGCGCCGGCGCACTGCGGAGGATGCTCGCGGAACTCGATGACCTCGCCGCGATCTACGCCGCCGAAGCGGACGGGCACCGCACCAAGCCTGGCAGTGAACGCGTCTCCGGCAGCGCGGGACGACGCTCGCCCTCGCCCGTCGCTGACGACCTCGACGAACTGTACGGGGACCTGCACGGGTGGGAGTCCGCGTACAGGGGTGAGGACCCACAAGCCCGCCGCGGCTACCTGGCGACCTCGATCACCACGGTCGTGGCGTGGCTCGGCGCCCACTTCGACGGGATCATCACCAACACGGACATCGCCCTCAACTTCGGGCAGGAAGTCCGCCAGTGGCACAAGAAGCTGCGGGGCAGGACCTCGGCGGGAGCCGAAAAGCACACCAAGAAGCGCCCGTGCCCGCGCTGCGACCAGCGGACTCTCACGTGGAAGGAAGGCGAGGACTACGTTGAATGCGAGTCGTGCGGGCGCCTGATGACCTTGGACGAGTACGACCACTACGACCGGTTGTGTGCTGCAGCGAACCTGTCGGAAGCCTCATGAACGAAGGCGGGAAGACACGCCGTAACACCACATACAGCGCGTAACTTGCGATGCGCTGACCTGCGGTCTTAGACTCCACCCAGCTAGAACATCTATGCCCTCGGCCCGGTAACCCGGATCGGGGGCATTTTGTATGCCTGGGGGTGCTCATGATCGGCCCCGATGGTGTCGAGTACTGGACCACCAAGCAGGCGGCAGCCGAGATGGATGTCCTTCCCGCGACGATTGCGTCATGGCGCCGAAAGGCCTACCTCGCGCCTATTGAGGGCAGTCCGCGCTCCCGCCCGCTGTACCGGAAGCTGGACGTCACGCGCGCTGAGAAGGCCGCCTACGACGCAGCGATCCGGACGAGCGGGAGCAGGAAGCGCACGGCCCGCGCCGCCTGATCCCCCTTTGACGCCTCCTGCCGCCCCCGGTGTGGAGGCCCCCTGGTACGGCTCGGCCATTTGTGCGAGGGGTCGTCCGGGCCGGGCCGTACCACCCCTCACGACCCCTCAACAGCCCGCCATGGGCACTCGGAGCGATGCCTGATGACTGAGACGCGCTACGGGCGGTACCGCCTGGTCGGTGACGAGGACTGCGGCGTTGGCATTGAATGCCGTGACCACTTCGACGGCGGGCGGCCTCTCGCTTACTACTCAGGCGATGCCAGCGCGTACGCGGACGACCCTGAGGTCGAGAACGTCACGACCATCTCAGGCCTGCTCGCTGCGGCCGAGCGGCACGAGGCAGAAGTTCACGCCGGTGCCGTGGCCGTGGACATGACGGTCAAGGCCGACCCGTCGATGATCGTGCACATCTTTTCCCGGCCGATGGAGCCCGCGATCCAGGTCACCGTCGCGGAGCATCTCCGGCAGGCACAGATGAAGCACCAGTACGGCGCCATGCGGTACCGCTGACCGACCTCACCCTTCCTGCCCGGCCTGAGCGCCGGCCTTTCGCGTTCTCGGAGGTACCGGTGGCAAACGGCGTATTCAACATCGTCAAGGGCAAGATCGCGTACTACGCGGGTCTGCCTGCTGCGAACGATGCCCTGATCGTCGTCCTCCTCAAGTCCACGGGCCTTGTGAGCGACGCCACGATGGTCGATTACGACGACCTAGCGACGATCCTGGCTGGCGCTTCGGATGAGTGCGACTTCGCGAGCTACGTTCGTAAGACCGTCACCGCCTCCATCACGGTGACCGTGGACGATACGAATGATCGCGTGGACATCGACATGCCTGACCTGACGTGGTCGGCGGCCACCACCGGGCAGGCGATCGGGAAGCTGCTGGTCTGCTATGACCCGGACACCACCACTGGGACCGACTCCAGCGTCATCCCGCTGACCTTCCACGACTTCGTGGCCTCGACGGACGGCAACGACCTGGTCGCTACGATCGCCACCGCGGGTTTCGCCCGCGCGGCGTAACACCCCGGTATGACCGAGTACCGGATCTGGCCGGCGACCAACGGGCCCAGCACTGATGCCGCTGACCACTCCGCCTACTCCATGGGTGTCGAGTTCGTGGTGTCCAGCCAATGCTGGGTCACGAAGATCCACTACTACCGGGGTACGACTGGTGTGGCTGCGGTCGTGGACGCCGCGATCTTCAAGGTCAGCGATCAGCAGATCCTGGCCGGCACACAGATAACGTTCTCCGACCCTGGCACCACCACCGGGTGGCTTACCGCGGCCATCAACCCGCCCGTAGAGCTCACCCCCGGCGCCCACTACAAGTCGACGGTCCTGCACCCGGACAACTACACCGCCACCGGCGGATACTGGGCGACTGGCGCAGGTGTAGGCGGCATTACCAACGGGCCGCTCACCGCCCCAGACGCCGGGCAGACCACCGGCGGCAGCCAGGACACCTACCACGCCGGATCGACGCTGAGCTGGCCGCACGACAGCTTCAACGGCGGCAACTACTGGACCGACGTCAGTGTCTCCGACTCGCCGCCAGGCCAGAGCATCGCGGTCGGCCAAGCCGTCGAGACCGACACCGCAACGGCCATCGCGCCCGTTCGCGTCGTACCGGTCGGCCAAGCCGCAGAGGCCGACACGGCCACCGGCGCCACGCCCTCTCACTCGACGGCCGTCACGCAAGCCACCGAGACCAGCATCGCGAACACGGTCACGCCGTCGCACGCTGTGCTCGTCTCTCAGGCCATTGAGACCGGCACGGCGAGTGCGATCACTCCCGGCCACCTGGTGGGCGTTGGGACCGCTGGGGAAGCCGATACGGCGGGCGTGGTCGCGCCCGCTCAAGCGCTCGTTGTCGCGGTGGGTCAGGCCCAAGAGACGACCACCGCAGGCCAGGTCACCCCGTCGCGTGTGGTCGCCATCGGCCAGGCGACAGGCAACGACACCGCCCAAGCCGTCACCCCATCGCACAACGTTGCAGTCGGCCTGGCGACGGAGACCTGCACGGCGCAGGCCATCACCCCGCCCGCGCCTCCCGTCACGATCACCGCCCTGACTGGCACGGCCACGGTCCTCGGCTACACCGGGACAGCCTCACCGCAGACCTACAGCGGACAGCGGAGGTGAGCACGTTGGCTCGCCTCCTGCCGCTTACCCTGAACGAAGGCAACGACGAGACTGTCGCGCTCACCGTCGACGCTCCCGTCACCCTGACGCTCTCCGCCTGCACCTTCGAGTTGTTCATCAAGGCCACCGCGGACACGGCCGACTCTTCGGCCACGAAGCTGACGGTCGGCGCTGGCATCACCATCGACACCACCGCGGCGACGGCCCGCAGTATCGACCTCACCGCGATCGTCCCGGCTGCGGCTCTGGCGACCCCAGGTAAGCGGTTCTGGCGCCTCGACCTGCTCGTGTCGAGCGCCCGCCACACCGCCCTATACGGGCCCTTGACCATCAGGAACCTGTGATCAGCTGAACAGCTTGATCCGCTTCCGTACGGAGTCGAGCCCAGTCCCGGTGTCGGTCGCGGGGATCTGCCACCGGATCGTCCCGGACTGGTCCGGGTTCGCGTACGTCAGCACCCCGCCTTTCTTGGGGACGTCGAACGTGACGATCCCCAACCGGGTTTGGCCGACGGCGATGGGCTGGTCGGAGGAGAACACGGGCACCTCAGCGGCCCATGGTGTGTTGCTGGCGTTGCCCTGGGACTCGGTGAGGACCCTGTCGCCTGCCTCCCACGCGAACCCTCCTGTGGGTGGTTGGAGCGTCTCGGAGAACTTCGTGGGCACCGCGTGAACGGCGATGGCTATGAACCACCCGTTGGCGGGTCCTTCGGTTCCCCGGTAGGGGCCTTTGCTGTACAGCACACCGACCGGTGTCAATGTGACCGGTGAGGCGTTGTTGCCGCCGATCACGTCGGCCGCCTCCCCGAACCGGTGGACGGCAGCGGACGCGGTAGTGACCACACCGTGGGGCTGCGACGCAGCGGGAGTTGGTGCCGCTACGGCCGGCGTCTTGCTTCCGCCGCACGCTGATGTCGCAAGGCTCACGGTGAGCGCGGTTACCAGAGCTGTACGCAAGGTCGTCATGGCCGGTCACCGTATCCGCACTGGCCTCTCTGGGCGTCGGTTATGGCCTGACGCGGCCACCAGTGACCCGATCAGAGCCCGACTCGCTGACCTGCGGTAAGTCACCATCGCCCACCTACGGGTAAGCGCCGCACGCTAACCACGAAGCGGAGGGGTCGCATGTCGTTGAGCCCAGCGGCGACGCAGGTACGCCAGACCGCCCTAGATGCCGCCCTGGCCATGCATCTCGGCATCAGAGGTGACCTGACCTTGCGCGGCGGAAAGCCCGAGGCGATCGCCGCAGCGGAGAACGAGATCAGGTCCACAGCGGAAATCTTCGCCGTGTGGATCAACGGCACCACCAGTCTTCGTCTCAGCGCAGGTCCGGTGTCGAAGCAGACCACCGGCCGGCGTGTCAGCAAACCCAACCTGCTAGGAGCGGCGATCATGCAGATCCACGATGACGAGAAGTTCACCCTGACGGTCGATACCCGTGACGCGAAGGGTTTCGAGACCGCTGACGAGATCTCCTGGCTGGTGGATGACGGCACCGTCGTGTCTCTGTCGGTATCCCCGGACGGCCGTTCGTGCGACGTGGTTGCGGGCTCGCCTGGTTCGGCGGTCATCACGGTGACGGACACCTCGACGACCCCGGCTCTGGTAGCGACCGAGGCCGTGGACGTGGTTCCTGGCGGCACCGCCACGATCGCCATCGCCGAGGGCGACGTGTCGAAGCAGTAACCCCTGATCTCCCGGCTTGCCCTGCTCTCTTCGAGTGGGTGGCAGCGGCAGGCCGGGTTCAACCCACTCGAACCGAAGGACCCCCGCATGCCCCTCTTTCGCAAGAAGCCCATCACGATCGAAGCCATCCAATGGACCGGCGACAACGAGGCAGAACTGGTCGCCTTCACGGGCAGCCTGTTCCATGCGGTCGCCCCCGAAGATCGCGGCGAAGGCCCGGACATCACCGCCGAGGTCTTCGACGTCCTCCACGGCACCTGGGTCGGCATGTACACCGGCCAGTGGGTGCTGAAGGGCGTCAAGGGCGAGTTCTACCCGTGCGCGGCCGACGTCCTCGCTGAGACGTACGAGGCCGTCTGATGAGCATCCCCACCGTCGGCGACCGTGTTCACTACGTCTCGTACGGCACTCCTGGCGGGGAGTACTCCCCGGAATGCAGAGCGGCGATCGTCACCATGGTCGGTGGTCACGCCATCGACGGTGTTCCGGTGGTCTCACTGGCGGTGCTCAACCCGACCGGGATGTTCTTCAACCAGGGCGTCGTGCACGAGCGGATGAACTACGGCGGCACCTGGCATTGGCCGGAGACGCCGGCGGAGCCCGGCATGGCCGACGACAAGACCACGGAGGGGTTCGTCCCTCCTGCTGCGAAAAGCCTGCCGAAGGCGGCACTGGACTCCGCCACCAAGGGCGCCAGCATGCTCGATGCGCAGGCGTCCTTGAGCTATGGCAATAACCTACTGGCGCACGCTCTCGTCCAGCTCCAAAGGGATGGCTGGCTGAGGGATGGCGCCGAGGGTCCCCAAATGACCGCACACGGCAAGCTGCCCGCACCTCCCGACCGCCGCCCGTACCGGAGGGCGTCCGAGAGCGGCGGCTTCGAGCAGACCGTCTACAGCATTGACCCGTCAGGCCGGGTCACCCGGATGACGCTGCGGCAGGTCGGCTGGCAGGGTCAGTCCGGAGCGTTCTACGCCCTCGACGGCGACGCCGACCCGAAGGCCCATGAGCCCGGCTCGTACGCGCCGATGTGCATCACGGCTCACGCTGACGACTGTGCGCCCGAGGATCTCATCGCGCTCGTGAGCAAGGCGGGCGCATGACCCGCTACTTTTTCGATACGGAATTCCTCGAGGACGGTCGGACCATCGACCTGATCTCGATTGGCATCGTGTGCGAGGACGGACGCGAGTACTACGCCGTGAACTCCGAGGCGCCGTGGGACCGGATCAAGGAGCACAGGTGGCTGATGGCCAACGTGTGGCCGGGCCTGCCACTCCATGGCCAGAAGGAAGGTCTCGTAAGCGTTGGCGGCGGCAATCACGAGGTGAGACTGACCACTCCCGGAGTGATTGACACCAGCGACTCCTGTGTGAAGCCGCGATGGGTGATCGCTAACGAGGTCCGTGACTTCCTCCTGGCAGCCCCGGACGTCATCGATCTGTGGGCGGACTATGGCGCGTACGACCACGTCGTCCTGTGCCAGATGTACGGCTCGATGATGCGGCTGCCCAAGGGTTTCCCGATGTTTACTCACGACATCCAGCAGGAAGCCTCCCGCCTCGGCCTGACCGACGAGGATCTCCCGCAGCAAGCGGACGGGCACCACAACGCTCTCGCTGACGCGCGGCACGCGAAGGTCGTGTTCGACTTCCTGGGGGCACACGATGCATGACCCCCTGGTCGTCGCGTTCGAGATCCGCCGCCCGTGGCCGAAGCGGATCAAGGCCGGTAAGACGCTGCCCGCAAGCCTCCGCTGGCCGTCCATGATCACCGTCTGGCATCGTGAGCCGAACGGCCACGACGCAGGCGACGTGTGCAAGCAACACAGCCGCTACCAGGACGCCGAGGGTAAATGGCAGTGGAAGTTCCACCACGGGTGGCGGTTCCACATCCACCACTGGAGCATCCAGGTCCCTGCACTCCAGGCCGTCCGCCGCCGCGTCCTGACCCGCTGTGCCTGGTGTGGCGGCCGGTCCGTCAAGGGCGACCAGGTGAACGTCTCTCTCCAGTGGGACGGCCCGCGTGGCCGGTGGTGGCGAGGCGAGCCCGGCCTCTACCACCAGGACTGCTCGTCGATCGACAGGGCACACGCCACCTGCGTGTGCGAGCACCCCGTCCTGGAGTACGACGGCTACGGGCGTTGCGCCCGCTGCGACGCCTACCGGGCGTACGGCACGCCGGATGAAGCCCTTGACCGGGCGCGCGAGCTGAAGGCGATTCCGGCGGGAGGACGCCGTCATGGGTGACCTCCCTAACGACCCAGTGTCTGCTCTCGCTGAGGGAGCAGCCCAACTCCACGAGCTGTACCTCGCGTTCATCAGCGCAGGGTTCACTGAGTCCCAAGCCCTGTACCTGGTGGGCCAGCAGATCCAGGCGAGCAGCCGATGATCCGCGCCTACCTCCGCGAGGACAGGCTCGGTCTCTCGATGGCGATCTCCTTCGTCATGGAGCCGACCGACGGAACCTCGCCCGCGAGGATCCTCCGCTTCGGGCAGGGATGGGAAGACCTCCCGCCCGACATGGCCATGGTCGAACCGACACTGACGCTTCACGACGGTGAGGCCAGAGCCCTCCTGGATGCGCTCGCCAACCACTACGGCGGAGCAGAGGACACGCGGGCTCTACGACGCGACTACGACGCGGAGCGCAGGCGGGTGGACGACCTGACGGCGTCCCTCGCGGCGATCGCTCAGAGCCTCTCAGGGCAGGTGGGCTGATGGCCGACACCATGGATGATCGCGCCATGGGCGCATTGACGCCCGACGGGAAGCGGCTCAACGATCCCGAGTCGGCGATCCTGTCGAACCTGAACAACGTGGACGACCTCATCGTGAAGATCAGGGGTCCTCAGCCCACGGACGTCACGATGGCTCACATGGCGATCGCTCAGGTGTACGCGACGTCCGCTCTCGTCCATGCGGTACGGGACCTGACTCAAGCCGTACGAGAGACGGCCGGCCCGGTGTACTGATGGAACTCCTCTGCGCGGTCTGCCTGAGCAAAGGCAGATCCAACCCGGAGCCGGTGGAGCCAGCGATCACGATCATCCGTGGCACGGCCATATGCAGCGGTCACGCCAAGGACGCCATGCACTACCCGTGGACGCCTGTCGCCGACGTACAACTCGCCGCTATCGCTGCCATCCAGCATGAGTCGAAGGTGACCTCATGGCTACCCCGAACGTGACCGTCTCCGTGGTCCTCATGGTCGGCAGCACCCGAGGCGAGATCGGCACCGTAAGCCTCCCGCTCACCACGACGGGTGTCTCGGCTGGCGACGGGCACATCGACGTCTCGGTCCAGCCGGACATGCCGGGGTTCCGCGCCAACCTCGCAGCGTTGCTCCGCGAAGCCGCCGACGCGTTCGAGAGCGGTGAGGGCGATGACCGTGGCTGAGTTGATCGCCGAGCT
>JAOPYO010000228.1 GCA_025964575.1 Actinomycetes bacterium
CCAGGCTTCGCCTGGCGGCGTTGTCGTCAGTCGACGGCCAAGCCCGGGCCGACTCCTTCCTCCGCCTTGCCAGGCTGTGCCTGGCCGCCGCTCGCTGATCCAGCGCCCTATCCGCGCGGCCTCTAAAAACCGCCTACGCGAAATACGCGGCGAAGCCCTCGGCGAGGGACTGGGCGATGCGCTGGCGGAAGTTCGCGTCGCTCAGCTTGGCCGCGTCGCCGGGGTTCTGCATGTTGCCGGTCTCGATGAAGACCTTCGGCACCGTGGACAGGTTGAGCCCGCCCAGGTCGTTGCGGCGGTCGAGGGCGTCCTTGCCGATGTAGCTGGAATAAGGGATGCCGGTGCCCTTGAGGTACGCGGCCCGCAGGGCCAGGGCCAGCCGGTCCGAGTTCTTGACGATCTTGTCGGTGTGGCCCTTGATCGAGGCAGGCTCGATGATGTGGAAGCCATGGCCGCTCGCGGGCGCCCCGTCGGCGTGCACTGACAGCGCGGCATCGGCCTTGGCTCGGTTGCCGATCGCGGCCCGTTGGTTGATGCACGGGCCCACCCCGGTGTCGCTGGTCCTGGTGAGCACGACCTTCGCGCCGCGGCCCTCCAGAATCTTCTTCAACCGGTTGGCGACGTCCCAGTTATAGGCGTGCTCGGAGTAGCCGGCGTCCGTTTGGGTGCCGGTGGTGTCGCACTCCTTGTAGCCGGTGATGATGTTCACCTTGGTGTTGATGACCGACGGGTGGGCGGCGTTGCCACCGTTGTGCCCGGGGTCGAGCACAATGACCTTGCCCTTGAGGGACTTGACCTTCTCGGTCCTGCTCTTGTCCGCAGGTGCTCCATCGGGCGTCGCGTTCGGCCCGGCAGCGTTCGCCCCGGCGGCGGTGGGGGGCGCGGCCACCTGGCCCGCGGCCGGGTTCGCGGTCCCACCACAGGCGCTCAGCACGCCGAGCGAGGTCACCGCAATGGCCGCCCACGCCACAGAGGTCCTGACCCCAGCCAACAATCGGTCCCTTCGCACGACCAAACCCCCGTGACTTGTCCGTTACCAACGTTGCCAGTCTGCACGCGGTCAGCCACAGGTCAAACCAGAACGGTCAAAAAAGCAGTCGAGAGGTGACCGCCGCCCGCACGCCCTGGAGGTCGTGTGAACGGGACCAATGCCCTGCCCGCACGACCTCCAGAACCTCACGACGACGGCCACGTCCACCGGCCCGAGCCCCTGAGAACTCAGTGCCGAACCGTCTCCTCCTTGCCCAACAGGGCTGCGAGAGCACGGGCCTCATCCGCGTCCAGACCCAGCACCACACGGGGACGTCCCCACGGGTGGTCGATCGAGTGGGCCACGTAGCTGGCGACGGACTCCGAGACCTGTTCGGCCAATCCACGCGTGTGCCGCCATCGCGACCACGCGTGCTCCAATTCACTTGCCGCACGCTGCGCGCACGACACCAACTCCGGATCACGCACGACATAACCCCCTGGGTGAACATGATCCAATCCGTGACCACTCGGCGGAGCCCCTGACGCCCGGCCGCGACGTTTCCCCTCGTGCGGTCGGTGATGCGATCAGCCCCCACCCGCCGAATGGCCGGTGCAGTGCAACCATTAACGCTGCGCGGGCGGCTTTCGTCAGGTCGATTGCGCGAGCCTTGGTCAGCCCCTTACTCAGCGTGGGAGAAGATCGACCCTTTCTCGCCCTGGGACACGCCCCTGGGCGTGTCCCGTGGGTCTCGTTCAGGACATAGATCCACGGGACATGCCCTAAGCAGCTCCACTCACCGGACCGGTGGTCGCGCGGACCACCAAGTGCGGCACGACGAGGGTCTGCCGGGGCTCTCTGGCGGGGTTCTCGATCCGGGCGCACAGCAGTTCGGCGGCGACCCGTCCCATGTCCCTGCGGGGCTGATCAACGCTGGTGAGCGAGATATGCCGGATCGCGGCGAGGTGGGTGTTGTCATAGCCGATGATCGAGACGTCCTCGGGCACCCGCAGGTTCAGCTCATCGGCGGCCGACAAGGCTCCGGTGGCGACCAGGTCGTTCGGGGCGAAGATCGCGGTCGGTCTCGGGTCGCGGGACAGCAATTCGAGCGTGGCCCGATAGCCGCCCTCCTCGGTGAAGTCACCGGCCTGCACGATCACTTCGTCGGAGAGATCGTGCCGGACCATGGCCGCCTCGTACCCCTTCCGGCGGTAGCGCGCCGTGGTCGACCGGGCTCCCTCGATGTGGGCGATCCTCCGATGCCCGAGCTCGACGAGATGTTCCACGGCCAGCCGGGCTCCCAGCTCATCGTCGTCGACGACGATGTCGACACCTTCAACATCACGTTCACCGACCACCACGACCGGAACACTGGCGGCCGCCTCCTTCAGGGAGTCGGGGACGACGCTGAGCAGCACGAGTCCATCGACGCGCATCTCGAGGAAGGCCTCGACGGCCTCTGCTTCGAACAGCGGGTCCCAGCGGCCACTGCCGACGAGCATCCGCAGACCGTCGCCGTGCAGGCTCTCCTGGAGTCCGTCGAGGAACTCGGCGAAGAAAGGGTTGTGGAGGTCCGCCACGAGGGCCCCGATGAGCCGGGTCCGCCCCTCGACCAGGCTGCGCGCCACGGCGTTGGGACGGTAGCCGAGCTCGCGGGCCGCCTTGAGCACCGCCTGCCGTCGTCGTTCGCTGACGTGCGGTGAACCTCGCATGACAAGGGATACGAGCGACTTGGACACGCCGGCGTGCTCCGCGACATTACGGATTGTCGGCTTGGGTGCATTCGGTTTGGGCACGATGGCGTCCGCCCGCACGGCGGCCGGTGGCGTCTCACCACCGGGGCGTCGGTGAATTGCGTCCTCAGCTGACCTGGCTCTCCTGTCGGGGGGAACTGCAGGGCCTGTCGCCTTACCTTCACCTGTGCGGCCGTGGGCTCGCGCCCCCGGGACCGCACTTCCGCGCGTCCGTTGGCTCGCTCCTACGAGACCTCACTTCGAAGAAGATGCCATGATGCCCCCTTCGCAGTCCAAGCCGCGCGCAACCATGAGTAACGGACAGCCGTCAATAGGGGTTCGGACACGACCCCGACAGGTTGTAATGATCAGACCAAGTGTCCGGCGTGCCAGATTTAGCGCGCTGACCTCGGATACGCTTCCCACGTGGGTGATCGCGTAATCGCCGGTAAGAACACCGGCGAACATCGGACTTCGGCCGCCCAGCGTGGTCAGCGGGGGCGACGGCGACTCAGCGTCGCGGAGCGGCGAGATGAGCTGATCGAGGCTGCACTCGAGCTCTTCAGCGACCGCAATCCCGAAGAAGTCTCCATTGACGACGTGGCCGCGGCGGCCGGTGCCTCCAGGGCGCTCGTCTACCACTATTTCGGCGGTAAGCAGGAGCTTTATCTCGCCGCTCTGCTCAGCGCGGCCGAAAAACTGGGCGTTTTGCTCGAGTCGCCCACCGAGGGCAATCCCCTCGACCGGCTACGGGTCTCGCTGCGCCGCTACTTCGATTTCGTCGAAGATCACGCGCCGGGCTTTACCGCTCTGCTACGCGGAGGCCTGACCAGCCGCACCGGCGAGGTCGGCGAGATCGTCGACCGGATAAGGCAGTTGCTACTCTCTCGGATCCTCCAGGCGTTCGGGATCGAGGAGCCGGGTCCTGTGCTGAGAATCACACTGCGATCATGGATGTCCGTAGTGGAGACGGCGGGCCTGGATTGGCTGGAGCATAAAGATCTGGCCCGCGATGAACTCGAGCGGCTACTCGTGGATCAGCACGTAGCGCTGTTGCAGGTCGCCGGTCGGCACGACCCGGAAGTCGCCGCGCTATTCGAGCGGCTCACCGCCGAAGAGCTCAGCTGATCCGTTAGCGGTCAAAACCCTGACGGCGGTCGCCGGCAGACTCTCGGTATTCGAACAATGGTCTGCAATACACAGAGCCCCGTCTGCGCCCGGAGACATCGTATGAAGCCCGGACACGGACGGGGCATCCGCGAAACCTCCCGGCCATCGTGGCCCGGGTCGCGCTTGCCGCCCCCCATCTCGGTATGCGTTTTCGGCAAGCGATGTTGCCTCGGCCAGAAGGCCGGGGCAGTCAACCATGTGTTGCCCCGCTCTTACTCCGAGCGCTGCTGCGGAATTCCCGCCAGCAACGCCCGCACCTCAGCCTCGCGGTAGCGGCGGTGTCCCCCTAGGGTGCGGATGGATGTCAACTTGCCCGCCTTCGCCCACCGCGTAACGGTCTTGGGGTCGACGCGGAACATCGTCGCCACCTCCGCCGGCGTCAGCAGGGGCTCGGCCTCTGGCGTACGTGCTGACATGT
>JAOPYO010000244.1 GCA_025964575.1 Actinomycetes bacterium
CCGCCACCGGGCCGAGCACGACCATGGCGGCCAGGCTGATGACCGCGCCGAGCCCGGCGACCGGCAGCGCCTCGGCGAGCGCGGACCACAGCAGCAGGCCGACGCCGAGCGCTGCGAGCACGCTCCCGGCGATCGTCCGGGACGGCGACGCTCCGGCGCGTTCGACGGCGACCTCACGCAGCGCGGCCAGTGGCGGCACCCGGGAGGCCCGCAGCGCGGGGGTCAGGCAGGCGATCAGGGTGACGAGCACTCCGACCGGCACGGCGATGAGCAGGGGCGTCACCGAGAACACCACCCCGGTGGCCTTGAGGCCGAAGCCGAAACCAGCGAAGAGCGCCTTGAGCAGTGCGGCGAATCCGAATCCGCCGAGCGCCCCGGCCAGTGAAGCCGTGAGCCCGATGGCCAGCGCCTCGATCACGACGGACAGCAGGATCTGCCGCCGGGACGCACCGAGCGCGCGCAGCAGCGCGGCGTCCCGGGTGCGCTGGGCGACGACGATCGAGAACGTGTTGTGGATGCTGAAGGTGCCGACCAGGAGTGCCACTCCGGCGAACACCAGCAGGAACGCCCGGACGAAGGCCAGGAAGGAGGAGGTGATGCTGGACATGCTCTCATCGGCCAGGTGTTTACCGGTGACGGCCTCGACGCCCTGGGGCAGCAGCGGCCGGATCCGGTTCGCGAGGCTCTCCTGGGTGACGCCCGGGGCGGCCTTGATCGCGACGCTGGTGATCCGGCCGGGATTCTGGGCGACGTGGCGCCGGGCGTCCTCGAGGGTGAAGGCGGTGAAGGAGGTACCGCCGAAGGCGTCCTCGGTGCCGAACCTCGCGATGCCGACGATCGTCACCGGGACCCGCTGCGGGGTGAGCACGGCAGTGTGGTCGCCGAGCCGCAGATGCCCGTCCTTGGCCACCTTGCGGTCGATCACCACTTCGCCGGTGCTGCGGGGTGGGCGGCCTTCGGCGATCGTGTACGGGTTGAGAGCGGGGTCGCTGATCCAGTTTCCGGCCATGCGAGGGCCGAGCACTTTGATCAGAGTGCCACTGGTGTCGAGGAGCTGGCCGGAGCCCTGGATGACCGGCTCGGCCACCGCCACCCCGTCCGTCCTACGCACCCGGTCGGCGATCGAACCGTCGATCATCCCCCGGATCTGGCCGGGCGAGTCGCTAACGCTGGTGGCGTTGCGCACGGACACGTCAGTGCTCGCGTAGGCCTGGGTGAGGAACCCCTTGATGCCGGCCTGCAGAGTGTCCGCGAGCACCAGTGTCCCGGCGAGGAACGCCACTCCGAGGAACACCGCGAGGAACGAGCCGAGCAGCCGGCGCTTACGGGCCAGCAATTCTTTGAGAGTGAGTTTGATCATGACGACTCCCCGAAGGCCTTCATGCGGTCGAGCACCTTCTGCGGTGTCGGTCCTTCCATGAGGTCCACGACCCGCCCGTCGGCGAGGAACACCACGGCATCGGCGTAGCCGGCGGCCCCCGGATCGTGGGTGACCATGACGACGGTCTGGCCCAGGTTGTCCACCGCCTCGCGCAGGAACTCCAGGATCTCCTCGCCCGCATGGGAGTCGAGGTTGCCGGTGGGCTCGTCCGCGAAGATGACCTGTGGCCGGCTCGCGAGCGCCCGGGCGATGGCGACCCGCTGCTGCTGGCCGCCGGACAGCTCAGACGGCCGGTGGGAGAGCCGGTCGCCCAGGCCTACGGTGTCCACCACCGCCGTGACCCATTCCTTCTCGGGCCGCTCGCCGGCGAGAGCCATGGGCAAGGTGATGTTCTCGAGTGCGTTGAGGGTGGGGATCAGGTTGAACGACTGGAAGACGAACCCGATCCGCTCCCGGCGCAGCACGGTCAGCTGCCGGTCGGTGAGCGAGCCGAGCTCGACGTCGCCGATGAAGACCTGGCCGGAGGTCAGATCGTCCAGACCCGCGACGCAGTGCATCAGCGTGGATTTGCCCGCCCCTGACGGGCCCATGATCGCGGTGAGGCGCGCCGCCGGCAGGTCGACGCTGACGTCGTCCAGTGCGCGTACGGAGGTGTCGCCGGAGCCGTAGAGCTTGGTGGCCCGCACCGTCCGGGCGACGGTCGTGGGATTCATTCGTGCTCTCCATTCCTCGGATCCCTCGACAGTGGCGGCCAGGCACCGGCGACGTCGTCGGGCGGAGAGAGGCATCACGGCTGCGCCGCCCGCGGCAATGATCGGCGGGCGCCCTACGCCGGGAGGCGTACGCGGGGTCGCGGGGACGTGCGCGGACAAGCCATCCAGGTGAACGGTGCTCTGCTCAGGCCAGCCAGCCGGGCTTGACCAGACCCGACTCGTAGGCGAACACGACGAGCTGGGCGCGGTCGCGGGCGCCGAGTTTCACCATGGTCCGGCTGACGTGGGTCTTGGCGGTGGCCGGGCTCACCACGAGCCGGGCGGCGATCTCCTCGTTGGACAGTCCCTCGCCGACGAGTGCCATGACCTCGCGTTCCCGATCGGTGAGCGCGTTGAGGCGCAGCGACGAGCGCGGTTCTTTCGCGCGGCTGGCGAACTCGGCGATCAGCCGTCGGGTCACGCCCGGGGACAGCAGGGCGTCCCCAGCGGCCACCGCCCGGACGGCGCGGATCAGCTCGACCGGCTCGGTGTCCTTGACCAGGAAGCCGCTGGCCCCACCGCGCAGTGCTTCGAAGACGTACTCGTCCAGCTCGAACGTGGTGAGAATGACGATCCTGGTGTCCTCGAGCGTGTCCAGGGCGGCGATCTTCCGGGTCGCCGCCAGTCCGTCGAGGACGGGCATCCGGATGTCCATCAGCACGACGTCCGGGCGCAGCCGGCGCACGAGCACGACCACCTCGGCGCCGTCGCCCGCCTCGCCGACCACCTCGATGTCGTCCTGGGCGTCGAGCAGGGCCCGGAATCCGGCCCGGACCAGCGCCTGATCGTCGGCGAGCACGACCCGGATCACTCGGCACCTCCCTCGTTGACCGGCAGCCGCGCGTGGACCTGGAAGCCACCGCCCGGCCTGGGACCGGCGATGAACTCCCCATCGAGCGCGGCGGCGCGCTCGCGCATGCCGGGAATGCCGCTGCCCCCTGGATTCTCCCCCAGCAGGGTCGCGCCGCGCCCGTCATCGTCGGTCCGGACGCTCACGTCGTGCTCGCCGTAACCGATCCGGATCCACACGGTCACCGCATCGGCCCCGGCGCCGGGGCGGGCGTGACGGGTCACGTTGGTGAGCGACTCCTGGACGATGCGGAAGGCCGCGAGATCGACTCCGGCGGGCAGCGGCCGCCGTTCGCCCTCGATCTCGAGGTGCACCCGCAACCCGGCGGTGCGGGCCTGTCCGGCCAGATCCTCGAGCCGTTCCAGCCCGGCCGTTGGCGTCCGCGGAGCCTCGTCCCCGACCTGGCGGAGCACCCCGATCACCGACCGCATCTCGGTGAGGGCCTCCTTGCTGGCCTCTTTGATCGCGGCCAGTGCGGTACGTGCCGTCGCGGTCCCGGAAAGCTCGGGCTGCTGGTCCATCAGGTGCAGTGCCACTCCGGCCTGCACATTGATCATGGAGATGTTGTGGGCGAGGACGTCGTGCAGCTCACGGGCGATGCGCAGCCGCTCCTCGCTGGCCTGCCGGCGGTGCTCCTCATCCCGCGTGCGCCGCACCTCGGCCGCCTTCTCCGACCGGAACCGTACGACCTCGGTGCCGGTGAGCACGACCAGCACCCACGCGGCCAGGCTGACCGTCAACTCCAGGGTCGGCCGCTCCACCGCCAGCAGCCTCGTAAGGCGGCCAGGATCGTCGGTGCCCGGGGCCATTCCGATCAATTCGGCCACCGCCAGGTAGGCGCCGATCCCGCCGAGCGCACACGCCCAGGCGGCCTTGCGATGCCCGGCCATCACCGCCGCGACCAGCGCGACCACCACCGCCACGAAGGCCGGACCAAAGACGTAGCCGCGCAGGTAGTAGATCAGGGTGGCGAGCGCGACCCCGAGCAGCGTCTGCACCGGGTGGCGCCGCCGGGCCAGCAGCGCGACGGAACCCCCGATCAGCAGTGCGTAGCCGAACCCGTCCAGTGGCAGGTGCGGAGAGCTGTGGTAGTGGCTGCGGTCGGCTCCGGTCGATCCCATGACCTGCAGGACGAGGACCCCGAGCGGGACGAGCCACACCGGCAGGTTGGCCATCCGAGGCCAGCGAGGGCCGGTCTCGTTGCTGGTCGTCACAGGGTTCACGGTAGGGCAGCGCCCCGGGCCCGTCGTCGGCGCAGGGGAGTCACCACCCGTACTCCCGCTGCGGTATCCGACCGATCGGCCCCGCCCATGGTCCGCTTTCATGCGGGGATTCGGAACTTCTTTGATCATCCTGGAATGACGGGGACTAACGTCGTGTTCTCGAATCGCTAGGTACTTCCAAGACTTCTGAGACTGTGGAGACGCTCATGGCCACGCTGACCCCTGAGGCAAAAGCACTGTTCGAGCAGCCCCTGCACGCATGGGTGACGACCGTACGGCCCGATGGATCCCTGCACAGCACAGTGGTCTGGGTCGACACCGACGGCGACGACGTCATCTTCAACACGGCCGTCGGCCGCGCGAAGGAGAAGCACCTGCGCCAGGACCCGCAGGTGTCGATCAGCGTCCTCGACCCCGAGGACCCCTTCCACCTGGTGAGCGTGTCGGGCACCGCCCAGCTGGATGTCGAGAACGCGGACGAGGTCATCGACCACCTGGCCAAGAAGTACCTCGGCGCGGCCACGTACCCATACCGGCGGGCGGGCGAGCAGCGGATCAACGTGCGCATCACCCCCGAGAACGTGATCTACAGCCCGGGCAGGTGACCTCCCCTCCCCGCAGTGATCATGCAATCGATCGTCGATCGATTGCATGATCACTGCGGGGTTCGGCGCGCCATACTGGAAATGACTGGAAGACGCTGGAATTTGATCTATCCTGTCGGGCGTGGAGGAGTCCCCTGAGGCGCTGGAAGAACGCATCGCCGAGCTACGCCAGTCCGTACGGCGCGCGGCGACGGGCGGGGACCGGCTGCGTGCCCGGGCGCTCCGGGCCGAGCTCAAGGGGCTCGAGGCCGCCTGGGAGAGGTCCGTCCTCGGGGACGACGAGCCGGAGGATCTGCCCACGGCCGGGCCGATGGTGCCGCTCCGGGAGCAGGTCCATCATGCGCTGACCCTGCTCGGCGCCCCCGCAGCGCCCAAGCTGGTGCTGCAGGTGCACGAGGCCTTCTTCCCGGGCGAGGTCGTGGCGGCTCGGCTGACCAGCCTGCGGCGGGACGAGGAACGTTCGTTCCGTACGGCTCCGTACTCCCGGCCTTACTACCTGTGCGCCGCGCTGACCGCGGACCTGCTCGCCCCGGCCCGGGGTCTGCTGGTGGTGAGCACCTGGCCGCTGCCGCGCCGGATCGTCGGCCCGCTCAGTGCCCGCACCGACTTCCTCACCGCGGCGATCAAGATCTCGGAGCATGCGCTGCGCGCGCGGGCGGGCGACCCGGGGCGGCGGCTGCTGGGGCGGTTCGCGGCGAGCATCCCCGGGATCAGCGCCGACACATTCACTGATGTGCACCCCGAGAAGGTCATCGACGCGGCCCGCTCGGAGCTCGAGGTGCACCTCGAAGCCGATCAGGAGCAGCGGCTGCTGGCCGCCGATCGGGCCCGTACCCAACTCGACGACGCCGAACAGCTGTTCGGCACGCGGCTGCGCAGCGTCCGCCGCGCCAACTGACCCGGAGAACACCACATGCCTGATCCTGGACCGCGGCTCGGCCGGTTGCGTGGCGGAGCGCCGCCGTGCAACCACAACGCGCGGACGATCGCGGCTCTCACCAGCAATCCCGGTTGTGTGCGCCGGGGACTGATGGACGCCGCCGGGGTCGACAAGAACGCGGTCGCCACCCAGCTGGGGTTCGCGCCGCAGTTCGGCCAGTCGCAGTTCGCGATCACCCGTGGAAACGTCTTCGAGTCGCAGGTGAAGGCGAACGGCTGTGCGGAACTGCTGGCCCTGCTGCGCGACCGGCTGGACCTGCCCATCCCCGAAGTGGCCTATGACGATCTGGGCGCGGTCGGCGGCAATGACGGCAATGAAATACGCCACGCCCGGACCCGCCAGCTGCTGCAGCGGGCCATCGCCGACGGCGGGGGCACGCTGTTCGACCATCCGCTGCTGCGTCTGGACATCGCGGGGCAGCCCGCCTATCTGGAGCCGGACGTCATCGCCTTCCGGCTGGCCGACCGCTTCCACGTCATCGAGATCAAGTCGTTCGCGGTGATCGACGGGCAGGCCGAGCCGGAGAAGGTGGCTGCCGCCGCCCGGCAGTCGGCGGTGTACGTGCTGGCACTGCGGGAGTTGCTCGGCGAGCTGGGCCTGGACCCCGAGGTGGTCTCCCACGAGGTGATCCTGGTCTGCCCGGAGAACTTCTCCAACCGGCCGACCGCGACGTTCGTGGACGTGCGCAAGCAGCTCGCGGTGCTGCGCCGCCAGCTGGAGCGGGTGACCCGGATCGAGGACGTCCTGGCGGAGCTGCCCACGGACCTCAGCTTCGAGGCCGGTGAGGGGCTGGACACCGCCGTACGGTCCGTCGACGCCCGCTACTCCCCCGACTGCATGTCCACCTGCGAGCTCGCCCTCTTCTGCCGGGACGAGGCACGGGCCTGCGGGTCGACGGACGCCCTGGGACGGACGATCCGCGACGATCTCGGCGGCATTGAGACGATCACGACGGCCCTGGGACTCGCCGACGGTTCACTCACTCCGGCCGAGGACCAGGCCGAGAGCGCCGGGCAGCTACACACCGCCGCCCGTCTGCGCCGCGAAGCCCTGGGCGCATGAGCACCCTTACCGCGCTCGCGCGCATCGAGGCCGTGCACAGCGGGCGCGCCCAGCCGCTGGCGACGGTGCGCCACTGCCACCTGGGCGACCGCCCGCTGGTGGTCGTACTCCTGCGGCTCGCCGGGGAGGCCGCGGCGCCGCTGGCCGCCATGGTCGGCACCGGGCCGGACGACTCGACGCTGCTGATCGTCGCGCAGCCGCGCAACCGGAATCTGCGTTTCGCCTTCGCCGCCGAACTCGCGGCGGTGATCCTCCCGTACGTCGAGTCGTTCCAGGGCCGGACCGAGGTGGTGACCAACCGGGCCGGCGAGCACAGGGAGCGGTACGAGGAGGCACCTCAGCTGCTCGTGCCCAATCTGGGTGCCGTCGGTTTCCTGCGGATGCTGGGCCGGTCGACCCGGTTCCGCCGTCCCGACGGCCCCTATCCCGTGGACCCGTCGGTGCCGCTTTTGGGCCGGTGGCTGACCTGGTTCGCCGACCGCGCAGAACGTCCCGGCGGGTCCACGCTGATGGCGATGACCGAGCTGCTCGGCGTGCATTGGGCCACCGGCCAGAGCCCGCTGGAGGACGGCAATCTGGCGGCGCTGCTCGGCTGGATCGACCCGCCCGCCGGGCTGACCGGGCAGCAGGCAGCGGCACGGGCGGAGGACCCGGTGGACTTCCCTCCCGCCGGGCCCTCCACCCATCCCGGTTTCGACAACGAGATCCTCGCCCCCGCGCTCGCCGCGTACGACGCCGCCGAGGCCGCCACCGTCGCGGACGCCGCGGATCCGACCGCCGAGGCGGCCATCGACGCGGCACGCGAACTCGCCGTGCGGCGGCTCCGCGAGGTCCTCGCGAGTCAGCTGGAACCGACGTGGCGGCTCATGTGGAGATCCGTCGAACTGCTGCGTGAGCTGCCCGAAGCCCCGAGCGCCCCCACCCGCTGGGTTCAGGACCGCGAGTCGTTCAGCTATTTCGCGCAGTCGTTGGAGGAGGGTTTCCCGCAGGCTCGCCGGGACGGGGCGGTGGCCGCGGCGATCCGGCTGGACCGGCTGGAGCGCGCCAGGACCGAATACGACGCACAGCGCGCCTTCGACGATCCGTTGGTCATGGCGGAGTTCCGATTGACCGGTGAGGCCTTCGGCGGGGTGATCATCGAATGTGACCCGACCCGGCTGGACGAGACGGGGAAGAAGGCCAAGCTCCGCCCGCTGGTACGGGTCCGTACCGAGGATCCGGTCCGCGTCCAGCCGGGCAAGAGCGTCTTCAACGCGGCCCGCCCCGGCCAGGAGGCCAAGGTCCTCGAAGTGGATCAGGGTTCGGTGCTGCTGGAGCTGTGCAGCGGCATGGGCGGCGGTAAGACCCCGAAACCGGGTTCGGTGCCCGAGGTCGGCGAACGGGTGTGCTTCTCCTCCTTCGGCTCGAAAGGCTGGGGCGCGACGTCGTTCCCGGACCGGGAGGACACGCCCTGGACGCACGGCGGCCCGCCGCAGGAGTACGTCCCGACCGACGAGGACGCCCAGGAGGTGTGGGAATGAGGAGTCCGGTCGAGGATCGTCTGCGCGCCGTGGACCCTGGCGCGGAGGCGAACCGAATCGTGGCCGAGGTCCTCGCCGACCTCGACCGGCCCGGCCACCGTGGCATCGTGGTGGACTCCCCGCCTGGGGCCGGCAAGTCGACCCTGGTGGTCCGCGCCGCCCTGCACCTCGCCGCCCGCGAGGAGCCACTGATGATCGTCGCGCAGACCAACGAACAGGTCGACGACCTCATCGACCGGCTCGCGTCCAAGGACGCCGCGCTTCCGATCGGCCGGCTTTCCGCCGGGACCTACCAGATCTCCGAGCGGGTCGCCGCGCACCCCAGCGTGCTGGTCGCGCAGAAGGCCGACGCGCTCGCCGACCGCATAGTGGTGGTCGCGACCTCCGCCAAGTGGGCGACGCTGTCCGAGGGCCGGTGGCCGTGGGCGATCGTCGACGAGGCCTATCAGATGCGCTCCGACATGCTGTTGCGGATCGCTCCGCGATTCGAGCGTGCACTGTTCGTCGGTGACCCCGGGCAGCTCGACCCGTTCTCCACCGTCGAGGCCGAGCGCTGGACCGGGCTGTCCTGGGATCCCATGCAGAGCGCGGTGTCGGTGCTGCTCGCCCATAACCCCGACCTGCCGGTGCACCGGCTGCCGGTGTCCTGGCGGCTGCCCGCCTCAGCCGCCCCGGTGGTCGCCGCGGCGTTCTATCCGTTCACCGGCTTCACCTCCGGTACGGGTGCCGGCGACCGCACGTTGGAGTTCTCCACCCGCGGGATGGCCGGGGCCTACGACCGCGCGATCGACGAGGCGGCCCGGTCCGGCTGGGCCCTGTACGAACTGCCGCACAAGCACGTGATCCGTACCGACACCGAAGCGGTGCGTGCCATCGCCACGCTGGCGCTACGGCTCATGCAGCGCGGTGGTGTCACCCGTTCGGAGCTCGGCGAGGCCCCGCTGGACGCCTCCCGGATCGCCATCGGTGCCGCCCACCGCGACCAGGTCACCGCGATCCGGGCCGCACTGGCCGGCGCGGACCTCGCGGCGGACATCACCGTGGACACCGCCAACCGGCTGCAGGGACGCGAGTTCGACGTGACCCTGGTCCTGCACCCGCTGTCGGGGCGGCGCGACGCCACCGCCTTCCATCTGGAGACCGGTCGGCTTTGCGTGCTGGCCTCGCGCCACCGGCATGCTTGCATCGTGGTGGCCCGCGCCGGGATCCCCGAACTGCTGGACGCGCATCCCTCGACCGAGCCGGTCCATCTGGGGGTGCCCGTCAAGTTCCCTGACGGTTGGGAGGCCAACCAAGCCGTGCTCGCCCACCTCGCCCGGCATCGTGTCACAGCAGACTCTTAATCTGCGGGTTCGGGGTTCAAGTCCCTGACGGCGCACCCCGTCTGACCTGGGCATTCATGGAGTGATCATGAATGCCCAGTGGTGTTTATGTGGCGGTTTGCGACCCTGCCCTTGCCGAAAATCTCATCCGTGCAGGTCATGCGGCATTCGCGTACTCGTGGAGGATTCCGCCCAGTCGCTCGCGACGCCGTATATGCAAGCAGGTGATCTGCTGCGGGTCGGTAATCGGCCCGGGCAGCGGGCGTAGCGGAGCGGCGTTCGCGATGCCCTGGTGCGGCCTGTGCCCGTTGTAGAAATCCTCGAACTCGCGCAGGGCATGGAGCAGGTGGCGCTGGTTCCAGATCAGCGTCCGGTCCAGCAGTTCTCGGCGGCAGTTCTGCACCCACCGTTCTATGATCGAGTTCATGCGGGGCCTCCGGACGCCGCTGAGCACCACCTCGATCCCCGCGTCCTTCAAGACTGCGTGGAACTGCTTGGGATACTTGCCGTCCCGGTCCCGATCATGAACCGCGCCCGGGGAGGCTGGCCCCATCACGGCCCCACCCATGATCCGGAACGTTCCTGATCTGAGGAGTATGCCCAGGTCAGGGGGTGGCGCGCCCGGTAGGATTCGAACCTGCGACCGTCGGATTTGAAGTGCTGACCTGCGGATGGTCGCTCCACGGCGGCGCTCTCCATGTTGATCATTCCGTGCATATTCCGGATCTTGAATAGGGGACGCTCCGCCTGGACTGATCAGACCTCACCAATTTGGAAGTTCTCGGTGCATGATCGTCCGACGCGCAAAGCGCC
>JAOPYO010000303.1 GCA_025964575.1 Actinomycetes bacterium
TCTCACCGATGTGGGACCGCGACCGGCGCGCCGTGTCGGACCGGGTGACCGGCACCGTCGTCATCGACGCCTAAGCCCTGTCCCGTGGATCTATGTCCTGCTGCGCGGCGCCCAGGCGGCGCCTCGCTGCGTTGTCGTCGGTCGACGGACAACACCGGTCCGCCTCCCTCCTCCGCCCTGCGACGCATCCACCTGGATCACCGCTCGCGACGAACGAGACCCACGCGACACGCCCTAGTCGAAGATCGGCGAGCGGGTGCGGCTGCGCTTGAGTTCGAAGAAGCCGTCTGTGCCGGCGACGAGGCGTACGCCGTCCCAGAGCTTCCCGGCGTCCTCGCCGCGCGGGATCGGCGACACCACCGGGCCGAAGAAGGCGACGCCCTCGACCGCTATCACCGGCGTGCCCACGTCATAGCCGACCCGGTCCATGCCGTTGTGATGCGATGCCTTCAGCTTCTCGTCGTACTCCTCGGACTCCGCCACGGCGGAGAGGGACGGGTCCAGGCCGGCCGCCGTGAGAGCGGCTTCCAGCGTCTCCCGGGTCTTGGGCGCCTTCTCGTGGTGGAACCGGATGCCGAGCTCGGTGTAGAGCCGGCCGAGCGCCTCCGAGCCGTACTTCTCCTCGGCGGCGATGCAGACGCGCACCGGCCCCCAGGCCTCCGTCATGAACTGGCGATATTCCTCCGGGAGATCCTTGCCCTCGTTGAGCACGGCCAGGCTCATCACATGCCAGCGCGGCTCGATCGACCGTACCTTCTCGACCTCCTGGATCCAGCGCGAGGCGATCCAGGCCCACGGACAGAGCGGGTCGAACCAGAAGTCCACCGGCGTACGGATTTCCTGTGGCAACGTCAGCCTCCTCGAGCATGAATAGTCCTTGCGGCGGTCAACCATGAGGTGCCCCCGGCAATTCCCGACCGGGGCGGAGGGAGAACCTTCGGGCATGCCAGGTCGGCATGAAGGCCCTGTCGTTGATAGACATGGCAGAAAGGACTTTGGCGAAAGCCATCAAGGAGGGCATGTGGCAGGCAACCTCACGCGCGACGAGGCGCGGGAACGGGCTCGGCTGCTCAGCGTCGAGTCGTACGAGGTGGAACTCGACCTGACCTCGCCGCGCGACCGCGGGCTCACGCCCACGGAAGATGACAACGAGCGCTTCGGCTCGACCACTGTGATCCGGTTCGGATGCACCGAGCCCGGCGCGGAAAGCTTCGTCGATCTGCACAGCGCGACCGTACGGGAGGTCACGCTCAACGGCACGGCTCTAGATCCGGCGTCCTACGACGAGGCCAAGGGCCGCATTCCGCTGCCCGGGCTGGCCTCGGACAACGTGCTGAAGGTCGACGCGGACTGCACCTACTCGCGTTCCGGTGAGGGCCTGCACCGGTTCGTCGACCCCGTCGATCAGAGCGTCTATCTCTACACGCAGTTCGAGACCGCCGACGCGCACCGGATGTTCACCTGCTTCGATCAGCCCGATCTCAAGGCGACGTTCGGGCTGACCGTCACCGCTCCCGAGGGCTGGGAGGTCATCTCCAACTCCACGCCGTCGAACGAGGACGGGGTCTGGAGATTCCCGGCCACCGAGAAGATGTCGACGTACATCACCGCACTGGTCGCGGGGCCGTACCACGTCGAGCGTGACGAGTACACAGGCCCGAACGGCACGATCCCGATGGGGGTCTACTGCCGGGCCTCCCTGTCCGAGCACCTCGACGCCGACGCGATCTTCGAGGTCTCCAAGCAGGGCTTCGAGTACTTCGAGCGGGTCTTCGACCAGCCGTACCCGTTCGGCAAGTACGACCAGTTGTTCGTGCCCGAGTTCAACGCGGGCGCGATGGAGAACGCCGGTTGCGTCACCTTCCTGGAGGACTACGTCTTCCGGTCGCGGGTGACCGACGCCGCCTATGAGCGCCGGGCCGAGACGATCCTGCACGAGATGGCGCACATGTGGTTCGGTGACCTGGTCACCATGCGCTGGTGGGACGACCTGTGGCTGAACGAGTCGTTCGCCACGTACATGAGCGTGTTGTGCCAGTCCGAGGCCACCAAGTGGACCGGTTCATGGACGACGTTCGCCAACCTGATGAAGGCGTGGGCCTACCGGCAGGACCAGCTGCCCTCGACCCACCCGATCTCGGCGGACATCCCGGACATCCGCGCGGTCGAGGTGAACTTCGACGGGATCACCTACGCCAAGGGCGCCAGCGTGCTCAAGCAACTGGTGGCCTACGTGGGCCGGGACAACTTTCTCGAGGGAGTGCGGCGCTACTTCCAACGGCACGCCTGGGGCAACACCGTCCTGGCCGATCTCCTCGACGCACTGGAGGAGACCTCCGGCCGCGACCTCACGTCCTGGTCGAAGGAGTGGCTGGAGACGGCCGGCGTCAACACGCTGCGCCCGGTCTACGAGGTGGACGCCGCCGGGAACTTCACGGCCTTCGCGATCCTGCAGGAGGCTCCGGCGGAGCACCCGACGCTTCGCTCGCACCGCGTCGCCGTGGGCCTCTATGACCGTACGGACGAAGGCATCGTGCGGCGGCGGAGCCTGGAACTGGACATCTCCGGCGCCCGCACCGAGGTGCCCGAGCTGATCGGCGAGCAGCGTCCCGACCTGGTGCTGGTCAACGACGAGGACCTCGCCTACGCCAAGATCCGGTTGGACGAGCACTCGCTGCGGACTCTCGTCGACGGCATCGGCGAGATCCGCGAGAGCCTGCCGCGGGCGCTGTGCTGGTCGGCGGCCTGGGACATGTGCCGGGACGCCGAGATGGCGACCCGCGACTACGTGCGCCTGCTCCTTTCGGGAATTCGTGGCGTCACCGATGTGTCGGTCGCACAGACCCTGCTGCGGCAGGCCCGGCTGGCCGTCATGCAGTACGCCGCGCCGGACTGGCGGCCCCACGGCTTCCGGTTGATGGCCGACGAGCTGTACATCCTGCTGTCGGAGGCCGAGGCCGGCTCGGACTGGCAGCTGACCTACACCCAGGCGTTCATCAGCTCGGCCACCTCCAAGGAGCATCTGGCGTTCATCCAGGCGCTGCTGGATGGTTCGCAGATCCTCGAGGGGCTCACTGTCGACGACGAACTGCGCTGGTCGATGCTCGGCCGGCTGGTGGCCCGCGGCGTCGCGGGCGAGGACCAGATCGCCGCCGAGCTGGAGCGGGACCCGACGGCGGCGGGCGAGCGGCACGCCGCCTCCTGCCGGGCCGCGATCCCCACCGCGGACGCCAAGGCCGCGGCGTGGGCTGCCATCGTCGGCGGGGAATTGCCGAACGCGGTGTTCCGGGCCACCCTGGGCGGCTTCGTGGATCCGGAACAGGTCGAGCTCCTCGAGCCGTACACGGAAAGGTACTTCGCCGAGGTCGGCCGTATCTGGTCGGAGTGGAGCAGCGACATGGCCCAGACCTTCGCCCAGGCCGCGTACCCGTTCCTGGTGATCTCACCGGAGACGGTCACCCGCACCGACTCCTACCTGGCGGAGCAGAAGCCTGAGCCGGCACTCGCCCGGCTGCTGGCCGAAGGCCGTGACGGTGTCTCCCGGGCACTCCGTGCCCAGGCCAAGGACGCCGCCTCGGCCTGAGGTCGTGGTCTTGCAGTGCGTGTCGACACGCACTGCAAGACCCGCGGCGGCGGGGCGTTCCGTGGATCCACTCTGTGCAACATTGGCTGGGTGGAGACGCCCCGCGAGGTTCTGATCGCCCTGGCGCGCCGGTATGCCTTCGGTGACGTGGCCGCGCTGGCCGCCGGAGGGCTGGTGCCCGACCATGTCGCCCCGGGCATCGAGGCGCTGTGCTCTTTCGGCCAGCGGATCCTCGACCTGGACGCCGAGGATTTCGGGATGCCCGAGACCGTCGGAGACTCCAGCGCGATCCCCCGCCGGTTCATGAACCGGTCCCGGGCCAGCCGGATGCCGCAGACTCCCCGTGAACAACCGCGCGGCGCCCTGCTGAGCCTCCGGCCCGCCTATGCCCTGCTGCTGGAGGTCATCGAGATCCGCTGGCTGCGGCGCGATCTGGCAGCGCTGGTCGCCGCGCTGCACATCGCCAGCGAATACCTGCCGCTGCTCGCCTGGGAGCCCGTCCTGGGCCACGCCGCCGACCCGGCTCTGCTCGGCCCGGCGGTGAGCGGCCCCGGCAGCCGGTTCGGGGTGGCGCCGGTCCCCGGCGAACCGCGCAACTGCGACCACACCCGGTCCGAACGGTCGGCTGTGGAACGCGCCCTGCGGGTGGCGGCGGAGCCGGCCGAGGGCTGGCGTTCCTATCTGGACCGCCAGCACAGCATCGTCTCCGGCGCGCTGGGCGTCTGCGCCGCCGAATGCCGCACGCCCTGCTCGGTCGTCACCGGGCTGGCCGAGGACGTACGCGCCGGGCTGGCCGGGAGCTGCAAGCTGGCCCTCGAGTTCACCGCCGGCGCGCTGGTGCGGCTCCGGCACGCGGCCCCGGTCGGGCACGGGTTCGGGGTGCCGTCGCTCGAGGAGGTCGAGAACGCCTGGGCCCGCACCCGGACCTCACTCGAGCGTCAGGAGCCCGGCAGGGCCGCGCTGGCCGACGCGGAAGAGGACCCGTATCCGCTCCCCGGCCTGCCCGGCCTGTTCTCCGCGATCGCCGGAGCCGAGATCACCCCCGACACCCTCCTGCACGACGTCGCCGCCCATGTCGTCGGGATCCTCGGCCGGTTCCCCTCCTGAACGACCATCACTCGACCCGCTCCCTGGGCATGTCCCCCAGCGTCTCGAGAACGGGTGCGATGGCGGCCCGGACGTCAGGGTCGGCGATCAGGTCCTCGAGAAGCACCGGACGGCCGTGGGAATCGGCCAGCGGCACTCGCCAGTTGGGATACTCGTCGCTGGTGCCGGGCTGGTTCTGGGTGCGCCGCTCCCCCACCGCGTCGGCCAGCGACACCCCCAGCAGCAGCGCCGGCGTCCGTGCCAGGAAGCCGTGCAAAGCCGCCACCACCTCCCGCTCCCATTCACCTCCGCGATCATCCGATCGTTCGTCGAACGCTCGCATGATCACGGAGGGGTCGGTGGTGAGGAGGCCGAGGTCGTGCAGGAGATGGAGCCATTCCGACAGCCGGCGGCGGTGGTCGGTGAGTTCGATGGCGGCCGGGCGGGTGAGCAGGCCGAGCCGCTCACGCAACTCCACATGGTCGCCGTGCAGATGACCGGTGATCGGCGGCATGTCGTGCGTGCCGACGGTGGCCAGGGAGAGCGGCCGCCAGTTCTCCGGCCGGCGAGGTTCGCCCAGCTCGTCGCGCTCGAACCAGAGCAGCGAGGTGCCGAGGATGTTCCGCTCGGCGAGATCGATCCGTACCTCCGGCTCCACGGTACCGAGGTCCTCGCCCACGATGACCGCTTCGGCCCGATGGGCCTCGTACGTCAGCACGCTCAGGATCGTGGGCCGGTCGTAGCCGACGTAGGTGCCCTCGGCCGGGTACTCCCCCAACGGCACCCACCACAGCCGGGAGACCTGCATGGCGTGGTCGAGCCGGAGCCCGCCCGCGTGCCGCAGCGCGTACTCCAGCTGGCCGCGCAGCGGCGCGTAGGCCTCGGCGGCGAGGCGGCCGGGATGCCAGGGCGGCTGACCCCAGCCCTGACCCCGCTGGTTGAACTCGTCGGGCGGAGCGCCGACCGTCATCCCCGGTGCGAACAGCCGCTGGTACGTCCACGCATCCGCGCCGCCCGGATGCACCCCCACCGCGAGATCGTGCACCACGCCGATCGGCATGCCCGCCGCCCGCGCACCGCTCTGGGCGGTGCCGAGCTGCTGGTCGAGCTGCCACTGAAGCCACATGTGGAAGTCGACCCGCCGCGCCAGCCGCCCCCGTTCCGCCGTGACGGCCGACCCGTCGGCGTCGCGTAGCTCGGCCGGCCAGCGGCGCCAGTCGGCGCCGAGCTCCTCCGCCAGCGCGCACCAGGTGGCGAAAGAGGTGAGCGCCGCCCCCTCGCGGGCCCGGAAGGCGTCGTACGCCTCCGGCTGCCCGGGTGCCCTCTCGTGCAGCAGCTCAAGGGCCGGACGCTTCGCCGCCCACACCGCGTCCCGGTCCAGTTCCTCGAGCGTACGGTTGCGTGCCTTGAGCGGTGCGGCCAGTGCGGAGATCAGATCACGGTCGGCCGGGTCGAGTTCCGCGTAACCGGGAACGTCCTCCACCCGCAGATAGAGCGGGCTGGCGAACCGGCGGCTCGTGGGCAGATAGGGCGAGGGTGAGATCGGCGCCGCCGGCTCGCCCGCGTGCAGCGGATTGACGAGCACGAACCCGGCGCCCAGGTCCCGGCCGCTCCACTCGGCGAGCTCGGTGAGGTCACGCAGATCGCCGAGTCCCCAGGAACCTCGCGACCGCACCGAGTAGAGCTGGGCCATGAAACCCCAGGCCCGGTGGTCCGGCGGTGTGAGCGCCGAGGGGGTGACCAGCAGGGCCGCGTTCTCCCGCCTGCCGCCCTGCTCGACGTGGATCCGGTGCCAGCCGAGCGGCGTCGCCGTCGGCAGCGTGTAGACCTGCGTCAACCGGCTCCCAGAGGGGGCGCCCTGCAACGGGATGACCTCACCATGATCGAGTTCTACCCACACGTGAGTGGGACCGTCGGTGATCACCGGAATCCGGATCTCGTCAGGCCGGCTCCCGACCTGGGCAGAGGTCCGCACCCCGCCGGTGAAGGTCTCCCGGTAGACCACGACCGGTGGCAGCAGGCGGGTCCGGCGCTCGGCCTCGAGCCGCTCGAGCTCGTCCCGTACGGCCGTGGGCGACGAGGCGTCGACGCCCAGCGCGTCCAGCACGGCGACGAGCGTGCCGGCCGAGACGGCCCTGCGCTCTCCCCGCCAGTCGGTAAACCCGGTTGCGACGTCGTATGCCCGGGCCAGCCGGGCGAGATCCTGGTCGGTCACACCCTCCACGATGCCCCGCCTGGACAGCCGATAACTACAAGATCGACGGCTTCTGATCGATCCGGGGCGGCTTCAGCCCGGCATTTTTACCAGAAAATGGGGTAAAGCAATCCTTACCCGGCGACGGCGCAAATTAATCACCTCGGCATGGCGACAAAAGTATGAACCTGACACCACTAGGCGGCCCTCTGAGCAATAGTTACTCTGTGCAAAGAGGATCATGCATCCAGCGGAAAAGTGATACGGAGCGTGACAAATGGCGATCACTGATCGTGGCTCGAGCCACCACATGAAGGAGTCGGCACGCGGCCAACCCGACCCCACGGACCAGAAGAGCCCGTTCTTCGAGAAGGGGCCGCCCAAGACCCCCGCCCAGACCTACGGTGACCTGATCGGCAATCCGGTGGTCCGTCGCTGGGCGCTGCGGATCGGCGTCGCGGCGATCGTAGGCGTGCTGTTCGCGTTCGTCTTCGACATCCGGGTCGGCTTCACCGTCGCGGTCCTGGCCGCCATCGGCGACACCATCCGGCGGGCCCGGCAGAACTCGACCGTCGAGGCCTGGCAGAGATCCTCGGCGGCCGAGCGCAAGACCGAACGGCAGCTGCGGGGCCTGCAGAAGAGCGGCTACCAGGTGCTGCACGCCCGTGCGGTGCCGCGTGACGACGAAGGTGTCAGCGACGGGCGGATCGACCATCTGGTGATCGGGCCGAGCGGCGTCTACGCCATCGACTCCGAGAAGTGGGACAAGCGCCTGCCGGTCCGTACGCTCTCGCACCGCAAGCTGTTCCACGGTCCCATCAACAAGAAGGACCGGCTGGACGAGGCGCGGTGGGAGGCCGACCAGGCCAGCAAGATCATCAGCGCCCAGGTCGGGTTCGAGGTCCCCGTGCAGCCCTCGGTGGCCATCTACGGCCCGGCGATCCCCTGGAAGGTGATGACCGTCCGGGACGTCGACGTCTACTCGGGCGGACGGGCGAAGTCCTACCTGCGCCGCCGGCCGAAGATCCTGACCGACACCGACGTCGACCGGATCTCCAGGGCCGCGGAACAGGCTCTGCCGCCGACCTACACGCAGGAATGACCAGGTAGAGCGCTCAACGACGAGCCCCCCAGACCGTTCTCCCCGTGGCTCCGCACGTGCCACACGGGAGGCAGGCCACGAGGGCACCCCCTTCATCGGGGGTGCCACTCTCTTCCCAACGCCGGGTCGCGACGCCGACCCGGCGTTTTCGCTGTCGTTTTCGCTGTCCAGGGCGTCAAGGTCTCAGCCGCGGCTGGGGGGTCGGTACGATCGAGGGCACAGCATCGTCAGGTTGAGAGAGTGGTTCCCATGCCTCCGCTCAGGTCACGTACGGTCACGCACGGCAGGAACATGGCCGGAGCCCGTGCGCTGCTCCGCGCCACCGGTGTAGCCCGCGAGGACTTCGGTAAGCCGATCATCGCGATCGCCAACAGCTTCACCGAGTTCGTGCCCGGCCACGTACATCTGCGTGAGGTCGCCCAGGTCGTCGCCGCGGCCGTCAAGGAGGCAGGCGGCATCCCCCGTGAGTTCAACACGATCGCCGTGGACGACGGCATCGCGATGGGCCACGGCGGCATGCTCTACTCACTGCCCAGCCGCGAGCTGATCGCCGACGCCTGCGAGTACATGGTCAACGCGCACTGTGCGGACGCCATGATCTGCATCTCCAACTGCGACAAGATCACGCCGGGCATGCTGATCGCCGCCATGCGCCTCAACATCCCGACCGTGTTCGTCTCCGGCGGGCCGATGGAGGCCGGCAAGGTCACCGTGGTCAACGGCGAGGCGGTCACCACCCGCAAGCTGGACCTCATCGACCCGATGATCGCCGCCGCGGACGACTCGGTGTCCGACGAAGATCTCGCCGAGATGGAGGAGAACGCCTGCCCGACCTGCGGGTCCTGCTCGGGCATGTTCACCGCCAACTCGATGAACTGCCTGACCGAGGCGCTGGGGCTGTCGCTGCCTGGCAACGGCACGACGCTGGCCACGCACGCCGCTCGCAAGGATCTCTTCGAGGACGCCGGCCGCCTGATCGTCGACATCACGCGCAGGTACTACGAGCAGGACGACGAGTCACTCCTGCCACTCAACATCGCCACCCGCGACGCCTTCGAGAACGCGATGGCGCTGGACGTGGCCATGGGCGGTTCGACCAACACGATCCTGCACCTGCTGGCCGCCGCCCGGGAGGCCCGGGTCGACTTCGGGCTCAAGGAGATCGACGAGCTGTCCCGCCGGGTGCCCTGCATCTGCAAGCTCGCACCCGCCACCGCGAAGTACCACGTCGAGGACGCCCACCGGGCCGGTGGCATCCCCGCCCTGCTCGCCGAGCTGGACCGCGGCGGGCTGCTGCACCGCAACGTCCACACCATTCACAGCGCGACCCTCGGCGAGTTCCTGGATGCCCACGACGTCCTGTCGCCGACCGTCAAGCCGGAGGCCCTGGAACTCTTCCACGCCGCGCCGGGCGGGGTCCGCACCATCAAGCCGTACGCCCAGCACACCCGCTGGGAGACGCTCGACCTTGATCGCGCCGAGGGGTGCATCCGGGACATCGAGCACGCCTACACCAAGGACGGCGGGCTGGCGGTCCTCTACGGCAACATCGCCCCCGAGGGTGCGATCGTGAAGACGGCCGGGGTGGAAGAGGAGCTGTGGACCTTCGAGGGCCCCGCGGTGGTCTTCGAGAGCCAGGACGACGCGGTCGACGGCATCCTTGGCAACAAGGTCAAGCCAGGGGACGTCGTGGTCATCCGCTACGAGGGCCCCAAGGGCGGGCCAGGCATGCAGGAGATGCTCTACCCGACCTCGTTCCTGAAGGGCCGGGGCCTGGGCAAGGCCTGCGCGTTGATCACCGACGGCCGGTTCTCGGGTGGCACCAGCGGGCTGTCCATCGGTCACGCCTCCCCCGAGGCGGCGGGGGGCGGCATCATCGCCCTCGTCGAGGACGGCGACCGGATCGTCATCGACATCCCACGTCGCGTCCTCGAACTGGACGTGCCACAGGACGAGCTGTCCGCGCGCCGCGAGAAGCTGCTCGCCGACCTGGGCGGCTACCGCCCGCTCGACCGGCAGCGGCCGGTCAGCGCCGCGCTGCAGGCGTATGCCGCGATGGCCACCTCGGCCTCCACCGGCGCCGCCCGCGACATCTCCCAGCTGACGTCCTGACCACTTCCGTGATCATGCAATCGTCCGACGATCGATTGCATGATCACGGAAGGGACGGGTCAGGGAGCCGTGATCTGGCAGGCTGCCGGGGTGTTGACGGGGTTGCAGCGAGCGGTCACGAACCCTGGGAGCGCGGCGTAGTAGCCGGTGCCGAAGCGCGCGGCCAGGCCGGGCACGGGATAGTCGGTGCTGACCCACTGTGCGCCGCTGGCGAGGGCCGCGTCACGGGTCTTGGTGTCGGCGGAGCGCGCCTCCACCGTGTCGGAATCCGCCCGAGTACGGACGACGTACCCCTTGCGTACGAGGTCACGGATCTCCGCGGCCGAGCCGGCCGCGTCGTTGCGCTCCACGAAGGCGGCGTCCGGCCGGCCGGGCTCTGAGTTGGTGAAGAGGATCCGGCCTTCCAGGCTCGGATTGCCCTGCACATAGCGGTCGCGGTAGACACCGCCGTTGTCCATCAAGAACATGATCTTCCCTCGGGCCGCGTCGAGCGTGGGCCACCCCTGGGTCAGGATCGACTGCTCGAGCGTGCTTCCCTGGCTCCGTACGTCGTCCGGGGTGAGCAGGTCCCCAGGTTTGAGGACGGAACGGATCTCCTTCTCCAGCCCGAGCATGCGGTCCCGGGTCCAGGTGATCAGCGGCACCGGCGGAATCCCCTTCACCGGGATGTCCAGGGTGTCCTTGAACTCCACGAGGATCGTGATGGGCATATGCGAAGGGTGCCTGTCAGACCAGCTCTGGACGGTGCGCAGGCAGTCCACGAAGGTCAGGCAGGTGCTGTGGTAGTCGAGCCCGGCAATGTGCAGGACCTTGGTGCCGGGCTGCTTCATCCGTGGGTCGTATTCGGCCGGCTGGCCGGTGAGCGACCGGATGGGCGGGGTCGCGTAGTTCCCGCCACTCGGATCGGCGTAGACGTCCAGCTCGATCTGCCGTACATGCTGGCCGTCGAACTGCTGGTCGAGCGGCGCATGGCTGTACTGCAGCCCTTGGGCCTGGGCACCCCCCACAGTCGAGATCAGCCCGAACTCCTTCGGCGGAGGCTCGAAGCGGTAGCTGTTGTGGGTGCCGATGACCTGGATCTGGTTGAGACGGAGCTCGGGGGCGCGTGCCCCTGCGGATCCGGCGGGAAGAGCTGCGGCGAGCAGCCCGGCGAGGGCGAGGACTGCGGTGCGGAACAGACCGCGGCGCGATGGGGGGAGATCGCTCATGAACGTGAGAAGATCTCAGATCCCCTGTGGCGTCAAGAGACCAAAGTGGCCGATGTTGTCCATTCACCGGCCGTTATCATGGGATCAATCGTCCATTGATCCCATGATCACAGCGAGGTCAGGTGGGCGTCAGGTGGCGTCGCGGTGGACGGTGCCGGGGGTGAAGGCGGGCAGGCAGACGGCGACGTACTCGGCCCCCGCGGGGTCCGGTGAGCTGTACCGCACCCACTCTCCCGCCTTGGTCTGTACGCCCTGACCGGCGGCCACGTCCAGGGCACCGCCCTCGTACTCGACGTGCAGGGTGCCGTTCAGCACCAGGGTGAACTCGTCGAACTCCGGGCGCTGGCCGGGCTCGGCCCAGCCCGACGGGCTCCGCATGTGGGCGATGCTGAGCCGCGATTCCCCGGTGTTCACCCCGCCTACGTACTCGTCGATCAGCTTGGGTGGTTCGCCGGCGGCCGTGACTCGGGACGGCTTTTCGATCAGTTCAGGCATTCCGCCAGTATGCCCGCCCGGCGGAGCTCAGCCGCAGCAGCCACCGCCACAGCAACCTCCGCCGCCCCCGCTCGGACGCGGGGCGGGTCCCCCGCCACCCCCGAACGCGACGGTGGAGAGCAGCTTGACGGTGTCGTCGTGGCCAGACGGGCAGGCGGCGGGCGCGGACGACTCGCTCATCGGGCGAGACAGCTCGAAGGTGTCCCCACAGGAGCGGCAGCGGTACTCATAACGTGGCACGGGACCAAGAATAGTCAGGCCGCGGGCTCGCGGACGTATGCCGCCCATTGCGGGTCACCGTCGTGGACGATGCCGATGAGCCGCCAGTGGACGCCCCTGGGAACCGCCGGGGTCGTGGGAAGCGTCCAGCCGATCTCCTCCAGGAGCCGGTCGGCCTTCCGGTGATTGCAGGTCATGCAGGATGCGACGCAGTTCTCCCAGGTGTGCTTGCCACCACGGCTACGCGGCTGCACATGGTCGATGGTCTCCGCATGGCGGCCGCAGTAGGCGCATCGGTAGTTGTCGCGTCGCATGAGCGCGGCCCGGGTCAGTGGGACGCGGGTCCGGAACGGGATCCGCACATATCGTCGGAGCCGGATCACCGACGGCACCTGTATCGAATTCGTTGCCGAGCGGAGCAGGGCACCCGAGGCGTCATGGTGGACGACCTCTGCCTTCTCCCGGAGCACGAGACACACGGCCCGCCGGAGCGGAAGTGTGGTGAGTGGCTCGTATGTCGCATTCAGGAGAAGGACCTGGCGCATCAGACGGCCTCCGCCGGTATCAGGGCGGCGGCCGCCCAGCAGGCCACGACCCGGCGCGATCGGCGCCCGGATCCGGCCGAACTCTCCAGCACTTGTACACCCGCCACGAGGACCTCCTCAGGGGCGAACCCGAAGCTGAAATCAGTGTGACTGCTGGGAAGGTGATCCCGCTACCCCATTCATCCCCAATCCGGCCTGCACCCAGACGTCACGAGACGGCAAGAACTCCCAGCACCGCGTCGTTCGCGGCGCCAGGAGTTCTCTGGAGAATTGCTGAGGTTCAGGCGTGGACGGGCACGACCGGCCTGATGTAGGTGCCGTCCGGCGCGCCACCCTGCTGCCAGGTCACCCGGCCATTGATCCGCGCGGTCACGGCCCCGTCGGTCGGGAGATCCGCCCCAACGAAACCCTGCTGCTGATCACCGGGCGCCAGCTGGTCGAACTGGCATTTGATCACCGGACCCTGGGCGGCACACCCCGGAGAGAGAGTGTCGATCTTCAACGACGGGTCAAGATGTTGGATCAGTGTGACCTTGCTCGCCTTCTCCTGACCGTTGTTCATGAGCGTCCAATGCCAGATGACGTGATCACGGTCCGCTGCGACCTCCGGCTGGGCGTAGACGAACTGAACGCCCCCGCTCGCGGCCGGCGGCGTGTGATCGGCGTACGCAGGTGCGGACAGGAGCATCGACGACCCGGCCGCCACGACGCCGACCACCGCCAGTACCGGCCGACGCCATCCCCCGAAGGTGCCCTTCATTCTGATCCCCGTTCTCGAAGCGCTTTATGATCTCCGCCACTTGTACCGGAGATCACCGGCGCATTCACCTCGCCACACGCGGATCGCCCTGACAAAAGCCCAGGTCAGAAGAGTGAAACCCCGCACGAGTGCAAGCGGTTGCTACCAGGACATAAAGTGCGATCCATGAGCCGCCCGTCGCCGCTGATGGCGTACCCGCCCGCCCACCGCCAGGAGATCGTCGAAGATCTCCACGGCCACCAGGTCGCCGACCCGTATCGGTGGCTGGAGGAGGCGCACAGCGACGACACCAAGAAGTGGCTGACGGCGCAGGACGAACTGTTCCATCAGTGCGTCGATGAGCTGCCTGGCCGGGAACGGCTGCGCAAGCGGATCACCGAACTGCTCGGCGCCGGCTACGTGAGCTCGCCGACCTGGCGCGGTGACGTGAGGTTCTTCATGCGCCGCACCGCCGAGCAGGAGCACGCGGTGCTCTACACGACCAGTGCCGACGGCGTGGAGACCGCCCTGATCGACCCGATGGAGATCGACCCCGCCGGCACGACGACGCTCGACTCCTGGCGCCCGGACCTCGAGGGCAGACTGCTCGCCTACCAGCTCTCGCAGGGCGGAGACGAGGAGTCGCTCCTCTACATCATGGATCTCGCGACCGGCGAGCGGGTCGAGGGCCCGATCGAACGGGGCCGTTACACCCCCATTGCCTGGCTGCCCGGCGGAGACGCCTACTACTACGTGCGCCGACTGCCCAAGGACCAGGTGCCCGAGGGCGAGGACCAGTACCACCGGCGGGTCTATCTGCACCGGGTGGGCACCGACCCCGACACCGACGACGTCCTGATCTTCGGCGAGGGCATGGAGAAGACCAACTACTACGGGGTCTCGGTGAGCCGGGATGGCCGCTGGCTGGCAGTCTCCGCCTCCCAGGGCACCGCCCCGCGCAACGATCTGTGGATCGCCGACCTCTCCGCCTCCCCGATGGAGAACCCCGGGTTCCGAGCCGTACAGGAGAACGTGGACGCCGAGGCCGGGCTGTACGTCGGCCGCGACGGGCGGGCGTACATCTTCACCGACCGGGACGCACCCCGCGCCCGGCTGTGCGTGACCGACCCCGCGAACCCCCTGTACGAGACCTGGCGGGATCTGATCCCCGAGGATCCAGAGGCGGTGCTCACCGACTTCGCCATCCTCGATGGGCCCGAGCTCGAGCGGCCGGTGCTGCTGGCCGGCTGGACCCGGCACGCCATCAGCGAGATCACCGTCCACGACCTCGAGACCGGCGAGCGGACCGGCACGGTGCCGACCCCGGGGCTGGGCTCGATCGGCGGCCTCGTGGAGCGGCCCGAGGGCGGTCACGAGGCGTGGTTCGGCTACACCGACAACGTCACGCCTGCCTCGGTGGAGCGGTACGACGCGCGTACCGGCGAGACCAGCCCGTGGGCTTCCGCTCCGGGCAGCGTCGACCTTCCGGACGTGGAGACCCGCCAGATCACGTATTCCTCCACGGACGGAACGCAGGTCCGGATGCTGGTAATCGGCCGCGCCGACGGTGGCCCGCGGCCCACGATCCTGTACGGCTACGGGGGCTTCAACGTGCCCCTGACGCCGGCGTACTCCGCGGTCGTGCTGGCCTGGGTGGAGGCCGGCGGGGTGTATGCGATCGCCAACCTGCGCGGCGGCTCTGAGGAGGGCGAGGAGTGGCACCGCGCGGGCATGCTCGACCGCAAGCAGAACGTCTTCGACGACTTCCACTCCGCCGCCGAGAAGCTGATCGCCGACGGCTGGACCACGGCGGACCGGCTGGCGATCTCGGGTGGTTCCAACGGCGGGCTGCTGGTGGGCGCGGCCCTCACCCAGCGGCCGGAGCTGTACGCCGCCGTGGTCTGCTCCGCGCCGCTGCTCGACATGGTGCGGTACGAGCGGTTCGGGCTGGGCCAGACGTGGAACGGGGAGTACGGCTCGGCCGACGATCCCGAACAGCTCGGCTGGCTGCTGGCGTACTCCCCCTACCACCGCGTGCGCGAGGGGGTGGAGTATCCCGCGACGCTGTTCACGGTGTTCGAGAACGACGGCCGGGTCGACCCGCTGCACGCCCGCAAGATGTGCGCGGCACTGCAACACGCGACCTCTTCTGAGGCGCCGATCCTGCTCCGCAACGAAGCCGAGGTCGGGCACAGCACCCGCTCGGTGAGCCGCACCGTGGACCTGTCCGTGGACACCTTGTCCTTCATGGCCGCCCACACCGGCCTCGTGCTCCCATAGGAAAGGGGTACGAGTGGCCGATTGACCGTCCCGCTAGAGCCTCAGAACGAGGATCGGGGCCGTGGTGGGCTGGGCGGATCCGGCGGCGGGCTCGATCGTCAGACCGACCCGTTCGGCGCCGCGCAACTCTCCGGCGATCACAGGTGCCATATGGCCGGTATTTTGGCGCCGGGTCGGCCGGCGGCTCTAGCCGAGCGGCTTCTCGATGTGGATGTTGACGATGCCGTTGATGACCTCGCGCCGGGTCTCCCTCCAGCCGAAGCCGCGGTAGAGCTCCAGTGCGGGCTGCTGGTAGGCCGTCGTGTCGCCGCGCAGCATCAGATAGCCGAGTTCGCGGGCGCGTTCCTCCAGAGCCATGACGAGGGCCGAGCCGTACCCGCGCCGCTGCAGGTCCGGCCGTACCCGCAGCCGGACCAACTCGCCCACCTTGGCGGAGTGGCCCGGAAACCGGCGGAGGCCACCCATCGCGACCAGCTCTCCGATGTCGAGCACGCCGACCAGGAACTCGCCGCCCTCCCGGAGATAGAGATCCTCCATCTGGAACAGGTCGTACTCGTAGTAGATGCCGTCGCCCGGCTGCAGCCCGACCTGGGCCAGCCCGTCACGGTGAAGCGTGAGGACGGTGTCAAGTTCGGCGGGGTGGTAACGGCGGATCAGCAGGTCGCCGAATTCCCACAGAGGGGGTTCCGTGCGGCGCCGGAGCAGAGCCCCGGCGCGGGCACCGCGGTCAAGCGGAATCATGACGTCAGACTGCGTCAGGTGGTGACGGGTTGACGGTGGGACTCTGCACGGTCGGTCCGGCGAGCGTCTCGCGGAAGGCTCGGAGGGCCGGCATGTCACCATGCATGGCGGCCGCCGCCGCGCCGAGCTGCCGAGCACGATGCATGAGGATGTCGGAGCGGTGATCCAACGGCAGATCCAGGATCGCCTCATTGCCCGCGTTCAATGCCGCGTCAGGCTCTCCGGCCTGCAGCCGGCAATGGGCCCGGTCGAGCCGGACCAGGGTGCGGTCGAGCCTGTCATTGACGGTGTAGAGGGTGAGGGCGTGGCTCAGCACCTCGTCGCCGCGCTGATGGTCGCCGAGGTTGGTGTAGGTGTCACCTTCGTAGAACGTCAGCTGCCGGTCGGTGAACCCGAACACCAGGTCACTGACCTGATTTCTGGAGAGCTGGTCGAACACGGCCCGGCCCCGTACCAGGGCACGGCGGGCGCTGGGAGCGGCGTCCGAGCGGCCGCGGAGCGCGAGCATGCCGAGAGCGCGTGCCTCCACGGCGGGCGCCATCGCGGCCGCCGCGCAGGGCGTACGGCCGGCCAGGTCCTGCGCCTTGCGAGCCAGATGCAGCGCCTCGCGCGGGTCGCCGTAGTACATGGGCACCAGTGACTCGCGCACCGTCACCCACGCGCGCAAGCCGCGGTCGCCGGTTTCGTCGGCGGCGGTACGGGCGGTACGGAAGAACGACCTGGCCAGCCGGTGGTCACCAAGATTGATCATGATGAGCCCGGACAGTCCGGACAGCTGGGCGGCGAGCCTGCACAGCCGTTCCTGCAGCTCGATCGGCTGCCTCTGGTCGCACATGCGCCGGACCTCACTGAAGTCCAGCAATACGTCGCAGAGCAGACGCAACGACGGGGTGGCCTGATACTGCTGGCCGTACCCGAGGATCGTCTCCTCCCATTGGTCGAGCATCGTCGGCGATACAGTCGCGCTGACCAGCGTGTCGTCCATCTTGCGCCGTAGATTGTCTATGGCACCCAGAAACTGGCCGTCGACCGCTACGCCCGCGCCTGCCAGTAGTTGTAGAAGGGTTCTGCGAAGCACGATGTCCTCCTCTCCCATGTCCGCGGTTACGGAGCCACCGGCGCGGTATTGGCTCCGAAGATCGCTGTTAATGATCCATTGGGTATCGGCGTGCGAAGGCACCACGACCGATCCGACGAGAGTGTGGGTCTCACCTGGTCCCGTCGGCGTCAACTGCGCACTGCTGGGACGGCGAAGATGGCTTCGGCCGCAGATGCAATGCCCCTGAAAGCCGAGGTCCACAGGCTCGACCCGGTAGACACTGCACAGATAGTGCAGATATGCCGGGCCTGGTTTCTTGTAACCGCTTTCGTAGGCCGAAAGCAGGGTCTCGCCGAGTTTGGGCGGAGGCTTGCCGTCGACCTCGTAGAGGGCCCGGACCTGAGCGATCACATCGGACAGCGCGATGCCCCGGGCCAGTCGCTGAGATTTGACCTTGCTGGTGCCGAAAAGCGGTCCGCATTGATCGTGGATCTCCACCGCGATCTCTGCGGCGGCATGCCCTCTGGCCAGACCATGAGCGCGTATTCTGCGCGCTATGTCTGTTTCCTTCTGGGGGGATTCCGGCATCCCTATCTCACCACTTCGGCGAACGTCGGTGGCCGGGGGATCATGGCCACAACCGATAGCCTCTTGCGCACGCAGCGTAACTCTCCTGCGGTACCAGGCCAACCCATTCCGCACAACTGAGCAAGGAACAGCCGGACATCGGGTGCGCCGCCCGGCACCTGGGCAGATGATCCTTCCACCTGGGGTGGGAATCGTCTCCCGAGTAGGCCGATTTCACTCTCCACCGAACAACGGCCCCCTTGACCTTCGGCGGCGGGCTTGCAATTCTCGCCAGGCGTAGTGATGCGCAATCAGGCTGTTGATCACACGAGAATCAGGTCATACCGCACGAATATGGAGGGGGTGCGCAAGGTGGTCAGCGACAACCGTCTCGACTACCTGCAAGAGCTGGTGGACGAACTGGACTCGCACGGGCTGGTCGCCCGTGTGGTCCGTACCCGGTCAGGACCGGCCTTTCTCCGGGTGTGCAACCCGGAGGCGGCGAGCCTGGCGGAGAACGTCACGTGCGGGCCGGCACCTGACTCGAGTGAGCACTACTTCTGGTGGTCATGGGGGGAACTCATGCACCGGGTGGACGACCCGGGCGGTGCCGCCATGAAGGTGGCGCACGTCCTGGAGGCCCATTCGCACTGACGTGGCACGTCCCGCGGGTTCTGGTCTAGAACGGCGCGGGGACCCGACTCCGCGGGACGTGTCCACTCGACAACCACCATCGTCGCCGTGGTCCGTAGCCCACGCCTGGTTGGCCGGCGACACCGCCGGACGGCGTCCGACTCCTAGAGGGGGGTGGGCCGGGGCTGTCCGACCGACCTCCCCGGCTCGGTCGCATCTCCGTCACCCGGCGGTCGTACAATCCGGTCGTCTCCGTCCCCTACGATCGGTTTGCGCACTCGCCGAAGATCCTTGGCGGCAGGTCCGATCGACCCGGGGGGGGTCTCACACGTGTCCCAGCTTTACCCGATTCTGGCCGAGCCCTTCTTCCAGGAGAAGGGCAGACCCGAGGACTTCTGCGGGGCACACCCGAAAGTTCCCTGTCGGCTGGTGTGGAACATCACCCACAGCCCCGGCACCGCCAGGTTCGTGAGCTCCTACAACCTCGACGTCTGGGCGAACAGGATCGTCGCGATCATCGTGACCATCGTGATCGCGCTGGTACTGCGCCGCATCGTGCAGAAGACGATCAGCAATATCACGCTCCGCATGGCCGAGGGCACCATGTCGGACAAGATCCGCGAGAAGACCCGCACGATCTTCGATGGCAGCCCGGCCCTGGTCAGCGAGCGGCGCCGGCAGCGCGCCGAGACCATGGGTTCCCTGCTCCGCAGCATCGCCTCGGTGCTGATCCTCGGCACCGCCGCCTTCTCGGTGCTAGGTGTGATCGGTCTCAACCTGGCGCCGGTGCTGGCCAGCGCGAGCATCATCGGTGTCGCGGTGGCCTTCGGTGCACAGAACCTCGTCAAGGACTTCCTGTCCGGCATCTTCATGCTGCTCGAGGACCAGTACGGGGTCGGGGACATCGTCGACGTCGGCCCGGCCAAGGGCACCGTCGAGGCGGTCACCCTGCGGGTCACCCGGCTGCGCGACGTCAACGGCGTGGTCTGGTACATGCGCAACGGCGAGATCCTGCGCATCGGCAACGAATCCCAGAACTGGGCCCGGGCCATCCTGGACGTGCCGGTGTCCTACACCGAGGACGTCGACAAGGTTCGCAGCCTTCTCCAGTCCGCGGCGGTCGGAATGACCGTCGACCCGCCCTGGGACGAGATCGTGCTGGAGGAGCCGTCGGTCTGGGGCGTGCAGGCCCTCACCAGTGATGCGGTGATCGTACGGGTGGTCGTCAAGACAGCGCCGGGCAAGCAGGGCGAGGTCGCCAGGGAGCTGCGCGCCCGAGTAAAGAAGGTCTTCGACGAGGCGGGCGTCTCGGTGGCGCCCCTCAACGGTGACAAGTCCGCATAGGCTTGGTCTTGATGGCTACTGAAGTGAGCTTTTACGAGGCTGTGGGCGGCGAGGAGACCTTCCGTCGGCTGGTCCACCGCTTCTACCAGGGTGTCGCCGAAGATCCGCTGTTGCGCCCCCTCTACCCGGAGGAGGATCTCGGCCCGGCAGAGGAGCGGTTCCGGCTCTTCCTGATCCAGTATTGGGGCGGCCCGGGGACCTACAGCGAGCGGCGTGGGCACCCCCGGCTGCGGATGCGGCATGTGCCGTTCACGGTCGGGGTGGCGGAACGTGACGCCTGGCTGGGGCACATGCGCGACGCGCTGGACGAGCTCGCCCTGCCCGAGCAGGCCGACGCGATGCTCTGGGACTACCTCGTGAGAGCCGCGGCGAGCCTGGTGAACACCGACTGAGGGACGTGCAATCCTTTGGCCATGCCTTGGGTAGATCGCCCCCTATGATGCGATCTTCCTGGTGGCGCGATGCCGTCGTGTACGAGGTGTACGTCCGCAGCTTCGCCAACTCCGACGGGGACGGCGAAGGGGACCTCGCCGGGATCCGGAGCAAGCTTCCCTACCTCCGTGAGCTGGGCGTGGACGCCCTCTGGCTGACCCCCTTCTACCGGTCCCCGCTGGCCGACGGCGGCTACGACGTCGCCGACTACCGTGACGTGGACCCCCGCTTCGGCACCCTCGCCGACTTCGACGAGCTGGTCGTCGACACCCATGCGCTCGGCCTCAAGCTCATCGTCGACATCGTTCCCAACCACACCTCCGACCAGCACGCCTGGTTCCAGGAGGCGCTCGCCTCCGCACCGGGCAGTCCGGCCCGGGAGCGCTATCTCTTCCGCAGCGGTGGCTCTGGGTCGGCCCCTCCGAACGACTGGCCGTCGGCCTTCGGCGGGTCGGCCTGGACCCAGGTTCCCGACGGCGAGTGGTTTCTCCACCTGTACGCGGCCGAGCAGCCCGACCTCAACTGGCGCAACCCCGAGGTCCGGCGGGAGTTCGAGGACATCCTGCGCTGCTGGCTGGATCGGGGCGTCGACGGCTTCCGCATCGACGTGGCCGCCGGCCTGTTCAAGGAGCCGTCGTTCGCCGACCTCGGCGACCTGGGCCGTCATTCCGTCGGCAGCCCGATGTACAGCCGTCCCGAGGTGCACGAGGTCTACCGCGACTGGCGGCGCATCCTGGACTCCTATTCGCACCAGCCCCCCGGTGGCGAGCGGATGGCGGTCGGGGAGGTGTGGACGGACAGCCCCGAGGATCTCGCGCTCTTCCTCCGCCCCAACGAGCTCCACCAGGCGTTCAACTTCGCCCTGCAACTGGCCCCGTGGTCGGCGAGCGCCTTCCGAACCGTCGTGAGCGACTGTCTGCGGACCGCCGAACCGATCCAGGCGGCCCCGACCTGGGTGCTGTCCTCGCACGACGCCATCCGGCACCGGACCCGCTATGACGACGGCACCGGGAACGGGCTGCGGCGGGCCTGGGCGGCACTGCTGTTCATGCTGGCGCTGCCCGGCTCGGCCTACCTTTATCAGGGCGAGGAGCTGGGCCTGGAGGAGGTCATCGATCTCCCGGACTCGGCCCGCCAGGACCCGATCTGGTTCCGTACCGGCGGCGCCGAACGGGGCAGGGACGGCTGCCGGGTGCCGATCCCCTGGTCCGGCTCGTACGAGCCGTACGGCTTCTCCCCCGACGGCGGCAAGCCCTGGCTGCCGATGCCGGGCACATGGGGGTCGCTGACGGTCGAGGCCCAAGCCGGCGACCCCGCCTCCACCCTGGCGTTCTACCGGCTGACGCTACGGCTGCGGCGCGAGTTGCAGAACTCGCTGCCTGAGGCGCTGGAGTGGCTGGACCTCCCTTCCACGGAGGCCCTGGCCTTCCGGCGCGGCCCGCTGGTGTGCGTGCTCAACTGCGGCGACGCGTCGGTTCCGCTGCCGGCCGGAGGCAAGCTCCTCCTGGCCAGCGCTCCGCTGGACGGTGATCTTCTGCCCGGAAACGCCGCCGCATGGCTGAGCCGCTGAGAGCCCCGCTGCGGGCATGGCGGGGGTCAGAAGGGGCAAAGCCGAGCTGAGAGGCGCAATCAGCCGTCTCGCGCCCCGGCCGACGGCCGGCACCACCCAGCGCCACCGGTTCGCGGGCTCGATCGGACTGGCATGATCGACCGTAGCCTTGGCGGGCGCCCGATGCGCGCGGGCAATCCCTATGACTCGCGCATAACCAACCATTACCATTCATGGACGTCTATTGACGGGGTAGAGGACAAACGAACGGTGAACGACTGTGGCGGGGGCTGAGGCGACGGAACGCAGGCCGAGGCCGTCGCTGGTGGGTCTCGGCGGAAGGCTTCGCCCCGAGGAGTGGCTGTTCCTGACGTTCAGCGTGGTGCTGATCGCCCTGATGATCTACCTCGGCGAGGGGTATTCGACTCTCGTCAAGTTGGTCGGGAACTGGCGGTTCGGAGCGATCGTCCTCGGCATGTGCGCGGCGATCTTCCTCCGTGGGTACTGGCGGGCCGGCGGCGGGCACGGCCTCGACCGGTTTCGGACCGCGCTGACCACGGTCGGCCGGACCCTGCGCGAGTTCAGTCCGTTGTGGGCGTGCATGGTGATCTACGAGACGCTGCATGACCTGACCCCGGTCCTGCGGCCCCACGTCGTCGACCAGCAGCTGATCGCCATCGACCACGCCGTAGTGGGCGTCGACGTCGCGCGCTGGCTGAACGACCACATCGGCTCCCCGGCCATGACCGAGGTCCTTGTGGTCTGCTACGCCAGCTACGGCTTCGCCACGCCGATCTACGCGGCCGTGCTGTATCTCCAGGGCAGGATGGGGCCGTTCCGGGACCTGTCTCTGGCGATCACGATCACTGCGTTCATCGGGTACCTCGGATACATGACGGTCCCGGCGGTCGGGCCGTACGTCTTCCAGACCGACATCTATCCCGATCTGCTCCCGCAGTGGGGCCACAACGGACTCCTCGACACGATCAACCAGGTGAAAGGCACTGCGCGGGACTGCTTCCCGAGCCTGCACACCGCGATGACCACGGTGCTGCTCACCCTGATGTGGCGGGACGCCCGCCGGTTGTTCTGGGCCTACCTGCCGATCGCGCTCGGGCTGTACCTCTCCACGCTGTACCTCCGGGTGCACTACGGGGTGGACGTCGCCGCCGGCTTGGTCACCGCGATACTCGCGCTCATCCTGACGCCGAGGATCAACCGTTGGTGGCACCATCGGCAGCAGGAACCGGTGGTGATCCCGCGGCAGCGGTCGAGTTCCTCCACCGTCCGGCTCTCCGGTGCGGCGACAGATCGTCAATCCTCTCGATGAGCTGACGTACACTCGCCCGCAAGTGACCATCAGCGAACAAGATCCCCCGAGGCGAGGACATGGACAACAGCGCGCCCCTGCCCCCGGCCGAGTATCGGCACATCTACGAGTTCCACACTCGCTTTGGAGATCTTGACCCTCAGGGCCACGTCAACAATTGCACGTTCTTGAACTACCTCGAAGACGCCCGGCTGGAGATGTTCCACTCCGACCCGGTACGGAAGGGTGAGACACCGGTCCGAGGCATGGTGATCTCCCGCCATGAGATCGACTACAAGCGGCCGCTGATGTTCAGCGTCAATCCCTACCGTGTGGAGACGTGGGTCACCGAAGCCCGGGCCGCCTCCTTCAAGCTTGCCTACGAGGTTCGGGACGACGAGCACGCCTACGTGACGGCCAAGTCCACGCTGGTCGCCTTCGACGTGGAGGCTGAACGGCTCCGCCGTTTCACTTCGGAGGAGCGCGCATTCATCGAGCGCTATCTGCGCCCGTCAGACTGACGCCACCCGGACAGCAGCCCGCGCGCCGTACGAGCCGAGCTCGTAGGGCGCGCGGCGCGCGTGTCAGCGTGTGAGCTTGCGGTGGGTGACACGGTGCGGGCGAGCCGCATCGGCACCGAGCCGCTCGATCTTGTTCTTCTCGTAGTCGGCGAAGTTGCCCTCGAACCAGAACCAGCTCGAGCCCTCTTCCCACGACAGGATGTGGGTGGCGATGCGGTCCAGGAACCACCGGTCGTGGGAGG
>JAOPYO010000308.1 GCA_025964575.1 Actinomycetes bacterium
CGAGCCGCGCGAACCGACCACCAGTGACGTCGACCTGAGCGCGGCGGACTCCGTGATGGCGCACCCTGTCTACGGCAACCTGGGCTGGCTTGCTGTGGTGAACCCGAGCTCGCGAACGGAGACAGCACTCCGGGAGCTGCTTCGCACGGCCCACGACCTCGCCCGCTCGCGCTACCAGCGACGTGCCGGATCAACATCGCGCTGATGGGCAACGCTATGACACATCCGAACGCCCCATTGAACATCGAGGGTCGGTGGCGGCTGGTGGCGCGATGCCAGACCCGGCCGATCTCGCATGTCGCAGCAGAGATAGGAATCTCTCAATCATGCGCGTCGAAGTGGGTGAACCATTGGCGCCGCTACGGCGACCTTGGACTTCGGGACCGGCCAAGTACTCCGCACCGCACTCCAACCGCAACCAGCCCTGAGGCGTTCGTCACGATCGAGAGCTGGCGGCGCGAGCGGAAGTGGTCCGCGGAACGCATCACTTTCGAGCTCGCCGAGCACGGCATCGTGATCAACCACCGGACCGTCCATCATCAGTCAGGAACTCAACCGTCATACGCCCGCAAAGTAGGACCGACCCACAAGTAACCAACCCAGAGCCACCCAACCGATACAAGATCGGCCCCTCAACGATCGCATCGGAACGGTAGAAGGCGGTTACTCCGCCCGACCCGGCTCGCTAACGCCACTGGCCGATCGGCTGCTGCTCCAGTCCCATGTTCCCCAAGGCCGGAAGCCGTCCGCAGCGCACTCCCAAGACCTCACCGGGTCTGCCCGGAACACCGCCCCGGCAAGAGTGCGGCGGCGAGCATGTCGGCCAGCCACTGTTGGTAGGTACCGGCGTCCCAGCCGCGGCCAGCGGTGAGCTGGGTGAACAGATGCGGCCCAGTCAGCGCCCAGCAGGCGTCCGCTGCTCGCGCCTGGTCGGTATCAGGGCGCAGGATGCCCTGGCGGGCGAGATGGGCGATGAAGGCGGTGACGCCGGTCAGCCGCTCCTCCTCGCTGGCGGTTACGACTTGCGCGACCTCGGGGCCTGCCTGGGTCAGCACGGCGAAGAGCACGGCCAGCCGGTCATGGACGCCATGGACGAACGCGGCGTACAGGCGCAACTTCGTGCGCGGGTCCTCGGTGCGCCAGACCTCCCGGAGGGCGGGGCGCTCAGCCATGGCCAGAGGTTCGTCGTCGCCGGCCAGGGTGACGTCCCACAGGGCCTTGATCAGCCCCGGCTTGTTGCCGAACGCCTTGTAGACAGTCTCCGGGGAGACGCCCGCCCGCTCGGCGACTGCGCGGACGGTCGTGGCCTGGTAGCCCTCCCGGAAGAGCAGTTCCCGGCATGCCGACAGGACGGCGGCGCGGTTGCGCCGGGCGGCGTCCTGCCGACGGCGGGAGTCGTATGACCTGGGGGTCGGCACGGGACAGGCTCCTCTCAATTCCGTTACAGTCTATTGTATCGAAATAGCGCGCCCGCGTTCACCTGCTGCTGGAGGACCCGTGTCCCGTCTGCCTTCCGGTCGGCCGTCCAGCCACCAAGTCGCACCCGGCGTGGTCCGCCTGGGCGACGACGTGGTCAGCTTCTACCTGCTTGAACACCCCGACGGCCTCACCCTCATCGACGCCGGACTGCCCGGCCACCTCCCCCAGCTCAAAGGTCATCTATCTCGCTCCGGCCGGTCCGTGCGGGACATCCGCGCCGTGCTCCTGACCCACGGTCACCCCGACCACACGGGCCTGGCCGGGCCCCTGCACCAGGCCGGCGCCGACATCTGGGTGCACGACCTGGACGCCCCGATCCTCGAAGAGGGGCCCCGCAGCGCGATGCGCCACGCCAAGCCGGAACGCTCGATGCTGCCCTACCTGCTGCGTCGCCCCGCCGCGATCGGCACCCCGCTGCACCTGGCCCGCAAGGGAGGCTTCACCGCCCCACCCGTGCCGGACGTGCGCACATTCCACGGCGACCAGCATCTGGAGACGGTCCCCGGCCGCCCACGGGCCATCGTCCTTTCCGGTCACACCCCAGGCAGCACCGCCTACCTCTTCGCCGACCGCGGCCTGCTTTTCACCGGCGACGCCCTGGTCACCCACGACGGCCTGACCGGACACACCGGCCCCGCCGTGGTCTGCCGCGCATTCACCCACGACAGCACCGCCGCCCTGGCCTCCCTCGACCGACTGGACGAACTCAACGTCTCCTTGCTCCTCCCTGGACACGGCCAGCCCTTCACCGGCAGCCCGCGCGCCGCCACCGACCAGGCGCGCCGCACCGGCCTGCGTTGATCAGTCGTACGCGACGAATCCACGGTGACCCTCGTGCCGCCGGGATCGAGGCCGTCAACTCACACCGACATCGCCGCTCCTGGACGACTACTCCCAGGCAACACAAGTGGGCCCTGGCGGTCAGCGCCTGGGCCCACTTGCATTCAAGATCAATCTCAGCGCCAGTGGAGGGTTGGTGGCGGGTTGCCGGTCAGGCGCGATCGGATTGTCGTATGTGCAGATGACCCTCGGTGGGGAAGGGCGGCCGGGCAGGCAGTATCTTGTCGAACTCGTATCGGCACTTCTGGGCGACGCGACACGACCCTTGGTTGTCAATCTGGTGGAGCAGCTCGAGACGTCTCAGACCGTCGGCGGCGAAGGTCTCGAAGGCCCAGACTGTGAGAGCTTCAAGAGCGCGCGGGGCCACTCCTCGTCCTCGGGCATGCGCTGCGGTCCAATAGCCGACCTCGCCGGACGGCTCGGCAGGATCGCCTCTCTTGAGGACCACGTTGGCCACCAGCAGATTTCCGGCGCTACCGGATTGCAGCTCAAGCACTGCGAAGCTGAGCCGATTCCCAGTTGCCCAACCACGTCGCTGGGCCTCCAGCCACCGCGCGGCGTCCTCGTCGCTCTGCACGGGCATCGTCGCCCATCGACGCAGAACGGGATCCCGATGTACCTCGAGCAGCGACGCGGCGTCCCCCTCGCCCCAGGGACGCAAGAAGAGTGCAGGAGCGGACGCCGTAGCGTCCACCAGCAAGGTGACGGTCATCAGCGGGTGGCGTGATTGAGCTGGGTCATGAGCTCGCGGTTGGTGGCGCGGGCGGCGGCGAGGTCGTCATCGCGTTCTTCGAGTTGCAGCCGCAGGTCGACGACTTGCTGCTCCAAGAGCGTGATCTTCTGGTTGAGAGCGTCGATGTCGGCTGGGGCGCCGAGTCCGGACTCGCGCCAGGCATGGTCACCAAGCACCTCGGACAGCCGCTTTTCCAGGTGCTGCACTCGGGTGTTGAGCCGGACGGCGCGTTCGTGCGCGGCGAGCAGGTCGGCTTGCAGCGAGGCTCGGGTAACGGCAGGACCAGCGCCGTCGCTGAGGCTCGGTTCGGCTTGGAGGGCGTGGATCTTCTCCAGCAGGTCGCGGTGCCGGTAGAGGAACGTCCGGTCGACCCCGGCGGCGCGAGCGATCCCGGACGCACTGATCTCGGTGCCCTCGGCGGCGGCGCGGTCGAACGCGGCGATGACCCGCTGGCGGCGGCGGGCTTGTTCCCGTCGGGGTTGCGGTAGGTGGTGTCGAAGGCCTGCCAGGAAGTCCAGCGGCACGACCCGCTGGCGGCGGGGCTTGGCCCAGGCCCCGTTGAGGTTGTCCTCCCGCCGCACCACATGCAGGTGGGCCCGGGCGACCTCGCAGCCCAGCCGCCGCGAGTCCACCAGCAGATGCACGTCGCTGCGGCGCAGCCCGCACACCTCACCGCGGCGCAGCCCGGCCCGGGCCATCAGCAGCACGATCAGCCGGTCCCGCGCCGACCTGCACGCTCCCAGCAGCGCGACGATCTCCTCGTCGCTGGCCCGGTCCACCGCGGTCTCCGGTTCACGCAGCCGGTGCCGGGCCCGCATCCGCCACGCCATCCGGCCGTCCTCGCCCCGGGCCTGCTCGGGCAGATCACGGTCGTCGGCCACCTCATACAGCAGTGGCACCAGTCCCGCCGGGCCCTGCCCGGTCGAGACCGCGTGCACCACCATCCCCCGCACCGCGGTCAGCACGCCATTGATCCGCGACGCCGACCGCGCCGGCGCGACACCGGGTCCGGCCAACAACACCCCCGAACCGGCCCCGCCACCCTCCGCACCCGAGGCCGACGGCCCGGCATGGGCCAGCCACGTCATGAACAACGCGAACTGCTCGACACCCGCCTGCCAGGACCGGCCCGTCCGTGCGCGCCAGCGCAGGAACAACACGATCGCGTGCGCGTACGCCTTCGTCGTGGACTCTGCCCCGTCGCGGCCGAACCGTTGATGCCGCAGAAACCCATCCGCGACGGCCACGACCCGCAGATCCTCATCCAGCACCGTCCAATACCGCTGCCCGGACGGCAACCTCACCACAAACACCCGCATCCCTTGATCCCCCGATCTCCTGCTGGGCCGACTGCACATCTACCGGCGGGCTCCCCCTCCCAAAACGAGCCGGCCGACTGGGGCCGGTGAGCCGGCCCCAGGCGAAGGCCGGGCCACCGACTGCCGGAGTGGCCCCTTCTATGGGCTCCGCTCGGTTTCTATCAACCCCTTGATTCTGGGATGTCCGGGTCCGATGTGATCGTGGTTGGCTGCTGCGGATTTGTCCGGGATTGATCCGTGCGGGGTGACTGGCGGGACCGATGTGGCCAGTCGGTGAGGGGACATGATGCAGCGAGGTTTGAGTCGGGCCTGGATGGCCGCGATGCGATACAGGGCGAGGGCCTCACGGCTGCTCGTGGCCTTCGTGGCAGTCGCCGCCATGGTCGCGGCCGCTGCCGCGCCGGTCGCGGCGGCCCCTTCTGCCGGCGGGAATAAGGCGGGGACCGTCGGTGTACGCCTCGCCAGTGCGGGGAGCCCGACGCGCAGCGCGCCGTCTTCGACGCCCTGTTTCCAGAGCTCATTGGTATGCCAGAGCACCAACCCCGACGTCACACTCGGACTGGTGAGTCTCGGGGACACCTCCGCCTGTACCTTCCACGGGACCTTCGCCTGGGGGGACGGATCCCAGACGACCTTTACCTTCTCCGGCGCTTCGAACGGCTCGACCCTCATCATCAAGAAGCACCACTACGGCGCCGCGCGCGTCTACAACGGGACCTGGGCCGCCCTCCTGGCCACCGGATCGACCTGCCACTCGAGCTCGGGATCCTTTCAGTTCACTCTGGAATGCACCCCGATCGGCGCGTCCTGGGTTACCAAGTTCCCAGACAGCCATGACATCTCGAAACTGTCCCCAGCCTTCAAGGGGCACGTGACCAGGTTCATTCACGCGATGACCCGAGCCGGGATCGCCGAACACACCGTCACTACGCTGCGTCCGCTCGAACGCGCGTATTTGATGCACTACAGCTGGCTCATCGCTAAAGGTAAATTGGCAGCCGCGAAGGTTCCGGACTTCGTGCCCGCCAAGGGGAAGCCGTACGTCACCATCTGCTGGACCAAGGCCGCCGCCGGCAAGACGGTGGCCCAGGCCGCTAAAGCGCTGGTCGCAGCCTACGGCATCGACCCGAAGCTGAAAGTCGCGCCCGCGCTCAAGAGTCGCCATACGGCGGGAAATGCCATCGACATGAGCACGACCTGGAGTAAGCGGAGCATTACCATTGTCGATGGGAACGGGCATCAGGTGAAGATCAGTTCGAGTCCGCACAGCGGCCTGAACAGCCGGTTGATCGCTGTGGGTGCGACCTACGGTGTCGTCCACTATCTCACTGCCGCGAAAGACGCCAACCACTGGTCAACCGACGGCCATTAGGTCCAGCCTTCGCCAGCAGGGTTCCTCTGCGGAGGGTGGCGACGCGGATCACGTTGAGGTCGGCCGGGGCCGTAGGAGGCCCCGGCCGGCTTTCGCTGATTTGATCTTTGCCGGCGGGCGGGTACCAAGCTCGACGCGGCCAATGTGCCCGGGTCCCCGGCCACGTCGTCGCCGTGAGGCTCGGGCGCGCAGACCCGGCCATCACGCTCCGCGTCTACGCCCAAGGGATCGGCGCGACGTCCGCGGTCCCCGGCGAGCGGTCAGGACGTTTGCTTCAGTGGCGAGCGCCGCTGGAGGAAGTCGGCGACCGCGGCGGCGATCAGCTCGGGCGCCTGGAGTTGCAGCAGGTGGGTCGCGCCGGGGATGTCGGCGTCCGTGCACTGGGCGAAGCGCTGATGCAGGAGTTGGCGGCCTTCCTTGAAAAAGGGCCCGCTCTGGGTCCCGATCACCGACAGCACCGGGCTCTGTAGGGCGGCTGCGCGTGTCTCGCCCAGCGTCCAGGTGGTGAGGGACGGCGCCTCGGCCCGGTAGAAGAGCTCGGTGTCACGGACCGCCAGGTCAAGGGCGTCCGGCCCGGCGGTCGCGACCAGCTCTCGCCAGCCGGGACCTCCGAGGTCGGCGAACGTCGTGCTCGCGGCGCCGGCCATGTCGCCGGCGGCGTAGAGGCTCATGACGGGTTCCATGCCGGCCATGAACGCCTGGGCGCCGGGCACCTCGGTCAGGATCGGTTCGAGGAGTGCCAGGCTTCGCACGCGGGCGGGCGCCGACAGTGCGGTCTCAAGTGCGATCACCGCGCCGTAGGAGTAGCCCAGCAGGTGCGCGGACGGCAGGCCGAGGGCGTCGAGCAGGCCGAGGGCGTCGGCGGCCTGCTGCTGGACGCTGATCGGCCAGCCTCGTCCGCCGCTCCCGGCCATCCCGCGCCGGTGGTAGCGCACGAGCTGGAGGGACGGGGCCTCGACGGCCAGCGCGGCCGCCAACGGCGCGAGCCCCGTGGCGAGGTTGGAACCGTGGATGAGCAGCAGCGGTTCACCTTGGCCGATGACCTCGTACTCGATCTCAATGTCGTTGACGTGCGCTGTCCTCATGACGCCTCCTCAAGGTGGGATTGATCGTGAGATGTCCTGCCGGCGCCTGCCGCACGCCACTGCGGGGGCGGCGTGCGGCAGGCGGTCATCGATCCTCGCGTCCGGTCACTCGCCGGGGAGCATGGCTGCGATGACATCGACGTACTCGATGGAGGGCGACTCGGCGAACAGCTCCGCGCCTGCCGCGCGCAGCGCCTCGCCGTTGGCCTCCAGGTGAGCCTCACGGCCGGCCTCGTCGACGAACGCGTCGAAGATACCGAACGTCGTGGGCCCGAGGCGCAGCGCGAACCAGACGACCGCCACCCCCTCCTCCCGTACCTGATCCACCACCGACTTCAGCATGGCCTCGACCTCCGGCACCTTGTCCGGCTTGGCCTCGACGCGGATGAGCAGTCCCACGGTGACCATCTGTGCCCCTCTCATTTCTGTAGTGATCGTTCGAGAAGTACGGTAACGCATATCACTAACGATCGCTATAGAATGGGGGCATGAGGACGGGACGGCCCCGGTCGTTCGACCGCGACGAGGCTCTTGAGGGTGCCATCGCCGTATTCTGGGAGCACGGCTACGACGCGACCTCGATCGCCATGCTCACCAGAGCGCTCGGCATCGGCGCGCCCAGCCTCTATGCGGCCTTCGGCGACAAGCGGGCCCTGTTCCTTGAGGCGCTCGACCGCTACATTCGCACCTACGGCGCCTTCACCGAACGCGCGCTGGCCGAGGAACCGAACGCCCGCGACGCCGTCGAACGCCTGCTGCGCGAGGCGGCGGCCGCCTACACGAGGCCTGAACGCCCGCGCGGCTGCCTCCTGATCACCGCGGCGACCAACTGTTCCCCACAGTCCGCCGACATCGCGGCCCGACTGCGCGAACTCCGCGCCGTGGGCGCCCGCGCACTCGAAGACAAGATCGCCGCCGCCGCGCGGACGGGTGAGCTCCCCGCCCACACCGACGCTCATGCCCTCGCGACCTTCTACGCGGCCGTCCTCCAAGGCATGTCCGCCCAAGCCCGCGACGGCGCCGCGGGGACCGACCTGGAGCAGATCGCCGAGGCGGCCCTCCAGTCCTGGCCGTCAGCCGCCGGCCAGGCGGCCGGCGCGCCGTGACCACTGTTACTGGGTTCAGCAGCTCGATCCGCTGCCAGGACCTCGCCGTCGCGCACACGAGTACGGAACGAAGCGGACGGTAGCGCACAGGACTACGACAGCTAGGACGTCGCGCTGGACCGGCTACGCGACCGGGTGCTGTTCGAGACCGCCTACGTCTGCGGCGCCCGCGCCGCCGAGGTGTGCGCGCTGTACGTCGAAGACCTCGACCGGCGCCTGGACGACGAGCACGTGCGCATCCATGCGGCCGGGCGGAACTCTCTGACCAGGACGCAGCCCAACGGATGCCCACAGATCCGCCTCTGCCCCGCCAGGTCAAGATCATGGACTACTGGCTGGGCGGCAAGGACAACTATCCCGTGGACCGTGAGGTCGGCGAGCAGATCCTCGGCTTCGTCCCGGAGCTGGTCCGCTCCGCCCGCGCCGACAGGTATTTCCTTGCCCGCGCTGTCCGGCACCTGGCCGGTGAGGAGGGCATCCGCCAGTTCCTGGACATCGGCACCGGGTTGCCCACCGTCGACAACACCCACCAGGTCGCCCAGGGGGTGGCGCCGGAGTCGCGGATCGTCTACGTCGACAACGACCCCTTGGTGCTCGTGCACGCCCATGCCCTGCTGACCAGCAGCCCCGAAGGGGCCACCGATTACATCGACGCCGACGTCCATGACCCCGAACGGATCTTGCAGGGCGCCGCGCGGACGCTGGATTTCAGCCAGCCTGTCGCGATCATGATGTTGGGAATCGTGAACTTCATTCTCGACACCGATCGTGCGGCTGCGATCGTGGACGAGCTTTTGGGCGGCGTGCCGTCAGGGAGCTACCTGGTGATCTCCCACCCCACCACCGAGGTCGACGCCGAGCCGATGACCCACGCCGTCGCTTATTGGAACTCACAAGGTACGGTTCCGATGACGCTGCGCACCCGTGAAGAGCTTCTGCGGATGTTCGATCGGGTGGATCTGGTGGAGCCGGGCGTGGTCTCGTGTTCGCGTTGGCGGCCCGACTTTGCCGACCTTGATGACGTTGTCGACGTGACTCATTTCTGTGGGGTCGGCAGAAAACCGTAGATCCCGGCTTTGTGAGCGCAGAGAGTTCGACCGCGGGTCGCATTCGTTGGCGGCCTGATCTGCGCGAACGCCAGTCGCAGGGCGCCCAGCGGTTTTGTGAGGGCCGGCCGGCAGGCCCGGATGGCCATCGAGCCTTGACCGGCACCGCAGTCAGAGCATGCGATGAGCGCCCTGCGAGTGATCAGGCCCCATTCGCATACGGAGCAGTACCCATTTCGCCGGGCACGCCCAGGACAGGGCGAGACTGATTATCGTGATCAGGTACTTGCGGCTGCCAGAACCCGCACTTCCCGACACGGTCTACCTCGAGCAGCTCACCGGCGCCGTCTACCCCGACAGGCAAGCCGACATCGACCACTACTGGCACGTGATGAACCGCCTGGGGACCGAGGCCTCGCCGTCGGCCGCGACCACCACGATCCTTCACCAGATCCTCAAGAACACCTGAACAGCCTGAGGCCCATCTACGGACGAGTTCTTCTGGTACCGCTGCGAGGCTTCAACGTCGTCGGCGGCCTTCTATGGTCGAAGCGGACGTCTTCCCCGTCGCATAGGTGGCCTCCATGGCAGAGCTGCGCCCACGCATCAACCTCGACCTCACCGACCAAGCCCGGCTCGCCGAACTGACCAGACCTGGCGAGGACAGCAACAGCGCCCTCACCCGCCTCCTGCTGGCTGCCCTGGACGGCGCCACCGCCCGCCATCAGATCACCAAAGAGGCCAACGATTACTCCGCGGCGCTCGCTGGCAGCGCCGATCCCGATGCCGCCGCCTGGGCCGAGGCACTGACTTGGATCACCACGAGGATCAGCGGCGGAGCAGCCGGCATCCGCGCTCATCATCAGTTCGTCCGCCGGTTCGGCGTCGACCCCTCCGGCAAACAGAAGGCCGCGCCAGACTCGGGGACCTGACTGCGCTTCGCCGCCGCAGGGAGTCTCCAACAGGAAGCTCCTCACTCTGCCCGCAAAGCCTGGCCTCGATGCGGGTGGTACCGACTCTCGCTGAACCACGAAACCTGCGGCCAGCGCTGACCGTCCCGATCCGCTGGGACCTGATCGCCCAGCAGTACGACCCGATGATCAAGTACGCGACCGCGATCCGGCTCGGCACCGCCACCACCGAGGCGATCTTGCGCCGGTTCACCAAGGCGCTCCCTGTCCGTTGGTGTGGTCGATGTCTCTGCGGGTCGGCGATAAGTGTCGGGCCGCTGCCAGGTCGCCGAGGGCTGATGTGCGGGGTTACTTGATCACTTTGTCGATGAAGGCGGTCAGGTTGACCTGCGTGCGGGCGATCTTCTCGTCCACGGAAAGGGTCTCGGTGAACTCTGCGCCCCCAGTTGTCTGCTTCTTGCCTCGGATGTAGAGGGAGCAGGCCAGATCAGTGCACAGGTACTGCCCGACCGTGTTGCCCTGACGTCCGGCCTCGCCGGTGCGGCGCGCGGTCATCAGCGCCACGCCGCCGCTGGTGCGAGTGGTCAGGCACAGCGAGCACATGCTGCGTGAGGTGAAACCGCGCGAAGTCCCCGAGGCCGCCCGCAGCACGATCGCGACGAGGCCGCCGTCGTCGCGTTCGGCGACCAGGTAGCCGCGTGCGGGCGCGCCAGGATCTCGCCATCCGAGAAAGTCCAGGTCGTCCCAGGGCTGCTCTTCGAGGTCCTCGGGGACGCCCAGACGCTTGGCCTCGCCCTGGGAACAGTTGACGAACGACCCGCGGATGTCGCTCTCAGTGATCGGTCTCATGCTCGGCGAGGCTAGCTTCCGTAATACAATTAGGCAAATCCTTTATTTGCTTAGTTTGATGGAAGGTCCCATGGCACGCGCGGGCATCACCAGCGAACGCCTCACCCAGACAGCCGCGGAACTGGCCGACGAGATCGGCTTCGACCAGGTGACCGTCTCAGCGGTCGCACGCAGGCTCGGCGTCAAGGACCCGAGCCTGTACGCACACATCGAGAACGCGCGAGAGCTGAAGGTACGAGTGGCGCTACTGGCCCTGGAAGAGCTCGCCGACAAAGCCGCCACCGCGCTGGCCGGGCGCGCGGGCAAGGACGCGCTGGTGGCCTTCGCCAACGCCTACCGCGACTACGCCAAGAAGCACCCCGGCCGGTACGCCGCCTCCCAGTTCAAGCTCGATCCAGAAACCGCGGCCACCAGCGCAGCACCCCGGCACGCAGAGATGACACGGGCGATCCTGCGCGGCTACAACCTGCCAGAGCCCGACCAGACCGACGCAGTGCGCTTCCTGGGCAGCACGTTCCACGGATACGTGAGCCTGGAACTGGCGGGCGCCTTCCGCCACACCCCACGCGAGGCCGACACCTCCTGGGCCTGGGCTCTGGACACCCTCGACTTCGCCCTCACAAACCACTCAAGGAAACCGACATGACCAACTGGACCACCACACCCATCGACGCACGCATCCTGCGCGGCGCCCTCGAGGTGGAACGCACCGCGCGAGGCGTGCTCGCGCGGCTTCAACCCGCCATCGAAACGGCGGACCAGGCGGACATCTGAACGAACTGCCCCCGCGTTCTCGCCCAGGCCACCCAGCAACCAACCGCACTCCCACCAGCGGCGATGGCACAGATGGCGGCGGGTGGGAGCTTCCTTACTAACAGGCCGACCCGGTCGAAGCACGGCGCGCGCCCGGCTCTTTTGCGGACCCGACACCAAATGCGAAGAGCCGGTTACGCCTGCGCAGTGGGACGGACAACAACCTCGTTCACATCAACATCGGCCGGCTGCTCGATCGCGAACGCAATAGCACGGGCGATCGCATCCGGCGGAATCGCAAACTTGTCCCGGGACTCGACGAGCTGGGCTTTCACCTCCGGATTGGCCACAGCTTCCACGAAGTTCGTCCGAACGAAGCCAGGCGAAACGATCGTCACGCGCAGCTTATCGCCGGCCTCCTGACGCAAACCCTCGGAGATGGCACGTACGGCGAACTTCGTGCCGGAATAGACCGACTGGCCCGGAACAGTCTTGTATGCCGCTGTGGAAGCGATGTTGACGAAATGCCCGGAACTCTGCTTGCGGAAGACAGGCAGCGCGGCCGCGATGCCGTACAGCACGCCCTTGATGTTGATGTCGATCATCTGCTCCCACTCCTCGACGCGTAGGTCGTCGAGGGGAGAAATCGGCCCGATACCGGCATTGTTGACGAGAACGTCAAGCTTCCCGTACCGCTCACATGCCAACCTGACGAGGTCGGATAGGTCGTCGCGCCGTCTCACATCTGTGCGTGCATGGGCGACTTCACCGCCCACATTCGCGATGCGGGCCGCCAGAGCCTCAAGGCGATCCGATCGGCGCGCCCCAAGTACGACTTTCGCACCGCGCTCAGCAAGCAGAAGCGCAGTCGCCTCGCCAATTCCGCTGCTTGCCCCCGTGATCACAACGACCTTGTCTTTGATTCCCGACATGAAGTTTCCTTTCCAGTCTCTGCGATTTGGAGGATTGCATCCTCCTGACCAGCGCCGCCCGGACGGCAGCGTGAACACCCACCCAGCGGGGCCATCACGTCTTTCTCTGTGATCTTCGGGTGCCTCCGCTGCGCGGGCAGAACGCCCGGCCGAGGCGTGGACGGCTCCAGCCACTGACCGGCCTGGGGCCGCGTCCAGCCCTTGAGGAAAACCAATGTAAGTGCCCTATCACTTGCTAATGTACGATGGCTATCACATTGAAGTCAAGGCGAGGGGGCCCCATGGCCGCGGACACCACCGACAACCAGCGCCCGGGCCGGCGCTACCACCACGGCGACCTGCCCGCCGCCTTGATCCGCACCAGCTTCGAACTGCTCGCCGAGCACGGCCTGGCGGCCTTCTCCGTTGCCCAGGTCGCTCGCCGCCTCGACATCAGCACCGCGGCGCCCTACCGGCACTTCAGCGACCGGAGCCATCTGCTGGCCGCCGTCGCCACCACCGCCGCGCGCGAACTCGCCGACGCCATACGCACCGCCGCAGCCGGCGCGGGAGCCGATCCGGTCGACCGGTTCGCCGCAGCCGCCGCGGCCTATGTGCGCTTCGCTGTCAGCCGCGGCGCGGGCTTCAACGTCATTTACGCCGCAGGACTGCAAGAACTCCACGACCAGGCGCTCGCCGACGCCGGACGCCAGCTGATGGACCTGCTGATCGCACTCGCCGAGGACACCGGCGAGCGCCCCAAGCGGGACAGACTGCGGCTCGTGGAAAACCTCATCGTGCTTGCCCACGGCTACGCCACGCTGTACCACGACGGGTTCTTCGCCCGAGGCCGATACAGCCTCGACGACATCGCCGCACGAGCCTCCCAGGCCAGCCGAGAACTCGCCACACCACGGTAAGCGGTGACGCCCAAGCCGGACAGGCATACGAATCCTCAGCTGACCTGTCCGGCCCTGCGTCGTTGTTAGAGATCGAGTTGGTACTCGAAGGTCTTGTGGGTGGGTGTGTAGCCGAGTGCGTCGTTGATGCTTCGCATGTTCGTGTTGCTGTCGGCGGTGTCGGTCAGCAGTCCGCCGAGGTTTGGGTGCTCTTCTCGGGCCTGGCGGATCGATTCGGCTTTCATCCACTGTCCCAGACCGTGTCCGCGGTGCTCGGGGAGGACTCCGGTGCCGTAGTGCTGGCCATCGCCTTCGCCCTCGCCGGGGACGACCAGCTCGGTGAACCCGGCGATTGAGCCGTCGGACTCGTCGATGGCGACGACGGTCGACAGCAGGTCGCCGCGCTTGTCCACGGTCTCCGCCGCGGCCCGGACCCGGTCCACGTCCCAGGCCACGGTGCCGAAGTCCGTGCCGTCCATCGGCATGTCATCCATGGCGCGGCGCGATGCGGCGAACGTTTCGGCGAGGTCTTCGGGGACCGTACCGTCCCACGATGCCAGCCGGTAGCCGGGATGTGGTCGCTCGACGATCGCGATGAGGGCGGCCATGTCCGCCGTGGCCAGGGAAAGCCGCGCGAAGGTCAGGGTCAGCACGTTGCGGAAGCCTTGGGCCGGCAGAAACCGGTCGGCGGCAGAGCCGTCCTTTGCCTGAGTGATGACGCAGCGTCGGCCGTCCGCACGGGCGGCGGCCACGGCCGCGTCCAGCAGCTGGGAACCGACACGGTTCCGCCGCTCGGCCGGATGGACGTTGAGTTCCAGCTCGGCGAGGTGGTCCTGCCCCGCCTTGGTGAAAAGACGCAGGAACGCCGACCCGACGGGGACTCCGTCGGTGTCGGACGCCAGCCATGCGAGACGGCGGCTGGATGAGGTGCGATCGGGATCGGTCAGCGGAGTGATACGAGTCGACAAGGTGTCTCCAACGTGAGGAGGTGGAAGAAGGTGCCATGACCCGGGATCGGCTGCCGTCCACTCATGCGCATCTGCCGCACACCTCCTCATTGACGTCGCTGGTCCGACCGGCGGACCGCCTCAGAACGTAATCGCTACACCACCCAGCTGCAAATGGTTACCAACGCAACCATGGCTTGGGCCGCCGTTCGGCGGCCAGGTCCTGTGGGCGTATCAGACGCGCTGGAGCGGGGCGGTCCGCAGCTGGTGCCGCGGTCCGCGCACAGTTCCAGCGCAACCCGCATATGACGGTTTTCTGCAAAGGACTGAGCGCCCTGCTCACCTCCCTGCCAGAGGCGACCGTGGTGGGTGAGGCCGCCGACGGCGAACTCGACCAGGCTGTGAGCGGCGTCCGGTACCGGCTTAGACTTGTAACGTGGTGTGGGGCAAGCTGCCGGAGATGATCGTCCGCGAGGTTGACCCGTTCAATGCGGAGTCACCGCGATCGGCCCTGGCGCAGGGACCGTTGACCGCGATCGAGGCGTTCTATGTGCGCAGTCACGGCCCGGTGCCCAACATCGACCCGGCGGCCTGGCGACTGACCGTCGACGGGCTTGTCGAACGGCCGACCACGTTCACGCTGGCCCAGCTGCGAGACCAGTTCTCCCAGCACGATGTGGTAGCGACCCTGCAATGCGCCGGCAACCGGCGGGCAGGGCTGATGGCGGTGCGTGATATTCCCGGCGAGCTCCCGTGGGGGCCAGGTGCGACGTCCACCGCGCAGTGGACCGGGGCACGGCTGTGCGATGTGCTCGTCGCCGCGGGCGCCGACCCTCAGGTCGAGCACCTGGCCTTCGAAGCGCCGGACTTCTCCCGGACCGCGTCCCCGCCGCAGGCCTTCGGGTCGTCGATTCCGCTGGCCAAGGCCTGGTGCGAAGAGGTACTGCTGGCCTGGGCGATGAACGGTGCCCCGCTGCCCGCGGTGCACGGCGGGCCGGTACGGGTCGTCGTGCCGGGCTACATCGGGGCACGCAGTGTGAAGTGGGTCAACCGGATCAGCGTCCGGCATGAGCCTTCGGACAACTATTATCAAGCCCTCGATTACCGGCTGTTACCCGCCGATGCGGACCTGAACACAGCGCGTCCCGGCGAGGGCCTCTCGCTGGGGCTGATCGCGCTCAACTCCGCCATTCTCAGCCCGGATGATGGCGCTATCGTGCCGCCAGGCCCCACCACCGTCACTGGCTACGCAATGGCCGGTGACGATCGTGGGGTCGCCCGCGTCGACGTGTCCTGCGACGCCGACGACAGCTGGCGGCAGGCCCAGTTGGAGGCCCAACTCAGCCCGTGGACATGGCGGCTGTGGAGCATCGAGCTGCATCTGTCACCCGGGCACCACCAGATCACCGCCCGTGCCTGGGACACGGCCGCGGCGCTCCAGCCCGAGCGGGCAGCCCACCTGTGGAACCCCAGGGGCTACGTCAACAATGCCTGGGCCAATATCCACCTGACCGTCACCGGCTGATGACCCGGTCAACCGGGGGTCCAGCAGTACCCCTCACGGGCAGCGGCTCACCACCACCTCTGCCTTAGCCTGGAGACCATGAGCGACCACTCCTCCGGCGCCGGGAGCAACACCGAGCTCCGGGAGTTCCTGCGCTCCCGCCGAGCCCGGATCACCCCCGAGGAAGCAGGCCTGTCCCCGCAGCCGGGCACCCGTCGGGTGCCGGGCCTGCGCCGGGAGGAGGTCGCCCGGCTCGCCGGGGTGAGCGTGGACTACTACATACGCCTGGAGCGCGGCCGCAACCTGAACGTCTCCGAGAGCGTGCTGGACGCCCTCGCCCGCGCGCTGCAGCTCAACGACACGGAGCGCAGCCACCTCTTCGCCATGGCCAGGCCCACCCGCAAGCAGAGCCGCCCGATGCCGCCACAGCGGGTGCGGCCAGGTCTGCACCGAGTGCTCGAAACCCTGACCGAAACCCCGGCGCTGGTCGTGGGCCGCCGTACGGATGTCCTGGCCGCCAACCGCCTGGCCCGAGCCCTGTACACCGACTTCGATGCGCTGCCGCACCGGGTGCGGAACATGGCCCGCTTCCTCTTCCTCGACGAAGCCGCCCGCGAGCTGTACGTCGACTGGGAGGCGTCCGCCCGCGGCACCGTCGCCGCCCTGCACTTGTACGCCGGACGCCACCCCCACGACCCCCGGCTCGCCGAGCTGATCGGCGAGCTTTCCCTCCGTGACAAGGATTTCCGCCGCTGGTGGGCCGACCACGACGTCCTCCGCCGCACCCACGGCACCAAGCGCTTCCACCACCCCGTGGTCGGCGACCTCACCCTGGACTACGAAGCCCTCAACCCCACCGGCGACCCCGACCAGACCCTCGGCCTCTACACCGCCGAACCAGGCTCCCCGTCCGAGCACGCCCTGCGTCTGCTGGCCAGCTGGACCAGCGAACCGGTCACACCGACCCTGCCGGGCACCGCCTCCCAGAGCCGCCCGACGGCGTACGAGCACCAGTGATCATCCTGGATGCGTCACAGGCGTCCAGTTCCATGCAGCCTTGGCCGGACCGGCGACCACGGACCACCCCCTGTTGACGGGGTTTCTTCCCGCGCCTTGCGGTACTTGCCGGGAGCGATCCCGTACTCGCGCTTGAACGCGTTGGCGAAGGCGTACTCAGAGGTGTAGCCGACCTGGGTGGCCACCGCGCTCAGTGGCGCCTCGGAGGTGCGCAGAAGCCTGGCACCCGTTGTCAGCCGCCACCAGGTCAGGTAGCTCAGCGGTGGCTGACCGACCAGGTCGGTGAACCGCCGCGCGAATGCCGCTCTGGACAGTCCCCCTTGAGTGCCCAGTTCCGCGACGGTCCACTGTCGGCCGGGGTCGCGGTGAATGCTGCGCAACGCCGTGCCGATCACCGGGTCGTTGAGCGCCGTAGCCCAACCGGGGACGGGGTGCCTCTCGGACTGCTCGGCGAACCAGGTGCGCAGGATGAGCAGCAGGAGTACGTCCAACAGCGCCGGTACGACCGCGTCGCTCCCAGGGCCAGGCTGTTCCACTTCTCCGGCGAGCAGGCCGACGGCAGCACGCAGCGAGGGATGCCGTCCGAGCCTGGCCGGCAGGTGAACGATCTCCGGAAGGTCGTCCATCAGCGGGTGCGACCGAGCGCGGTCCAGATGGTAGGCACCGCAGAGCAGATTCGTGGGTGCGCCAGAGCCACCCCGCGGAGGAGCGTTCGGCCCCGGCTGGTCTCGGGTGGGCCGGCCCAGGCGTTCGACCCAGCCGACTTCCTCGACTCCCGGGCTCCGCATGGCACCACCTGGAGCGTCGATAACCACCCGGCCCGACCTGCGCACGTGTGAACTACTACTGGGGCGATCGCAGGACCGGGCAACAGACGTGGATCACCTGACAGCCGGTTCGTCACCCAGATGCTCCACGTCCCAGCGGCTGCGGGCGGCGGCGATGGCGTCCTTGTGGTCGCGGGACCAGTCGGCCAGGCCGAAGACGGTGTCGGCGAGGCTGTGTCCCATCGGTGTGAGGCGGTAGTCCACCTGCGGTGGGACGGTCGGGTAGGCGGTCCGTTCGACGAGCCCGTCCTGGCAGAGCCGCTTGGTGGTCAGCGTCAGCATTCGCTGTGAGATTCCTGGAATCGCTCGCTGCAACTCGCGGAACCGGCGTACGCCCTTCGACAGTTCCACGATCACCAGCACGGTCCACTTGTCGCCGAGCCGGTCGAGCACGTCCCGGATGCCGCAGTCGTCATCGCCACACGGTCCGGCGGGAAGATGCCCCTTGACCTGGGAGGTTACGGCCGTGTTCGCGACTGACATGAGAGTGCCTCCTTACGGACCCGCTGAGTTGAGCGGATGCTCGGACTTGTCTCCAACCAGAACCACTCTAGGAGTGCCTCATGATTCTCGTTACCGGTGTTTCCGGAGCGCTCGGCGGCCTGATCCTCGACGGCCTGTCCGCGGTCGGCGGCCTGGAGGTGGTGCCGGGCACCCGCTCCGGCGACGGTACGACCGCACGGCGGATCGACTTCGATGACCCGGCGACCCTGGCCGAGGGCTTCAAGGGCGTGGACGTGCTGGTGTTCGTCTCGGCCGGGTACGCCGAGGACGACGTGGTGCTCGCCCGCCACGGCGCGGTGGCCGACGCGGCCGCCGCGGCGGGCGTTCGGCATGTGATCTACACCAGCCTGGCGGGCTCGGGTGACCTGATGACCATCGCGCTCGCGCACCGCTGGACCGAGGCCCGCCTGGCCGCCGCCCCGTTCGACGTGACCGTCCTGCGCAACGGCCTGTACGCCGAGGTGCCGGTCGGCCTCGCCGCGGCGAGCGCCGAGTCGGCCGCCACCACCGGCGTCTTCGCCGCCGCTTTCGGCGTCGGCCGAGTCTCGGTCGTGGCCCGGGAGGACCTCGCGGACGTAGCTGTACGTGTGGCGGCCGAGACCCAGCGTGACCTCGCCGCGGGCGGCCGCAGCCGCCACACGAACAAGACGTACGAACTTGAGGGCGTCGCCGCGATCGGCGGCCACGATATCGCCGAGGTGCTCACCAATGCAGTCGGCCGTACGGTCGAGTACCAGACCGTCTCCCTCTCCGACACGCGTGAGGCACTGGCGGGCAGCGGCCTGGATCCCTACCAGATCGCCCACACGATCTCGCTGTTCTCCAACCTCAACGCGGGCCTCCTCGAAGCCCACGACACCGATCTGACCACGCTCTTGCCTACCGAGCCCCGCCCCGTCCGCGACCTCATCACCAAGGCCGTACAGGCGAGCGGATACCAGTCCAAATCGGTCACGACCAGGAGCTAACCGCATTCCGACGCGACCGGCGAGGTCGATGCCCGATCTCCACCGAGACCTCCGAGTGCGCCGGAGCCTGCCGCCACCGCCGCACTCGGAGGGCCGGTCATTCGCAGATCTCTTGGTGAGCTGGAGGAGCAGCGGCGTGCGGCCGGGTCCGATGTGGTCAGGCGTTTCAGGCCCCGACGGTCCCGTCGATTCCCTCGCGCAGGAAGTCGGCATGCCCGTTGTGCCGGGCGTACTCGTGATTCAGGTGCAGCATCACCAGTCGCAGCGACACGTCCTCACCCCACCTGGGCTGGTGGCCGGTCACGTCGAGCGACTTCGCCTCCTCCTCGATCCGGCGTGAGTGCCCGACCTCCGTCTGCCAGGCGTCGAACGCCTCCGACCGCGTGGCGGCACTCGCGTCGTACGCCACCTGGTAGTCGCCGTCGTCCGACCAAACGAGCGGGATGTCCTCCCCGTTGATCACCCGGCGGAACCACGTGCGCTCCACCTCGGCCATGTGCCGCACCACGCCGAGCAGTGAAAGCGTCGAGGGCGGCATCGACTGACGGCGCAGGTCCTCGTCGGAGAGGCCGTCGCACTTCATGGCGAGCGTCGCGCGGTGGTAGTCGAGGAAGGCGCGCAGCATCTCTCGCTCACCCGCGATCAGGGGCGGGGCGATTCGTTCGGTTGTCACTGCTGATTCCCTTCTACGGCGACGATGCCTTGCCGCAGTGAGCCTGTTCCGCTTTGACGGAAACCATTGGTGTTGTGGTCATGGCGCCAGCACGGCCTCGTACTCGGCGGGACTTCGGTAGCCGAGGCCGCTGTGCGGCCCTCGCAAGTTTGTACCAGCTCTCAACCCACTCGAAGATCACGGTGCGGGCGGCGGCACCCGGTGCACCTCACCGAACTAACGCGACTCAGTCATCTAGAGTGCTCACATGGCGTTTTTCGACAAGCCCCTTGACGAACTGATGGGTTACCGACCCGCGCGGGTCGAGCCGGATGACTTCGAGCACTTCTGGACGACGACACTCCTCGAAGCCCGAAAGCATCCCATCGACGCGACCTTCGAACCCGTCGAGGCCGGTCTGGTGAACGTCGTCGTCGACGACGTCACCTTCACCGGCTTCGGCGGCCAGCGGGTCAAGGGCTGGCTGATCCGGCCCGCAAGTGCGGAGCGGCCGCTGCCGTGCGTCATCCAATACGTCGGATACGGCGGTGGCCGGGGCCTGCCATTCGAGCATCTGCTGTGGGCATCAGCCGGATACGCGCACTTCATCATGGACACCCGCGGACAAGGTGGCACCTGGTCCGTCGGCGACACCCCGGACGACGGCGCCGACGGAGCCGGACCGTCCTATCCAGGTTTCATGACCCGCGGCGTCCTGGCACCAGACACCTACTACTATCGCCGTCTCTACACCGACGCGGTCCGCGGCGTCGAAGCGGCGCGGGCGCATCCGCTGGTCGACCCGGAGCGGATCGTGGTGGCGGGCGGCAGCCAGGGCGGCGGGCTGGCGCTGGCGGTCGCGGGCCTCGTGCCGGACCTGGCCGGGGTCGTCGCCGACGTTCCGTTCCTGCAGCACATCCGGCGCGCGACCGAGATCACCGACTCCTTCCCCTACAAGGAGATCGCCGACTTTTGCAAGAACCAGCGTGACCGGATCGACCAGGTCTTCCAGACACTGGCCTACGTCGACGGACTGCATTTCGCAGCCCGGGCTACCGCTCCCGCGCTCTACTCGGTGGCGCTGATGGACGACATCTGCCCGCCGTCGACCGTGTACGCGTCCTTCAACCACTACGTGGGCCCGAAGGAGATCCGGGTCTACCCGTACAACGGCCACGAAGGTGGAGGCGCGCACCACACGCCGGCAGCCCTCGCCTTCGTCGCCTCGGCGACCAAAAGGTAGGAACGGCCGCACCAGGCCGGCCGCCAGGGAACGTCGGCGACGGCAGGTCGTCGCCGGCGCCTACCAGGTTGCCGACAAGGTCGCCACGACGCTGGTCACGACCGCGGAGCGCAGTCTGTGCCGATGAGGAGGCAGCCTCTGGCACCTGGCAACCCGGACCTGTCACGTGAGCACCTGCGCCAGGCGGAAGCCTTCCCTGCCGAAAGCGACACGCTGAGCCGCCGTCGCTCCCGGCTGATCAGCAGGCCGGACCGCCGACGCTCGCATCAACCTGCAGCTCATCGAGTCGCAGACCTTCGACTCGGGCCACGCTGAGATCATCTGCCTTCGCCCGGTCGCACGTTGCGAGGTAGCCTCGGCCACCTATGCGTAGTAAGGCTGCGCTCAACGCCGCGATCAGCGCCGGACGCTCACCGGTGCTGCTGATCAACACTCGTGCGCGAAGAGGAAGGGCGCTGGCCGAGGCGGCCCCGCGACTGCTTGCGAGCCACGGGTTGGTGGTGCGGCGGGTGATCTGTGTGGACCAGCCGTCGCGGCTCGGTGAGGCGATGATCGAGGCGCTGGCGCTGGACCCGGATCTGCTGGTGGTCGGCGGGGGCGATGGGACGGTCAGTTCGGTGGTTGCGCATCTGGCTCATCGGGACGTTGCGCTTGGCGTGCTGCCGCTGGGGACGACCAACAATCTTGCCCGGAGCCTCGGCATCCCTCTCGGCTTGGGCGCCGCTACCGCGACGCTGGCCTACGGGAAGGTCGCCGACGTTGACCTTGGTCGCGCCGGAGACCGGCTGTTCGCCAATATGGTCAGTATTGGCGTGTCGGTGAAGGTGGCCGGGCAGGTTCCCCATCGGCTCAAGCGTGTCCTGGGCCGGGCCGCCTACCCGCTCACGGCGCTGCGTGCCCTGCCCGACCATCGGCCTTTCCGCGCACGTATCACCGCCCAAGGCACCACCCAGGAGTTCTGGACACATCAGCTCAACATCGCCAACGGCGGTTTTCACGCGGGCCGGCTACTCGCCCGCGATGCCGGTATCGACGACCGGCTGCTGGTGGCCTACCGGCTGGGCACGGCCAGCCGGGCCCACCTCATCGGCTCGATGCTTCGGCACGCTGTGACCGGGCCCCGGCGGCGGCTGGCCGACGACGCTTTCCTGGCCGTGGGTGAACTGACCGTGGAGACCGACCCCGTCCTGGCGCTCGATGTGGATGGCGAGGTGGTGGACACCACCCCCGTCACGATCTCCGTCGTACCCAACGCGCTGCGCGTCGTCGTCCCCCAGGACTTCATCGACACCTGATCCTGACCGCAGCCTGACCGTGCGAATCGGCGGCCTGCTCTTCTCGCCCACCAGATCGGGCCTACATGTCCCGCCGAACAGGTCTTTCACCGCGCGGTGTCGCACCAGAGGGCGTGGGCGGCGCGAGGCGCATCACTGGACATAAACGACATATCGGATAAAATCTATCGAAAGATTGCTTTACCCCCCGTAGACCCCTTGATCGCCTACTGGGAAAGTCGCGTAATGAGCCTGGACCGCAGCCGCACACACATCGTCTTCGAGATCGACCTCACTCACCAGGAGGCCCGTCGGCGGGCCGAGGTGGTGGCGGCGCTGGGCCCGGACTGGGATCCCATTGCCGTGATGCAGGCCGAGGAGCAGGCGTACGACCTGCTCTACTCCAGTCTTGACACCCAGCAGCAGGAGACCTACGACATGCTCGTGGCGGCCGGTGTGCTACCGCGGCGAGAGCCTGGCCATGCTGCCGATTGATCCGCACGCCGACATGGGGCGCAGGGCCTGGGTGTCCTGCCCCCACTGCCGCGACGACAAGGACTGCGGGGACTGTCGAACCGACCGGAACTGCCGGGAGCACTGGCGCTATCTCCTCGGCAACACCGGAAGTCTCTTGCATGTGCAGTGCCCCAGATGCGCCTATCTGTGGGACCACGAGACGCATTTCGGCAAGGGCGGCAGACCCGCTTCGCTCTGACAAGCCGTCTCGCCGCGGCAACCTACCCCCTTCTCGACGCTCGTTTGCGGAACTTCTCACCCCACATCAGCGTCCAAGACTTACGAGGAAGGTGGCCCGACCGCTCCCGGAGGCGGCACGTAAGAAACGTCGGCGGCGGCCATGTCAGCCCCAGCGGCGGTACGCGAACGGAGCAATCGATGATCATCGGCCTCGTGGCCGCCGTCTCAGCATCGACTTGTTATGGCACCGGTTCGGTGCTGCAAGCCGTGGGATCCCGTAAGTCCGCCCGCCGGGAGGCTGCCGCGGCGTCCGCGACCGCCACCACCCAGCATGGCGGACCCAGCCTCTCGTCGACCGCCAAGGCCGCCGTGACCTGGGAGTTCCTGCTGGGAACCGTGCTGGACTTCGTGGGCTTCGGGCTCGGCGCGCTGGCCGCCAGGCTGCTGCCGCTGTTCTTGTCGCAGACCGTGATCAGCGCCAACCTGGTGATCACCGCGGTGTTGGGCATCAGGCTGCTGGGCATCAGGCTGAACCGGCCGGAGTGGGCCTCCATCGCCGTGGTCTGCTCATCTCTGGTGCTGCTGGCCGGTGCGGCAGGTCACGAGGGCGACGTCCACACCCCGATCTCCACCCACTGGTGGCTGCTGGCGGCCTCGGCGCTGCTGATCGGCGGCGGCATCCTGGCGGTGCGCTGGATGGGATCGCGTGCCGCGATCCTGGCCGGCCTACTGTCCGGCCTGGGCTTCGGCGCGGTCGGCGTCGGGGTACGGGTGCTGAACGGCGCGAACCCGCTCGACCTCTCAGCCCTGCTGACCGACCCGGCTCTGTACGCCATCCTGCTCGCCGGCGTCGGCGGCATGTACCTGCACACCGTCGCCCTGCAGATCGGCTCGGTCAACGGCGCCACGGCGGCCCTGGTCGTAGGGGAAACGGTGGTGCCCGGCATCCTCGGCGTGATCTGGCTCGGCGACGCCTCGCGCCCCGGCTACTCCTGGCTGGCCATCTTCGGCTTTGCGCTGGCCGTAGCGGGCGCCGTCGCAGTCGCGCGGTTCGGTGAGACGGAGGCCGCCGCGCCCCATACGCGACAGCCGGAGGAAATCACGGCCTTGGGCTGAAGTGCGGGCGCGGGATCAACTGGATGACGGTAGGAACATCCGCGCGGCCACGCCCGGTGAATACACGGGGCGGCGGGCCGGGAGATATCGGCCCGCCGCCCGGTGATCGGCCCTGGCGGAGATGGTCGTCAGTGCCGCCGCGTCATCGCTCGGCGATATTGCTGTCCAACCTCCCAGGGGGTCACGACCCGGTTGAGGAACATCAAGCTGTCGAGCCGGCAATTACACGGGTTCGCCTCCTTGGTGTTCTGTGGGAAGCTCCCGCCGATCTTGATGCCCCTGGGGTCGGTCGCTGAAGTGACATCTGGTTCCGGCGGGCCCGAAACGGCCCAGGGGTCCCCGGGGAGCACGTAAGACCCGTCGAGCGGCCGACCATTCTTGTACAGCTTCATGGTGGCATCGTCGAAATCGAAGGTCGCCGCCAGGAACACCCATGTGTTGAGCGGCAGCACGCTCTGCCAATTGTCGTTCGCGGCAAAGGTCTGGGAGCTGCTGCCGTCGACGCGTCTGCCGAGGGCGACGACGCGTAGCTCTCCCGACACGCTGATCACTTCGAGCAGGGCCCGGACGTCGTGGCCTTGTGAGGTGCCGCTGAGAACGCCCGCCAGTCCGACCGCGTTGTAATAGTCGGCCGGATCCGACGTGTTGGAGTTGAGGTTCGGGTTCGGGCCGGTCATCTTGAACCAACCCATGATCGAAGCGCCCTTCACGCCGTTGAAGGCGTGCAGGGTGCTCACGCCGGTCTCCGAATAAACGCCGGCCTTCCAGTCGTCGTTGCCGGCGATGGTGGGGTTGACTTGTTTGGTTTGGATCGAATAAGTGCTCCCCGGGTAAGCGCCGTCTCGTACGCGCATCGAGGCGCCACCGTTGACGAGGTTGATATTCGTGCCCGAGAAGCCCCGGTCTCGCTCTTGTGCGGGGTTGCCCGGGACCGGATGCTCGAAGTCGTAGTAGGCGACCAGGTTCTGCCTCAGGCTGGGAAGCACCTTCGAGCCGGCCCACCCGTGCGACCCGGCCGCACCGGCCGGCGCCGTCCGCACGGCGGCACGTGCCTGGGCCTGACCTGGCGCCGTGGCGAGCGACCCGCACAGCAGCGCGGCCACGAGGACCGCCAGCGGGCGGCGTGACCGGCCGGACCGGCGGTGTGCCGCGACCGGCGAGGCGTCGCCGGTCGCGACACCGTAGCGGACGTCCATTCGGCGATCTCTCATCGTCTCCTCCATGTGCGTCTGGGTTCCCGGCGGTCACGGAAGGCCCGTGACCGCCGGGAAGCACTGATCATCGCCGTGGGTTCAGCCGTTCACGCTGGTCCCGGTGACCCTGAGGTTGCGGACCCGGCCGATGTTGTCGAACGACCCGAAGCCGACCCGGCCGGACGTGAAGGTGGTGTCGACCGCGGTCATCAACGGGGTCTTCGAGTAATCGACGTACACCGCGATCTCACCTGTGTCGGCGTGGTGTACGACCCGAACGTGATGCCAATTCGTGTCGGTGATGGCGGGTGTGGCACCTCGCGAACGGACCGCGTCCCACTGATCCTCGATCCGCACCCGGTCGGCGTTGTTCACGACGAAGATTCCGTTGTGCGGGTAGATCGTGTTGTCCTGCGACAGGTGGGCGTAATAGAACTGCGTGTCGGACTGGTACCCGAACACGATGATCACGTCCCGGTTGCTGATATCGGTGGGGGTGTCTATTCGGACGTCGGCGTCGATCCGCTCCGAGCCGAACGTCGGGCCCTTCGTGAGCACCGCGTACTCGAACGGGCGACGGGGGCCTGGACGCGACACACCGGGCTCGGCCAGGATCACCTGGTCCCCCTCGAACCGCCACTTCGCAGGAGTGACCGGCGCCCAGTTCTTCGCGCCCGCCGTGTGGGACACCTGGGTGTGGCCGACGTCGCCGCCGGCGAAGTGGCGCGTGCCGGTGACCTTCCAGATCTTGCCGTTCGCCTTAGAGATCAGGTAAAGCTCGCCACGGCTATCGGTGCCGAAGCGGAGGTCGACCCGTTTGTCGCCGGCCAGGTCCTGCATCGTCAGCCGCTTGCCCGTCTTGTCGAAGACCATGAGCTGGTAGATCGGGGCCCGCTGCTGGCCGCGGCGCATCTCGCGCTCGTTCGTGTAGAGGACGCGACCGTCGACGAGGTCGCCGAAGACATACTTGCCGTACAGTTCGGGCACCTTGTGGCCGCGATAGACGTAGCCGCCGGAGATCGCGCGCCCGACGTCCGCGTTGCAGGACCAGTTCGACGGCGGGTCGTGGTCGTAGGCGGCCACCGGGTAGTTGTAGCCGTATTTCGCATCGTCCGCGGGCAGCGGGTAGAGGTTGCAGCGGTCGTTCTTGTTGAAGACGAACTGTCCCTCCCGGTCCGGCCACCCGAGATTGTCGCCCGCCCGGATGTCATAGACCGCTTCGATGGCGTGCTCACCGATGTGCCCGAGGAACATCCGGTGCTGGCCGCCGGTGTCCCAGCTGAATCGGTGCGGGTCGCGCATGCCGTACGCGTAGATCTCTCCGAGGTCACCCGGCTTCCCGACGAACGGGTTCGTGGCCGGAATCCCGTACTTGCCGTTGGAGCTGTTCGTGCCCCGCGGGTCGATCCGCAGTATCTTCCCCTGCGGGATCGCCAGGTCCTGGGGATCGTCGTTGCCCGCCGCCTGACCCTGACCACCGTCACCCGCCGCGATGTACAGCAGCCCGTAGTCCTTGTCGCCGTGCTTGGCGTTCGGGTTGAAGCCGATCTGCTGGATCCCGTGGATCTGGCCAGCGAACCCGAGCCGGAGAATCTCCCGATGGGTTCCGTGGAAGGTGCCGGCGGACGGATCGTCCGCGGTCCACTCGTCGATGATTCCGTGGAACAGCGTCTTGGGCTGGGGCGTCAGGTCCGGGGTCTTCGTCTTGATCCCGTCACCCGACTCGGTGTGGACCGTGTAGAACCTGCCGTTCCGCTTGAAGTCGGGGTCGAAGGCCACATAGCCGAACCCCTGGCCGAGACCGCGGCCGGAGAAGAAGTCGGGGGCGAACGTCGCACCGACGTCGAGGTAGACGTGTGGCGTCCCGTTCTCGACCAGGTACATCTTCCCGTTGAGGTCGGGCACGAACATGCGCCGCGAACCGTCCGGCACCTCGCCGATGGAGTTGATCCGGGCCCAGCGCATCAGCCGCGGATCGACCGGCGCGGGGGTCGGCTCCGACTTCGGGAACGAGGCGTACTCCTCGAGAGTCAGCCCGAGGCCTGACGTGATCGGTCTTTCGGGGATCGGATCGGTGATCGGTTGGTCAGCGGCTTGCACGGCTGTCTGCGGCACCGACAAGAGGGCCACAAGAACAGCGGCGATCGTCAGGAGGCACCATCTGAGCTTCGTCATCCTGCCACCCATGGGTCGTAGGCGAACGGAAAGCGCTTTCTGGAAGCGCTTTCCGTAACATAAAAGACATTCATGGAGGCGTCAAGCATCAAAATCCGGGCCATGACATGTGCCTGGCGCATGCGTTCCGGACCCGGGTCGCGCATGCGCATACGTCCAGGAGCCGGGTCGACACATGCGCTTGGCCGGTACGGCTCCCGGCGGCGCCGTCCGACGTCCGAAACACGCCGATCACATCACGTGATCTGCGAACCGTTCCAGGCACAGTGCGAGGGCCTCCGGGCCGGGCATCGCCCAGAGTTCCTCGTTGAAGATCTCCACCTCGACCGGCCCGTCGTAACCGGCCTCGTCGACCGCCGTACGGAACCGGCGCAGCTCCACGCTGCCATCGCCGAGCATGCCGCGTCCGGTCAGCACTCCCTCGGGCAGCGGGGTGACCCAGTCCGCCACCTGGAAGAGCGCGATCCTGCGCTCCGCCCCGGCCCGGGCGATGCCCGCGTACGCCTGCGGATCCCACCACAGGTGATAGGTGTCGACCACGACACCGACCTGGGCGGCGGGATGCGGCGCGGCGAGGTCGAGCGCCTGGTCCAGCGTTGACACCACGCACCGGTCGGCACAGTACATGGGATGCAGCGGCTCGATCGCGAGCCGCACGCCGTACCGCCCGGCGTACGGGGCCAGCGCGGCCAGCGTCTCGGCGACCCGCGCCCGCGCGCCGTCGAGGTCACGCGACCCCTCGGGCAGACCTCCGCTGACCAGCACGAGGGCCGGCGCGCCCAGTTCGGCGGCCTCCTCGATCGCCCGCCGGTTGTCCTCGA
>JAOPYO010000355.1 GCA_025964575.1 Actinomycetes bacterium
TTCTCGCCGACCTTGATGAAGTCCTCGACGTTCTCGATCCGGACGCCGCCGTGCAGCTTACGGATCTGCGAGACGTGCAGCAGGCCGTCCTTGCCGGGCAGCAGTGACACGAACGCACCGAACGTCGTGGTCTTGACGACCGTGCCGAGGAAGCGCTCGCCGGGCTCGGGCATGTGCGGGTTGGCGATCGAGTTGATCACTGCCCGCGCGGCCTCGGCCGAGGCGCCGTCGGTGGCACCGATGTAGATGGTGCCGTCGTCCTCGATCGTGATGTCGGCGCCGGTGTCCTCCTGGATCGAGTTGATCATCTTGCCCTTCGGGCCGATGACCTCTCCGATCTTGTCGGTCGGAACCTTGATCGTGATGATGCGCGGAGCGTTGAGGCTCATCTCGGCCGGAGCCTCGATCGCCTCCTTCATGACGTCCAGGATCGCCAGCCGAGCGCCCTTGGCCTGCCTGAGCGCGGCAGCCAGGATCGAGGCCGGAATGCCGTCGAGCTTGGTGTCGAGCTGCAGCGCGGTGATCACTTCACGGGTGCCGGCGACCTTGAAGTCCATGTCACCGAAGGCATCCTCGGCACCGAGGATGTCGGTCAGCGTGACATACTCGCCGGCCTCGTGGATGAGGCCCATCGCGATGCCCGCGACCATCTCCTTGAGCGGCACACCCGCGTCGAGGAGGGACATGGTCGAGGCACAGACCGAACCCATCGAGGTGGAGCCGTTGGAGCTGAGAGCCTCCGACACCTGCCGGATGGCGTACGGGAACTCCTCGCGTGTGGGCAGCACCGGAAGCAGGGCCCGCTCGGCGAGCGCGCCGTGGCCGATCTCGCGCCGCTTGGGCGAGCCGACCCGGCCCGTCTCACCGGTGGAGTAGGGCGGGAAGTTGTAGTTGTGCATGTAGCGCTTGGTGCGCTCCGGGTTGAGCGTGTCGATCATCTGCTCCATGCGGAGCATGTTCAGCGTGGTCACACCCAGGATCTGGGTCTCGCCACGCTCGAACAGCGCCGAGCCGTGCACCCTCGGCACCACGTGGGCCTCGGCGGACAGCTGGCGGATGTCCTTGACGCCACGGCCGTCCATGCGGACGCCGTCCCGGATGACCCGCTCCCGGATGAGCTTCTTGGTGACCGCCTTGAAGGCTGCGGAGATCTCCTTCTCGCGGCCTTCGAAATCGGCGGCGAGCCGCTCGACGGCGGTGGCCTTGACCTCGTCCAGCCGGGTCTCGCGCTCCTGCTTGCCGGCGATGGTCAGCGCCTCGGCCAGGTCCTTGCTCACCGCGGCGGAGACGGCCTCGAGGACGTCGTCCTGGTAGTCCAGGAAGACCGGGTACTCCCGGGTCTCCTTGGCCGCCACCGCAGCCAGGTCGCTCTGCGCCTTGCAGAGGATCTTGATGAACGGCTTGGCCGCTTCGAGCCCCTCGGCGACCGTCTCCTCGGTCGGCGCGACCGAACCCTCGGCGACGAGGTGGAGGGTCTCCCGGGTCGACTCGGCCTCGACCATCATGATCGCGACATCGCCGTCCTCGAGCACCCGGCCCGCGACGACCATGTCGAAGGTGGCACGCTCGAGCTCGGAGTTGGTCGGGAAACCGACCCATTGGCCGTCGATCAGCGCGACACGGACGCCGCCGATCGGCCCGGAGAAGGGCAACCCAGCGAGCTGGGTCGACATCGACGCGGCGTTGATCGCGACGACGTCGTACAGGTGGTCGGGGTGCAGAGCCATGATCGTCTCAACGACCTGGATCTCGTTGCGCAGGCCCTTGGCGAAGGACGGGCGCAGCGGCCGGTCAATGAGCCGGCAGGTGAGGATCGCGTCCTCGGAGGGCCGGCCCTCACGGCGGAAGAACGAACCGGGGATACGTCCCGCGGCGTACATCCGCTCCTCAACGTCCACGGTCAGCGGGAAGAAGTCCAGGTTGTCCTTGGGCTTCTTCGACGCCGTGGTGGCGGACAGCACCATCGTCTCGTTGTCGAGATAGGCGACGGCCGAACCGGCCGCCTGACGAGCCAGACGGCCCGTCTCGAATCTGATCGTGCGAGTCCCGAAGGAACCGTTATCGATAACGGCTTCGGTACTGTCGACTCCATCGATGCGCACAGCATCCACGGGAAACCTCCTTGGTTTCATAGGTCCCCGCGTGCGTCTCCCGTTGTTGTCGCGTAGCGCCGGTCTTCGATCGAAGCGCTCGGCTCGTGTGTCACGACCCGAGAGCCACTACCGAGGACCGGCCGCGCGTGGACGACGTCCGCGGGCTGGTGTGTTCAGTTGTTCGTGCGTCTTACGGAATATGGGACGTTCTCACGTCATATGAAGCGAGGGAGCGGCTCAACGCCGGGGTATCCCCTGACCTCGAGCCACTCCCTCGTCCATCACTAACGGCGCAGACCGAGTCGCTCGATGAGCTGCCGGTAGCGGCTGATCTCCTTGTCCTGAAGGTACTTCAGGAGGCGACGACGACGGCCGACCAGCAGCAGCAAGCCGCGGCGGCTGTGGTGGTCGTGCTTGTGGGTCTTGAGGTGCTCCGTCAGATCGTTGATCCGGCGGGTCAGCAGCGCGACCTGGACCTCCGGGGATCCGGTGTCACCCTCACTGGTCGCGTATTCGGCGATGATCTGGTTCTTGATGGCGGTGTCGAGCGACACGTGGCTCCTTCTTACGGTCGTCACCCGCAGATCCCGGCTGCTGTGCAGTTCCTGGGTCCGCATGGCGCGTATGGCAATAATTCCTTAACAAACGGGGCCGCCGCATGAGGGTGCAGCAGACCGGCCAGGGGCCCTACCCTGGCAACCACTCACGTTACCACGGCGAGCAAGGCAAGCCGTCACAACGGGACACTCTTCGTGATCAGGCGCCGGTGGAGGTGATCTCGCGCGCCCGATCGACGTCGCGGTGCATCTCCTCGATCAGCGCGTCGATCGAGTCGAACTTCAGCGTGTCACGGATCCGCGCGATGAAGTCCACCGCCACATGCTCTCCGTAGAGATCGAGATCGTCCCGGTCCAGGGCGTACGCCTCGACCGTGCGCTCCTCACCCTCAAAGGTCGGGTTGGTGCCGATCGAGATCGCGGCCGGCCACCGGCAGCCCGGATAGCGATCGGAATCGCAGATCAGCCACCCCGCGTAGACGCCGTCGCTGGGGATCGCCGTGTGCGGCAAGGACTCCAGGTTGGCGGTCGGGAAACCCAGCGCCCGGCCCCGCTGATGCCCGCGCACCACGACGCCTTCGACCCGGTGCGGCCGGCCGAGCGAACGCGCGGCGCCCTCCACGTCACCCGCGTCCAACTGCTCGCGGATCGAGGTCGAGGAGATCGTCTCGCCATTGGCCACCAGTGGAACCCCTTCAGCGAAGAAATCGTACTTTTCGCCCAGCTCCTTCAGCAGCGCCACATCCCCGCGAGCCTTGTGCCCGAAGCGGAAGTTCTCCCCCACGATCACCCGGGACGCGTGCAACCGGTCGACGAGCACCGACTGGACGAACTCGTCCGGCCCCATCTGGGACAGCTCCAAGGTGAACGGCAGGACGATCACCGCGTCGGTGCCGAGTCTCGAGAGCAGCTCGGCACGCCGTTTGGGCGTGGAAAGCAACGGCGGATGGGTGCCCGGCCGTACGACCTCGTCGGGATGCGGGTCAAAGGTGATCACGACGGAGCGGAGCCCCAGCTCGCGGGCCAGCTCGGCCGCACCGCCGACGATGCGCTGGTGACCGCGGTGCACGCCGTCGAACACGCCGATGGTGACCACCGACCTGCCCCAGCCCGGGGGAACCTCATCGAGGCCATGCCAGCGCCGCACTTGCTCGCTCCCTCACGTCGACATTCTCTCCGGGGTGACCGCCGACCCCGGACGGGACGACTGCCGTGCCAAGCCTGCCATGCGCCGCTCGGTGGTCATGAGGGCGGGGCGCATTAAATTCTACTGCTCAGTAGCGAATCGGTCGGCCGATGGCCGCGTCCATGCCGCGCGCTGCCGGCAGCGGCCACCGGTCGGTCCTCACCTGCTGCCGGCTGCAGGACACCCTCTAGGACACGCCCTGACCGGCCCGGTAGACCACCAGGGAGACCGCCACGAACTGCGCGACATAGGCGGCCAGGGTGAACGAGTGGAACACCTCATGGAACCCGAACCAGCGCGGCGAGGGGTTGGGACGGCGCAACCCATACACGACCGCGCCGGCGCTGTAGAGCACGCCACCGGCGGCCAGGAGCACACAGGTCTCCACCCCGGCACCGTCGGCGAGCTGCGGCATGACGAACACCGCGACCCAGCCCAGCGCGATGTAGAGCGAGACGTACAACCAGCGCGGGGCGGATATCCAGACCGTACGGAAGATCACGCCCAGCGCCGCACCGGCCCAGACCACCGACAGCACCACGTCGCGGGTGACCCCGTCCAAGGCCAGCAGGGCCAGCGGCGTATAGGTCCCGGCGATGATCAGATAGATGTTGGCGTGGTCGAAGCGCCGTAGCACTTCGGTCAGGCGCGGTGACGGCCGGCCACGGTGGTAGATCGCGGAGACCCCGAACATCAGCACCGACGTCAGCGTGTAGATCGCCGCGGCCAGCCGGGCCTGCTGGGTCGGCCCCAGCGCGACCAGGACCAGCCCGGCCACCAGCGCGGCAGGGAAGGCGACGGCGTGGAGCGCGCCGCGCAACAGCGGCTTCCGGGGCACGGGGGCGGCATCAGCGGGTGTGCGGACCTCAGCGGTGCCGGGTGCGGCGCCCGGCGACCCGGTCGAAGTGATCATCGGGCACCTCCTCGCGTATTTTAACCTACGCTTCCGTAGGTTACGCAGCCGTAGGTTGAGGCGCACCCCCTCGAGCCCGTGATACTGCTCACCACCAGGGGCGGCGGACCGTCTTAGGGGACGAAGACGGCGAGAGGCTTGGCCACCTGGCCCTGCTCCTCTACGAGGGCGAGCAGCGTGCCGTCCGGGGCATAGACACCGATCGGCCCGGGGCCGAGCCCGGCGGCGGGCAGCCGGCCACCATGACTGACCGTACGGACGTCGTCCTCGGAGACGTCGCGCCGCGGGAACACGGCGGCGACCGCCTCCCCGATCGGCAGCACTACGCATTCCTCGGTGAGCTGCTCGATCGTGCGGGCCATGGTCAGGTCGTACGGGCCGACACGGGTCCGGCGCAGGGCCGTCAGGTGGCCGCCGCTGCCGAGAGAGGCGCCGAGATCGCGGGCGAGCGCCCGGATGTAGGTTCCGGACGAGCAGGTGATCGAAGCGTCGATGTCGATCAGATCTCCATGCCTGCGGATGTCGCTCACCGCGAAGTCGAAAACGGTGACCGGCCTCGCCGCCAGCTCGACCTGCTCACCGGCTCGGGCCATCTTGTAGGCCCGCTTGCCGTCCACCTTGATCGCGCTCACCTGTGGCGGCACCTGCGAGATCTCGCCGGTCAGCTTCCCGATCCCGCCCCGCAGGGCCTCATCGGTGACGGCGGCGGCCGAGGCCGAGGCGGTGATCTCGCCCTCGGCGTCGTCGGTGTTGGTGGACTGGCCGAGCCGGATGGTGGCGTCGTAACCCTTATGGGTCAGCGCCAGGTGGCCCAGCAGCCGGGTGGCCTTCTCCACTCCGATGACGAGCACGCCGGTGGCCATCGGGTCGAGGGTGCCGGCGTGGCCGATCTTGCGGGTGCGCAGGATCCGGCGCAGCCGAGCGACGACGTCGTGCGAGGTCAGCCCGCCCGGCTTGTCGACGATCACCAGACCGGAGGGGACGACGTCGGGCACGCGCCCGATTCTCCCGCGCACAAACCGGACGCCCGCGACCGGGCCCGCAAGTTACC
>JAOPYO010000370.1 GCA_025964575.1 Actinomycetes bacterium
CCAATTCAAGGACTACATGCACGCGGACGCCTGCTCGGTCGTACAGGTCGATGTCGCGCGGATCGGTGGAATCACCCCCTGGCTCAAGGTCGCCCACCTCGCCGACGCCTACAATCTCCCCGTCTCACCGCACTTCCTGATGGAGTTGCATGCCTCACTCGCATGCGGAATTCCCAACGGCCAGTGGGTCGAGTACATCCCCCAGTTGGAGGGCGTTACCCGCAGCGGCCTGGAAGTGACCGACGGATACGCTTACCCCTCGCCCGAGCCTGGGTTGGGCATCGACTGGGATTGGGACGCCATCGCCGACCTGCAAATCAGCGAGCACTGGTCAGTCATGACCTGACCTGCAGGCCCGCGTATTCCCAGGTCGCATGACGTGGATGAGGTTTCCGGCACGCACAGGCGTTGGCGGTCACCCTGAACGTTCCTGTCCTCATGCCACGGCGACACGCCTACCAAGGTACGAACTCGACAGAAGGTCACACAGACCCCATAAACCACTCCTGTGGACGCTAGCTGACGCGGCGGCCGGACCTTGCGACGAACTAGCCGCATCCCGGCGCTCATGTCCGAATCTGTGGGCGCCGTGTCCTCGCGGCCATGGCGTCCGGCCGGGCGGAGCCGGAAGATGGAGGTATCGCCGGATCGACCGGCAGAACCGGATCCGGCAGAAGGGACCAAGTGAACGATATGACGAACAGCCTGTCAGCCGTCGCCGGGGTGAACGATATGACGGACAGCCTGTCAGCCGTCGCCGGGGTGAACGTACCGGACACCAGGCTCGCCAGGGAGGCGACCGAACTGGTGCGGGACAGCACCAGCGAACTGATCTACCATCACTCGCGCCGCGTCTACTTCTTCGGAAGCCTGCAGGGCCGCAACCGGGACCTGAGCTTCGACCCCGAACTGCTCTACGTCGGCGCCATGTTCCATGATCTGGGGCTCGGCGACCGCTTCCACGACAGCGGCAGCCGCTTCGAGGTCGATGGCGCGGAGGAGGCCCGGAAATTCCTCGCAGCGCATCACGTGCCCGAGGACAGCATCCGTCGCGTGTGGACCGCCATCGCGCTGCACACCACCCCCGGAATTCCGGAGTTCATGGAGCCCGAAGTCGCCCTGGTGACCGCGGGCGTGGAGTATGACGTGCTCGGCATCGGCTACCGGGACATCCCGAAAACCGAGCGCGACGCCATCATCGCGCTGCATCCGCGCGCCGATTTCAAGCGCCGCATTTTGCAAGCCTTCACCGACGGGATCCGGCCGAAGCCGGAGACCACGTTCGGCAATGTCAAGGCCGATGTGCTCGAACACTACGTGCCCGGCTTCGAACGCGGCGACTTCGTCCGTACCATCCTGGATTCCCCGTGGCCGGAATGACCTCCCGCGCCGGGGCTCGGGAGGTCGTTGCCGTGCTGGCCTTCGACCAGGTGCAACTGCTGGACGTGACCGGGCCGGTCGAGGTCTTCACCACGGCCAACGCCTACGGCGCCCACTATGACGTGCGGATCGTGTCCCCCACCGGTGCGGACGTGTGCACCTCCTCCGGGGTGCGGATCGGGGTGGACGGTGGGCCGGACTCTCTGCCCCGGCGTATCGACACCGTCGTGGTGCCCGGCAGGCGCGATTGGCAGCGGGCGGTTGCCGACCGGGAGCTGATCGTCTGCGCCGCCGAGCTGGTCCGGCGTTGCCGGCGCATCACGTCGGTCTGCGCGGGAGCCTTCGTGCTGGCCGAGGCCGGCGTGCTGGACGGTCGGCGGGCTGCGACGCACTGGCAGCTCGCCCGGGACCTGGAGGCGGCCTATCCGAGGGTGCGGGTCGAGGCCGACCCGGTCTTCGTGAGGGACGGCAACGTCTCCACATCGGCGGGCGTCACCACGGGCATCGATCTGGCACTCGCGCTGGTCGAAGAGGATCACGGTGCCGATGTGGCGCGCAGTGTGGCGCGGCATCTCGTCGTATTCATGGCCCGCCCCGGAGGGCAATCCCAGTTCAGCGCCCGCCTGACCGTGCGGCAGGCGAAGCATCCCGCGGTGCGGCGGGTGATGGACGCGATGGGGGCCGATCCGGGTGCCCGGCACAGCTTGGACGCCCTGGCACGCGGCGCCGGCCTGAGCACCCGTCACCTTTCCAGGCTGTTCCACACCGAGACCGGCACAACGCCTAGCCAGTACCTGGAGTCCCTGCGCACGGAGGCGGCCCAAGCGCTGCTCGAGGCAAGCAATGATCCCGTGGAGACCGTGGCGGAAGAGTCGGGTTTCGGATCATCGGAAACCATGCGCCGCGCATTTCACAATGCCCTCGGGGTATCACCAACCATCTATCGGGCGCGATTTCGCACCACGCGGTCATCTCGATCGCCGGATTGCTGGGAAGCCGCAGTCGACGAACAACGTCGATGAACAACTCGGTGCCGCTGAGGCCCGCTCGAACGGAGCCGTGCGCCCGCCGGTAACCCAAATGAAACGACGTCTTATAGGAGGTGAGCACCTCATCGTCGGGGGGTCAGATGCTGCACTGGAACCGGTCATCGCTTCGAGCCCGTACGACATCGGCGACCGCCGCTGTCGCTGCACTGATGTGCATCGGGGTCAGCGTGCTCTGCCTTGTCTTCATGGGCAGGGAGGAGACCGATGATGCCCAGGCTCGGGCCA
>JAOPYO010000392.1 GCA_025964575.1 Actinomycetes bacterium
CGGGTGTCGAGGGTGCGGTGGGCGCGGGCGATAAGGACGGGGACAGCGTCGCCGACCTGGTCGAAGCCCTCGCCCACGGTGGCGTTCTGCAGGAACCGGGCGTGGATGCCCTCCAGAACCACAGCGAGCTTGTAGCAGCCGAACGCGACGTAGAAGTCCAGGTTCGACAGATCGAACCCGGTGAGTGCCGCGTAGTGCGCGGTGAACTCACGGCGGGTGAGGAAGCCGGGGGCCGCGGTGATCGTGGAACCGACCGGCAGCTCCTCGGGGTCGGTGGCCTCGGCCCAGTAGACGAGGGTGAGACCCAGGTCCGCGAGCGGGTCGCCGAGTGTCGACATCTCCCAGTCGACGACCGCGGCGATCTCCGGGCGCGGCTCGAGCCGGGACAGCGCGTTGTCGAGCCGGAAGTCGCCGTGCACGAGACGCGTCAGGCCGTCCCCGGGGAGCCGCTCGGCCAACCGGACGACGAGGCGCTCGTACTCGGCGAGCGGGTCGGTGGTGCGGGAGCCCGCGCTGTAGGACCGTTCCCACTGCTGTCCCCAGCGCTTGAGCTGGCGGGCCATATAGCCGGCCGGGCGGCCGAAGTCCGTCAGCCCGGCGGCCTCAAGGTCGACCTCGTGGATGGCGGCGAGGGCCTCGGCGAGCCGTTCGCTCAGCTGTCGCGCCTGCTCGGGGGATACGTCCGCGGCGTCCTCCATGGTCCGCAGGACCCTGCCCTCCACGTAGTCCATGACGTAGAACGGCGCGCCGATCACGTCCTCGTCGGTGCACAGGGCGAGCGGCCGTGGCACCGGGACCGTGCCGGCCGCCGACAGCCCGGACAGCACGCGGTGCTCGCGGGTCATGTCGTGGGCGGTGGGGAGAACGTGCCCCAGCGGCGGCCGGCGCAGCACGACGCTCTCGGGGGTTCCGGACAGCCGGAGGCGGTACGTCAGGTTCGACCGGCCCCCCGCGATCAGCTCGGCCGCGGTGACCCGGCCCGCGTCGGGCAGTGTCCCCTGCAGCCAGTCCGCCAGGCGAGGGACATCGATGCCGGGAACCCCGGCGGGAAGCTCAGCGTCTACCGTCATGACGCCCTATTAGAACCCTACTCGGTTTGCGGTGGGAAGCCGCCCCCGGGATAGGGCCCCACCGGGCCGGCGAGTGCGCCAGGTCGCCCGGCCAGTTCCGGCCGTCTGTACACCGTCTCGTACAACATTCAACTTCTCATGCACTGACCTGCCGAAACATCGCCCACCTCGAAGGCGACTCCGTTGTGACCTCAGGTAATGCGCACACGGAGGTTTGGTTTTCACCCGGGGCGGGGTACGCATCTGCGGCGACGGTGCATCAAAGTGACATCTACCACGATGCACGGTCGATAGTCGTCAAAACCAGCCGGGAAAGCCGAACTGGACTTATCAGGACGGCTGGGTTACGAACGAAGGACTAGACCAATTCAAGGGGCCTGGGCCTTGCCCGATTGGGGGGAACGCACCGTGGCCGATGCATGGCTGCCGGGAGCAGGACGAATGCCAGCAAAGCTCGACGGGGGGCCGCTGAAAGGAGGCGCACCGCGCGCTGTCTGGTTCACCAGTGAGAACGATCCGAGGGTCGTCTCCACACGTTCCGTCGCTCAGGACCTCATCCGGGAGAAGCGCCCCGCCCATCTGGTCTGGAACCCGTTCGACGGCGACATCCTTCAGCTGGTCGCGGTGACCCTGGCGGCTCGACTGCTGCCCGGTGACCTCGGGCGTGAAGGCCGGGTCTGCGTCCAGATCATGGTGGTCGGCCAGCACCGCGAACCGTTCACCAACAGCCCCCTCAAGGGCCTGAGTGAACTGATGAGCTGGCTGGACTCATGGGGGGTGGCGCGCCGATGGCCCGCGGGACCGCCGCTGCAGGTCCCGCAGTCGTATCAGGCCGCCAGGGAACGCAGGCCGTGGGCGCGGGGTGGTCACTTCGGCTGTTCCCAGGTTCCTGAGGGGACGGGTCCCGACCCGGGTGGGATCGACATCCGGAAGATCACTGGGCCGGAGACGCCGGTGGCGGAGATCCCCCGCCCTAGGTTCCCGCCCGGACAAGCGATGGTGCCGCCCCCCAGACGACTTCCGCGGCCGCTCGAACCCGCGTCCGGGCCAGTTCCCGAACCAGTGAACACCCGGTCCTGAGGTCGGCCGGCCGGGCCCCGCCATAACCGATGACGAGCCCATGCGTACTGGACGGTCCGGCGTGGTGGCGTTCGAGCGAGTCGAGGAGCACGCCCCGCGCCGCGGCCTCCCGTACGACCTGGCCGATCAGGTCTGCGGGAAGCTCCACGACGACGTGCAGACCCGCGGTATCGCCGCGCAGCGGCAGCCCGTCGAGGGCCTCGACCACGATCGCCCGCCGCCGGGCATACTCCCCGCGCATCCTGCGGATGTGCCGGTCAAGGTCACCGCGTTCCAGCAGGACGCGTACGGCCTCCTGGGGCACTACGGGCGTGCGGTCGCTGAGCTCCTCGCGGCGCCGGGCGATCGCCTCGATCAGGTCCGGGCGGGCGGCCAGCCAGCCCACGCCGACGTCCGGCGCGAGGGTCTTGGCGGTGGTGCCGAGATAGACCACCACCTCCGGGTCGAGGCCGTACAACGCGGGCAGCGGCGCGACGTCGTACCGGAACTCACCGTCGTAGTCGTCCTCGGCGATCAGCGCCCCCGTCCGCCGCGCCCACGCGAGCAGCGCCTGCCTGCGGGGTACGGGCAGTACGCCGCCGAGCGGGTACTGGTGGGAGGGAGTGGTGTAGACGAGCCGCAGGTCGTCCGGCAGCCCCTCCACGATGAGCCCGTGCTCGTCGACCGGGCACGGCACCACCTCGGCCGTCCGGGCACCAAGCACCGATCGGGCCCGGGCATAACCGGGCTCCTCCACCCCCACCCGATCACCGGGCCTGAGCACGGCCGCCGCGAGCAGGTCCAGCCCGTTGGTGGCGCCCCGGGTGACGATGATCCGCCCGGCCGGACAGAAGACCCCCCGCCCCCGCCGCATGTATTCGGCAAGCGCCGACCGCAACCCGAGCAGCCCCCGCGGATCCGGCCGCGCCGCGGGCGCAACCGCAGCGGCCGCCCGCCAAGCCCGCCGCCACCCCGCAGTGTCGAGCCCCCCGACCCAGGGCACCCCCGGCCGCAGATCCACCCCCGCCGATCTTGATGTGAGCCACGTGTCAACCGGTTCGGAAGGGTGGCTCACCTCAAGATCGGCGGAGATGTGGGCGACGTAGGTGCCGGAGCCGTGCCTGCCCTCCAGCCAGCCTTCGGCGTACAGCTGCTCGTACGCTTCGGTGACTACGGTGCGGCTCACGCCCAGAGTGGCGGCCAAGGCCCGGCTGGAGGGCAGGCGTTCGCCCGCGGTGACCCGGCCCTCCCGCATGGCCGCACGGAGTTGCCGCGTCACCTGGACGCTCAGCGGATCGGCCGCCACCCGGTCGACGACCAGGGGCAGGTCCACATGGACGGACAAGTGGTCTCCGATTCTTCACATCGAGTGGCCATTTGGACCAGGCCACTTGCCTTCTAGCGTAGACGCCATGACGCTTTCCTCAACCGACCGCACCCGCCTCGGTCGCCTTCGTGAGCGCGCCCAGACGGACCGGACCACCCTCTACGACGTCCTGGACGCCGGAATGATCTGCCACCTCGGTGTGGTCATCGACGGCGCCCCGCGAGTGATCCCCACTGGATACGGCCGGGACGGGGACACTCTTTATCTGCACGGCTCGACCGGCGCCCGCAGCCTGCGCGCAGGCACCGAGATCTGTGTGACGGTCACCCATCTGGACGGCATCGTGCTGGCCCGCTCCGCCTTCCACCACTCGGTTAACTACCGCAGCGCGGTGATCTACGGCCTGCCCCGTACGGTCACGGGCGCGGACGAGAAGCTCACCGGACTGCGCGCGATCACCGAACGGCTGGCGCCCGGCCAGTGGGACGTCGTGCGACGGCCCGACCCCAAGGAGCTGGCAGCCACCACCGTTCTGGCGCTGCCGCTCGCGGAAGCGTCGGTGAAGATACGACAGGGGCCCCCGATCGACGATGAGGCCGATCATGCGCTCGACCTCTGGGCGGGTGTGCTCCCGGTCCGGCAGGTCTTCGGCGAGCCCGTTCCCGACCCGCTGCTGCGCCCAGGTTTCCCGGTCCCTGAGCATGTGACGTTCCGTTCGGACAATTCACATGATCGAGTGACCCTGTCGTGACATGTCGGCCGTAGTCTGGTCGTCATGACCGGCCAGACACCGCCGGGCTGGTATCGCGACCCCGACGGCACCGCCGGCCTGCAGCGCTGGTGGGACGGCAGCCAGTGGACCCAGGCGACCCAGCCGGCCGATGAGTGGGACGAAGCCGACCCCTCCTTCACGCCGCCCGAAGCCGGGCAACCGGCTCCCGGCTATGGACAGCAACCCGCGGTGGACTACGGACAGCAGCAGGCGCCGGGCTACGGACAGCAGGGTTGGGGGTGGAGCGGCGGCGGGCCCCAGGCGACGCCTCCTCCGTTCCAGTCTCCGATGCAGACCCCGGGCTGGCAGCAGCCCGTCCAGAATCCGCAGAAGAGCAACGCCGGCCTGTTGTGGGCGCTGGGCGGCGGCGGGGCGGTGGTCGTCATCCTCATCCTGGTGGCGGCGCTGTTCGCCACCGGGGTGGTCGGTGGTGATTCGACGCCCACGAACGGCCCGACGACGGCCGCCAGCAGCCAGGCCGCCCCCTCCAACGGGCAGTCACCCGTCATCGGCACGATCTCCGACACCACCGCGGGGCTGTCGTACGCCCAACTCGGCGGCAAGTGGTATTCCGCCACGATCTCCAGCGGTGGGGGGCTCGCGACCCTGGGCTTCAGCCGGGGCGAGGAGGCGCACGTCCAGGAGAGCTACAAGTCGGAGAGCGGCCGGCTCAGCACGTACCTGGCCAATGCCTACTCCGGGCTGCTGGCTCCGGCGGTCACCAGCACCACCGACCTCGAGGCGGCCGCCAAGGGCGAGTTCACCGCGGTGGAGCCGGGCTCGTACCCCACGCACCACACCAAGCAGGACCTGGAGTCGAAGTCGTACACGGTCAGCGGCAAGCGGGCCTGGTACTACAAGGTCAAGTTGCACTACCCGGACGCGACCGCCAACGGGTGGAACTGGCAGAACGAGACCGCCCTGGTGGTCGCCATCGAGCGTGGCTCCGGCCAGCGGCCGGGCATCATGTACATATCGGTCCCTGACAGCCACCAGAACCAGGGCGATCTCGACCTTCTCCTGAGCTCGCTCAAGGCGCAGTAGTCATTCTTGGCCTTAGGGTGAAGGGCATGAACGACCGGCTCGTATGGATCGATTGCGAGATGACAGGCCTCGACCTCGGCCGAGATGCACTGATCGAGATCGCCGCGTTGGTGACGGATGGCGAGCTCAACATCCTCGATGAGGGCGTCGATGTGGTGATCAAGCCTCCTGAGGAGGCGCTGAGGCAGATGTCGAAAGTGGTGCGCGACATGCACACCGCCTCCGGGCTGTTGAAGGCGCTGCCCAGCGGCGTCAGTCTGGCCGAGGCGGAGGAGCTCGTGCTCTCCTACATCCGCACCCATGTGCCGGATGCCAAGAAAGCTCCGCTCTGCGGGAACTCCATCTCCACCGACCGCTCCTTCCTGGCCCGTGACATGCTCGCCCTGGACGCTCATCTGCACTACCGCATGGTGGACGTGTCGAGCATCAAGGAGCTGTCCCGGCGCTGGTACCCCCGGGTCTACTTCGCCAGCCCAGAGAAGAAGGGCGGGCACCGGGCACTCGCCGACATCACCGAGAGCATCCGGGAGCTGCGCTACTACCGCGCGGCCGTGTTCGTGCCCCAACCCGGGCCGGACTCCGAGACCGCTCGCGCCCTTTCCGCTGAGATCGTCGCCACGTCTGGTTGAGCATTCCCCAGGAACCGCTACACTTTCGTAGGCCGGGGCGATCTCGGCAATGGTGGGTGTAGCTCAGCTGGTAGAGCACCTGGTTGTGGTCCAGGATGTCGCGGGTTCGAGTCCCGTCACTCACCCCATCCAGAAACACCAAGGGGCCTGGTCATCGACGTGATGACCAGGCCCTTGATTTTTGCCGCCGACCGCTGGGTTTACCCGGGTCAGGGTCGCTGACCTGGTTTGTCGACGATCCCCCTGACTGCTGAGCCATCGAGGTGACGAAGGTGCCGGCCTTGATACCGCCCGCGTCGCCCGGGCGTTTGTAGTCGCGCACGGCATACCTGTACATGCCGAGGAAGCGAAACGTGATCGATGATGATCACTTCGCGGAGCAAGCCTTCGACTAGGGCGAACGCCACGCCGTGACGGCCGGCCGCGTCCCGCGGCAAGCCTGCGGGCACCCAGACCAGCACCGAAGTGGGTCCGCACGGCCATCGCCGACGAGGTGGGAGAACCGCCAAAGCCCGGACCGCATGGATGCCGCGAGTGTCAGCCACGGCAGAAAAGACGTGCGGGTCTTTTTGACGAGCACGCCTTTTCGCTGCTTTCGATCTATCCGATGATCGACGATCCCCGTTATGCTCCGGCGTTATCCGAGTGAACGACATCCCACGCCCTTCGGAGGCCGGATGAGTGTTGACGGAACAGCCCCACTACGGGTGATGGTGGTCGACGGTGACCCGGACGCCCGTGCCGGCGTCATCACCTTGCTGGCCGACGGCATCGAACTCGAGGTGATCGGCGAGGCCACCGACGGGGACGGCGCGGTCACCCTGGCCGACCGACTCCGCCCCGACGTCGTCCTGCTGGACGCGGATTCCGCCCGGACCGGCCATGCAACCCCCCTCAGCCGTACGGCCCGGGTGTTCGTCCTGACCGGGGCCGACGACCGCCCCACCATCGAGACCGCTCTCCGTGGCGGCGCCTGCGGCCATCTGGTGCCGGGTGAATTCACGGTACGGGACCTGATCCGCAGCGTCCGGGACGCGAGCAAGGCCAGCCTCGGGCTGTCCGCTCGGGAGGCCGAGGTGATGGACCTCATCTCCGGCGGCCGGTCCAACGGCGAGATCGCCCGCGAGCTCTTTCTGAGCGAGAAAACGGTCAAGAACCATGTCAACCGGATCTACTCCAAGCTCGGCGTGAGCTCACGGGCGACGGCCATCGCCCTCTGGCGCGGCATCATGAGCGCCGTCCCCGCCAAGGACTGATCGGTCGGCCGCCGCGTTGCGGATGCGCCACAGGGTGTGCAGCGCGCCGGTGCCGCCCCCGTGCAGTTCGGTGTAGATCTCGTAAAGCCGGTCGTACGCGGCCGCGCGCCTCTCGTCGGCGACGTAGACGGCTTGTTCGTGCAGTTCGGCGCCCCACTGATCTTGGTCGCGCTCGGTATGACCCTGGTGATCGCCGCCGCGGGCATCGATCTGTCCGTGGGCTCGGTGGTGGCGATCTCCGGAGCCCTGGCCTGTTACCTGATCAGCAAGCAGCACAGCGTGCTGACCGCGGTGGCGGTCGCCCTGCTCGTGGCGCTGGTGCTCGGGGTCGCCAACGGAGTGCTCGTCGCCCGCATCGGTATTCAGCCCATCATCGCGACCCTGATCCTCATGGTCGCCGGGCGCGGAGTCGCGCAGCTGATCACCGGCGGGCAGATCATCACGATCCACAGCACGTCGTACAAACTGATCGGCGGCGGTTACTGGCTCACGCTCCCGTTCTCAATCCTGGTGGTGGGCGTGGTGGTCGCGCTGACCGGGCTCCTGACCCGCAAGACCGCACTGGGGTTGTTGCTGGAGGCCGTCGGCGGCAACGCCGAGGCCAGCCGCCTGGTCGGCATCCGGTCCCGCCGGATCGTCGCCCATGACCACAGTCCCTCTTGTACGGGGCCTCCGGCTGCCCGGCCTGCAACGCTACGTCTCGGTGCTGGTGACCCTGGGCCTGTTCCTCGTGCTGTTCGGTACGGGGTCCATCAGATATGACAACTTCTTCTCCGGCCAGGTCTTCCTGGACCTGTTCATCGACAATGCCTTCCTGCTGGTGGCCGCCATGGGGGCGACCTTCGTCATCCTCACCGGCGGTATCGACCTGTCCGTCGGAGCCATGGCCGCGCTGTCGACGATGATCTCCGCCTTCCTCGTGCAGAAGGAAGGATGGCCGACGCTGATCGTCATTCCGCTGGTCCTGGCGGTGGGCGCGCTCGCCGGATTCGCGATGGGGAGCGTCATCCATCACTTCGAGATCCAGCCGTTCATCGTGACACTGGCCGGCATGTTCCTGGCCCGCGGCCTCTGCTACACGATCAGCATCAACTCGATCTCCATCACCGATCCGGTGTTCACCAGCTTCGCGCAGACTCGGATCCCGCTCCCGGGAGACCTGTTCGTCTCCCCCAGCGTGGTCATCGCCCTCGCCGTGCTCGGCATCGCCTACTACGTGCTGCACTACACACGGACCGGCCGCGCCGTCTACGCGGTCGGCGGCAGTGAGCAGTCGGCCCTGCTCATGGGCCTGCCCACCGGCCGTGTCAAGATCACCGCATACGTCGTCAGCGGCTTCTGCTCGGCCCTGGCCGGGGTGCTGCTGTCCTTCTACATGCTGTCCGGGTACGGTTTGCACGCCGTCGGCATGGAGCTCGACGCCATCGCGGCCGTGGTCATCGGCGGCACCCTGCTCACCGTTCGTATCGCTCTTTGCCGCGGCTTCCTTAGGTCGCGACACCTATGAGGAGACAATCGTCATCATGGAACAACGTCTTGCCAGCAGGCTCGGCCGGCCGCTCACGGTCGTAGGGCTGGGCACCTGGCAGCTCGGCGCAGACTGGGGGGAGGTCGAGGAGAAGGACGCCATGGCCGTCCTGGAGGCCGCCGTCGAAGCGGGCGTGACCTTCTTCGACACCGCCGACGTCTACGGTGACGGGCGCAGCGAGCAGACCATCGGCCGCTTCCTGCGCGATCACCCCGATGTGTTCGTCGCCACCAAGATGGGACGCCGGGCCCCCCTCGACCCCGCGCAGTACACCCTGTCGAATTTCCGGTCCTGGGTCGACCGATCACGATCTCATCTGGGCGTCGACCGGCTGGACCTCGTACAACTGCACTGCCCGCCCACCTCGGTCTACTCCTCCGCAGCGGTGTTCGATGCACTGGACACGCTGGTCTCGGAGCAGCGCATCGCGGCGTACGGGGTGAGCGTGGAGACCTGCGAGGAAGCACTGACCGCGATCTCACGGCCGGGCACCGCCACCGTACAGATCATTCTCAACGCGTTCCGTCAGAAGCCGCTGGAGCTGGTACTGCCCGCCGCGGCCGGCGCCGGGGTGGGCATCATCGCACGGGTGCCGCTGGCCTCCGGCCTGCTGTCCGGGCGATACCGCCACGACACCGTGTTCGGCGCCGACGACCATCGCGCGTACAACCGGCATGGCGAGGCGTTCGACGTGGGCGAGACCTTCTCCGGCGTCGACTACGACACCGGAGTGGAAGCGGCCGTCGAGTTCTCCGCACTCGCACCCACTGGAGCGACGCCGGCCCAGACGGCGCTGCGCTGGATCATCCAGCAGCCAGGCGTGACCACAGTGATCCCCGGCGCGCGCAACGCCTCACAGGCCACCGCTAACGCCCTTGCCGCGGACCTTCCGGCGCTTCCGGACAAGACTCTCGCCGCGATCCGGGATCTCTACGACGATCGAATCCGTCCACAGGTCCACGACCGCTGGTAGGACCGACGCATAGATGACGTGTGACCTGGCCGCGTGGCAGATTCACCGTGTTCGCGGGGTTGGCCAGGTAACGGCCACCACCCCGCGATCCGCGGTGATCGTTCTGCTCCGTGGCCCAGGTCAGCGGTACGACCAGGGAGATCAAACGATTCGCGCAGGCTCACGGGTGCTGCTAAAGTTCAGGTCGTCGCAAGGGCCCGAAGGGCACTTCGAAGGCAAGCGCCGTTAGCTCAATTGGCAGAGCAGCAGACTCTTAATCTGCGGGTTCGGGGTTCAAGTCCCTGACGGCGCACCCCGTCTGACCTGGGCATTCATGGAGTGATCATGAATGCCCAGTTGTCGTTTTGGGGTGGTTTGGAACCCATGGTTGCTCGCGGGGCGAATCCGGGGACGATCATGGTCGGAACCGCACCTGGTGGGGCCGCGTTTCGCGGTGGTCCACGAGGAGTCCCCTTCCGGGCTCAGTGCTGCGCCTGGCTCTATCGGTGGCCCGCACATCCTAAGCGCGACGATGATGCCGCGACTATCCACCAGATCACCGAAAGCGGTGCGATCGGCGAGCAGTCGGTTTTGCCCTAGACAGCGGCCCATCCGTGAGGCAAATCGGTTGGATGTGACCGAGGGGTGTCAGAGAACTTGGGTCGTTCCCGGACATCGGGTGACCTCGTCAGAGACATGGCGGGCTTGACACAGTCAGAGACCCTCTTCGGTGACATCGAGGAATCCGAACTGCTGTGCCATGTACACCATCGCCTGACGGGTCAGGTCCTGCCGGCGGTCGAGGCGAGGTGGCGCGGTGATCGTCACTGCCATTTGACGGAGCTGGCCACGATCGCTGCTGCCAAACGGGCTCATATCAATGTAATCGTCTAGCATCGGCTGAGGTTGCGGGGTGGTGTCGTAGCGGCGTTCGGCGCTGAGACGTAGCTCGACCGTCGGCGGGTCGGCCCACCGCATCGCGGAGACGTTGTCCGTAACGACGGAGGCCAGCACTTCGGTAGCGGTCTGCCAGGCGACAGCGAAGAACTCCACCATCTCCTGCACCGACAACCGTAGGTCCTCCCGGGGGGTCCCTCCGGACGCGGCCAGAGCGTCGGCCCATGCAGTAAGGTCTTCGATCCGTACTTCGGCGCAGGTGACAACGCAGGAGTTCATCGTGCTGGGTAGTGCCATCATCACCTCGGCCGACAACGCGGTCCGGCCGTCCGGCGCGGTCATCACACTTGAGTAGCTGAATGCGTCGAGGGCGTTGCGGTTCGGGCCGCGGTTCCATTCGGCTGCGCGCAGGTCCGCTCCCCGGTGCCGGGACAGTGTCGTGGTCACCCCGGCCAACTTACTGATCGGCAAGGCCTGTTCCAGGACGAGGCGGCGCTGCGATGTGACGCTGAGGTCACCGGCGTCGGCCCACGGGAGGGTTGCCACCGCGCGCATCCGCAACTGCTGCGCAGCCCGATCGGCCGTCCAGTATTCGGCGGCTCGTGTCATGTCCATGCCGAACCGCGCTACCGGCTCCCAGCGCCAGTCCTCCCCGTCCGTGTCGCGCAGCAGCAGCCCTTTCCCCCATTGACCGCCTGTCAGATCGAGGCGAGTTGCCTGGGCGTCGATCCTGCGGGTTGTTTGAGAGGTCGGAGCGGGAAACCCAACGGCGCTCAGTCCATCCCCGCCCGGAACTCCCCCGCCAGCGGCCTCCAATGCCTGCCAGACCTCGCCGGCGACAGCGACAGGCCGTTGATGGGGAAGGGCACATAGCACCCATCCGAACAGTGATAGATGCGACTCGAAGCGCTGTACAACGCCCGGGCCTTCCACGTACGCATCGGTCACAGGATGACCGATCCAGTTCGTTTCGTTCATCAGTTCGTTGTACGCCTGCTGGAACGGCCCCCTCCACCCTGGCTCGCCACCGCCGATCTCGTAGGACCGCGAACCTGTAGGCAGAGTCACCGTGATGTCCCGGCCCCGCAGCACCTGACCCATGATCATCGGGCCGACCGCCACCCCACCCGAGTCTGGCGCCTTGCTTTCTTCTCTCCCTGCCCCTCCTACCGCCGTCTCGCCCCCGGGTGGGTCGATCGGGGAAGGCGGTTCCCTCGTTTGCGCATCCACCGGAAGGTCGAGGGTGTTTGTTCCCTCCTCACCCCTAGCGCAGGTTTCTGCGCTAGCGGCGTTCTGGGTGAAGGGATACCGGTCGGCGGTGTCAGTGCCCCGCTGGTTGGGGGTAGGGAGCCCTGCGGCCCCCAGGCGGTGACGCAGGTGGAGATAGATGTCGTTCAGCATGAGCTTCGGCGGCCCCCCGACGATGCCGGTGCAGAGCAGATCCAGGAGTTCGCCGGTGAAGGAGGTGTAGGCGTCGGCCTGCTGATCGAGAGCGACGACGTGAGCGGTGTGATCGCTGGCGGTCAGGGTATAGACGCCTCGCGTGTCGGTACTGTCGGCGATGGCGTCTGCGCCGGACAGTACCTCAATAGCGCGGCCCGAGTAGCAGCAGTCCAAGATCACGATTTTCATCTGGGCAGGGCTGTCCAGGAGCGCTTCGCTGACCCGCTCGAACTCCAGTCCGGTGATGTCGGCATCGGCGGACTCGGTGTCGGTGAGGATCATGCACAGCTGTCCCCGCCGCGTGATGGTGCCGTGCCCGGCGAAGTACACCAGCAGCACATCAGTGGTCTCCTGAGCGAGGCGCCGCAGTCGCTGTACGAGTTTACGGACGTCGGAGGGATCTTTCAGGACAGTCGTCCGCTCGGCCGGCCATGCGCACAGCGCCGGATCGGTGAGGACCTCGTGCATGCCGCGCAGGTTGTTGGCCACCGCTGGCAACGGCCGGAAATGTGGATCCTGGTAGACCGAGGTGCCGATCAGGATCGCCCGGGACCGGGAGTAGTCGGGCAGGTCAGCGCTCATCGTGTTCGCGCAGCACTTCCTCCAGCAGCGGCAGCACGCTGGCGTCCTTGATCCGCTGCACGTCGAGCTTCACGCTGCCGGAAGGGGAGGTAACGGTGACAGTCACATCCGTGCGGCGCGTCTGCAGCCACACCGTCAGGGACTTGGCCAACGCGACCCCGGCGCCACCCGACCCGAGTACCACCGCGAGCATGTCGAAGACTCCGCCCAGTTCACCCTCACCAGGCGGCAGCTGGACTACACGCACCGTACCGGTCAGAGCCCGCTCACCGGTCAGCCATTCCCGCAGCGCAATGAACTCCGCGACATCGTCGCCACCTGACACCCGAATCTGCGCCTCCATAAGGCACCTCCCCCTTACCCTCGGTCAGCTAGGTACCGAGGTGACGTACCAGCTGCCCCGCCGAGTCACGTGAATCATTTCAGGAAGCAGCTCTTCAGTGGACTAAACGGGGCACATTGAGCGCCGCCCGAAGCACTCTGGACGGTCGCAACCCCGCAAAGCAACTTCACCGAGGATGTTTGGCCTGTCCCGGCGCGCCAGCTGAAGACCGACTACAGCCGCCAAAGGAACGTCTTGACAGAGCTGGTGCTCCGTCCG
>JAOPYO010000084.1 GCA_025964575.1 Actinomycetes bacterium
CACACCGAGGTATACCGCGGCGCGGAGTACAAGGTGGACCTGGTGCCGAAGCTCAAGGTCGAGGTCCTCGTGGACGACGAGGACGCCGACGACGTGATCGACGTCGTGGTCAAGGCCGCGCAGACCGGCAAGATCGGTGACGGCAAGGTCTGGTCGGTCCCGGTGGAGACGGTGATCCGGGTCCGTACCGGCGAGGTCGGTGCCGAGGCGCTCTGAGCGCACTTGGTCTGATCGGGGGAGGACGCGAACCGGACAGGGGGCGCCCCGAGCCAATTCGGCTCGGGGCGCCCTTTTCGGCTTTGGAGAGAAACATTTCGGTAACGACACCGTGACACCCTCAAAGGACACGGCGAACAGCCGGACGGTATTCGCGATCGCCAGAAGGCGAGAGGAGAGCTGGTGCACTACGAAGCGGTGGCGCCGAGTACCGACGAGCCGGTGGGGGAGGCCGAGAGTCCACTTGATCGCACGGCCCGGGCCCGTCAGCTCCGTCAAGGCGCTCGCGCTGCCCGCGCCGACGAGCTGGACCGATGGCTCGCGGAGCTCCTCGGTGCCGGGCGCACTGCTCATCCCAACCCCGATTCCGCCCCGCCGAGCCCCCTTTCCCATCCCGCCCCGCCGAGCCCCCTTGCTCATCCCACCCCGCCGAACCCCGAGGGCGTCGCACTGATCGCGGTGGGCAGCCATGGGCGCCGTGAGCTCACCCCCGGTGGTGACCTGGACCTCGTGCTGCTGCATCGGGGCCGGGGGGACGTCGCCGCCATCGCCGAGCGAATCTGGTATCCCGTCTGGGACTCCGGGTTGCGGCTGGACCATTCGGTCCGCACTCTCACAGAAGCCAGGTCGGTGGCGCGGTCCGATATGAAGGCCGCGCTGGGTCTGCTCTCGGCTCGCCGGATCGCCGGCGACCACACGCTCGTTGACGAGCTGCGGACGGCCGTACTGGCGGACTGGCGGGCCGACGCGCGACGGCGGTTGGCCGAACTCGCCGCGATGACCCGCGAGCGCTGGGAGCAGAAGGGCGAGCTGGCGTTCCTGCTCGAAGGGGACCTGAAGGACGCACACGGGGGCATGCGCGACGTGCACGCGATGTACGCGGTGGCCGCCTCGTGGGTGGCGCCCGCCCCCGACCATCGGGTCCGCGACGCCTACGAACTGCTGCTGGACGTACGGCACGTCCTGCACGAGGTGACCGGGCGGTCCGCCGATCGGCTCCTCCTGCAGGAGCAGGAGACCGTCGCCCAGGCCCTCGGGATGCTCGACGCCAACGTACTGCTCCGTACCGTCGTCGAAGCCTCCCGCACCGTGACCTACGCCGCCGACCATGTCTGGCGGCACGTGGACCGGTTCTGTTCTCCGGGCGGCCGGACCGAGCGCCGGCCGCTGGCCGACGGCGTGGTCGAGCACGCGGGCGAGGTGGTGCTGGCCCGCGGCGCGGACGTGACCGACCCGACGATGGTGTTGCGGGTGGCCGCGGCCGCCGCCCAGGCCGGGCTGCCACTCGCCCCCGCCACCGTGGAGCGGCTCGCCGAGCGGTCGGCGCCGATGCCCGTACCCTGGCCCGCCGCAGCGCGGGACGCCCTCGTCGGGCTGCTCGGCGCGGGACCGCCCGCGATCGGGGTGTGGGAGGCGCTGGACCAGGCCGGGTTGATCGTACGGCTGCTGCCCGACTGGGAACGGGTGCGCAACCGTCCGCAGCGCAACCCGGTGCACCGGTTCACCGTCGACCGGCACCTGGTCGAGTGCGCGACCGGCGCCGCCGCGATGACCCGTGACGTCGCCCGGCCCGACCTGCTGCTGGTCGGCGGGTTGCTGCACGACATCGGGAAGGGCTGGCCCGGCGACCACTCCCGCAGCGGCGCGGTCGTGGCCCGCGACCTGGGCATCCGGATGGGCTTCGACCCGGCGGACGTGGAGGTACTCGAAACGGTCGTCCGACATCATCTGCTGCTCCCCGAGACGGCCACCCGGCGCGACCTCGATGACCCGGTCACCATCGAGACCGCGGCCAAGGCGGTCGGCAGTCACGAGGTGCTCGAGCTGCTGGCCGCCCTGGCGACCGCCGACGCACAGGCCACCGGGCCCGCCGCGTGGAGCCCCTGGAAGGCCGGTCTCATCGCCGAGATGGTGCGCCGGGTGGACGCGGTGCTGGCCGGAGGAGCACCGCCGCGCAGTCCCGAGCCGACCGCCGAGCAGCTGGCGCTGGTCCGGCACGGTGGTGCGGCCGTACGGGTCGCGGGCTCGCGGGTCACCGTGGCGGCCCCCGACCGGCCGGGGTTGCTCTGGCAGGCGGCGGGGGTGCTCGCCCTGCACCGGCTGGTCGTGCGCACGGCCCGGGCGATCACTCCAGGGCTGGGCTCGGAGGGCGCCGCAGCGGTGATCGAGTTAACCGCCGTACCGGAGTACGGCACCCCGCCCGACCCGGCCGCGCTGGAGGCCGACCTGCGGCGGGTGCTGGCCGACCGGCTCGACGTCGCCGCTCAGCTGGAGCGGCGGGCCCGTTCCATGCGGGTCCGGCGCGGGGTGGCCGTGCCGCCGCCCCGGGTGACGATCGTCGGTGACGCCTCGGAGACGGCCACCGTCGTGGAGGTACGGGCGCACGACCGGCCGGGGCTGCTCTGGCGGATCGGTCAGGCCCTGGGCGCCTGCGGGTTGCAGGTGCGCGCAGCCCAGGTCGACACGCTCGGCGCCAACGCGGTCGACGTGTTCTACGTCGTGGACGAAGAGGGCAAGCCCATCAGCGACGCGGAGCGGCTGTCGGTCATTCGCGCACACGTTCTGGACGCGCTTCGCTGACATTCCCAGTGACAGCTTCAAGGGTGTTTTCGCTCACCTAATACCGGGTTGTCCCGGTCTTCTCACTTAAATGATCGGGAAGGTCACGCTTCGCTCGTTAACGCATAGGTCGTCAGCTCGCCGCAGATCAGCCACTCTGCGCGCCTCTATTTTTAGCGTGTTGCCCTCAGTCTTCCCCACGCGGGCCTTGGTGGCCCGTCGGTGGCAGCAGTGTGCCGCCGTGGCATCCTCACCGGAGGACCAGTGGCTCATCTGATCAAGAAGGCCGTTTTCGCGGCGGCGGTCACCGCGATGGTGGCGGCCACCGTGACGCCTGCATACGCCGACCCGGCGCCCGGCGTCACCCCGGCGGCGACCGACATCGTGGGCGTCGGCTCTGACACCACCCAGGAGCTGGTCGGCGCGCTCTCGAAGGCCTACAACCTCCAGGTGGCGGCGGGCGCGCCCAAGGTCTACTCCTGGGACGCGACCCCCCAGCCCGACACCATCACCCCCAAGGCGGGTGCCACCTCGATCCTTCGGCCGGACGGCTCCGGTGCGGGCATCAAGGCCCTGCTGGCCGACTCGAAGGGCGACCTCGACTTCGCCCGGTCCTCGAGCAGCAGGGGGACCACTTCCCCCACGGTGGCGTTCCTGGCCCTGGCCCAGGACGGCGTTACGTGGGCCACCGTCCCGAACAGCAACGCGCCGGTGTCGCTGACGAAGTCCCAGCTGGCCGACATCTACATCTGCAGCCCCAAGGCGGTGTACTGGGACCAGGTCGGTGGCAAGAAGACCCTGCACATCAAGAAGACCACCAAATGGGTCTGGGTGACCAAGACGGTCAAGGGCAAGAAGAAGAAGGTCCGGGTCAAGAAGACCATCATCACCAAGAGCTACACCCGCAACGTCATCCAGCCCTACATTCCGCAGGCCAACTCCGGCACCCGCAAGTTCTTTGTGGCCGCGCTCGGACTGCTCCCCGAGCAGATCGGTAAGTGCGTCAAGGAGACTCAGGAGAACACGGGCACGGCCCTGCCGAAGAACGCGAACGTGATCGCGCCCTACTCGATCGGCAAGTGGCTCGCTCAGGCGGTGCACAAGCACAACGACCAGCACGGCGTCTACGTCCTGCACCAGATCAACAAGACCGCCCCGACTGAGGGCACCGGTGCGAACGTCCAGCTGAGCGCATCGTTCCCGTCGCAGTTCCTGCGCCTCGTCTACAACGTGGTCAAGAAGGTCTCCGGCACCGAGACCATCGCCCCGAAGTACACGAAGGTGTTCGGCACCGCGGCGGACGGTGGCTACTTCTGCAAGCATCCCGAAATCATCAAGGACTACGGCTTCCGGCCGATTGCCGGCTGCGGCCTCCAGTCCTGATCGATCCGTTGCCGGTCCTTTTCCGGTAGCCAGTGGTGGGGGGGGGGGGGGGGGCCCCCCCCGATGGGTTCCTGAGCGCGTCCGCTGCTTTGCAGCATCGCTGTC
>JAOPYO010000423.1 GCA_025964575.1 Actinomycetes bacterium
ACCTGTGCGAAATCCACCACCTCGACGGCGGCTGGAAACTCGGCACCCCCACAGACCTGCACAAACTCGCCCCCGCCTGCGGCTGGCACAACAGGTGGGTCGAAGACCACGCCGACCAGATCACCCAAACCCGCGACACCCGAGGACGGGCGGTCGTGCGGATCCTCCCGCCCTGGACCACCCACCCCGACAGCACCACCAACCACCAGCACCAGACCACCACCACCACCAGAAGCAGCAGCAGCCGACAACCAGGCGCCCCCTGATCACCCAGCCCGCCACACCCCTCCAGACCGCCCCCACCCAACCAAAAGGGGCGGCCCGAACCCATGCCCAAAAACACCACCACCTAGTGAGGCGCGGTTGGCCTACTGGCTCCCCTGGCGTACGGCCTCCCTGCCGCGGAGAACTCACGGGGAACACCACGGGCACCATGCCGGGAACGGTTCGCTACCACGTCATCTCTGCAACGAGCCGTTCTGTGCGTAGCGGCTGTTAGGTTCGGATGAGCGCGGGCCGAGATGACATGGACCGACGGCTTAGCTCCCCTGACCTGGCCTTTCGCTGGACCGGCAACACAGTCCAGCGTATTCGGCATGGCCGTGGTTTATGGGGCCTGGTCTGCACGCCGGAGACGTCGGCGGCGCCCCCGAAGACGCCCTGGACCGCGCGTGCGTGCTTTACCTCGCCGCCCTGATATCTGACCAATCCTCAGGCACAACGAGAACCCTCGAAGGACTTCCGGAGTCAGATCAACGCCAGGTAGGTCGACGGGACCCTCCAACCGGCCTCCCACGAGCCACTGCAACACGGCCGTCAACTGCCGCATGACCTCCTCGTACGGCACCGGAGGCCCGCAGCGTCCCGATCTTGCGGTAGAGGATGATCAACGCTTCCTGCGCGGCGTCCTCAGCATCCTCGGGCGAGGCACAGCGAGTGCGCGAATCGCTGCACGTGCGGGTGCGCGCCGGACACCAGCACGGCGATCGACTCGACGTCACCACCCTGCGCGGCGGCGATCAGTTGCTCATTGAACCAGGTCGAGTCAGCCACGCTAGCGACCCCGCCGGCGCAGCACGACGACACTGCACGCGCAGATGAGCACAACCGCGACGATGACGACGGCACCAACGATCACGACAACCTCCAGATCCTGTCCCGACGCTGTTGTCGGCACATGCATGAGGCGCGAACATCACCAAAGGATTCACCCGCCGCGATCCGACGGCCGCGGAGGCGGCGTTCGCCTACCGCCAGCGGTGCGGAAGCACGAGACCGGTCTGAACGAGATCAAACCGCACCTACGCACCGGCGGAAGCGCTCCGGTTCAAGTTTTCTGACCTGGTCGAACAGAAGATGTGGGGATATTGCTCGCCCACTGGGCCACCGTGACCTGATGTGCCGCCGGCGATCCGGCCTCGTCGCGTCGAGGGAAACCGGAACGATGCCGGACGCTGCCGGGTCGCCGCCTCCTATTGCCTGGTCTCGGTGTAGTTGCCCTGGCAAAGGGCAAGACCGCCGATCCGTGGCGGCTGCTCGGTCACCGGCTTGCCGTCGACCGAGACGCTGCATCCGATCGCGACCATCAGCCCGTTGGCCAGCGCGTTGAGCGTCAGCGGCACCTGCTGCCGGCCCAGCGAGGCCATCGGCAGCTCGACGCTCCATGGCAGCGGCACGTTCTTCCGCTCCACGAGCTTCCCCCCGGTCGGATCGCTGTATCTGATCGTCTTGGCCCTGCCCGTACCGCTCACCTTGTATCTGACCTTGTGCGTGACTCCCGTGTCCGTCTTGCCGACGTCCGGGATGCGCTTTAGGAGCAGGCCGGCGAGGCCGGCCAGGACCCCGCGCGGATCTTTCTCGTTCTTCCCTTTGATTCCGCTGAGCGTCAGGCTGACGATCAACGCGCCCCGGCGCACCTGCAGCTCGTGCTCCTTGAACTGGCCGGCGCTGGTGCCGAGCGTCCAGTAGTCGAACCAGCTCTCGTCGGCACCCTGCACCACGTCGGTCGCCAGGATCGACTCCCGCTTCTCCGAGACCAGCCGCTTCTTGTGGGTCTCCAACTCGGCGGCGAACACCAGCTTGGCGGCCTCCGAGGTCGGCTGGAGGTTCAGCGCCAGCTCATCTTCGGTCATGTACAGGCAATCGACCGCGTTGGCGCCGGACTCGGAGCGTTTCACGGACACGCTCGGCAACCGCTGATGGCCGAACCTCGCGTAGTCCGCATTGGTCAGCAGCCCACACATCCCCTCGGTGAGCCGGCCGTTCTCCGGCTGCGGCCAGCCACCCGGCGGAGGCCCGTCGCTTGCCGCCCCGCCGCCGGCTCTGGACCCGCCGCCTCCAGCCGACCCGCAGCCCGCCAGCGCGGTCACCAACGCACACCCGAGCAAGAACATGCTGGACACCGACCAACGCCTCATGACAAAGCTCCCAGTTCGACTTATCACCAATGAATACCGAGGTGGCCAGCATCAAAGCACGTGATAAGGAAGGCCCGCACGAAGGATGACGGAGAGGGCGTCGCTCGTCACGTACGCCTCGTACACCCCGCCGATCCCGACCTTCCCAGGTCGGCTGAGTGGGCTGCCGCAAGCGACGGCCGGGCAGGGATGTGGCCGATTTTGGCCAATCGCTTCTCCATAAGGACTGCTTAATGAGGATTTAAGTATTCCCCCACTAGATTCCCGGCATTGACTGTTGTCTTAACGACGCGCAAGGGATCCTGCGATGTCCGAGAAAGAGTGGGTACCGCAGAGCATTGACACGAATGTGCCCAGCATCGCCCGCGTCTACGACTTCATGATCGGCGGCAAGGACAACTTCGCCGTCGACCGGCAGGTGGCCAAGATGGCCCTGGAGATCGCCCCCGACGGACCCCAGACGGCCCGGGCCAACAGGGATTTCCTGCAGCGTGCCGTGCGCTACCTCGCCGCGGAGGCCGGCATCCGCCAGTTCCTCGACATCGGGTCGGGACTGCCCACCCAGGGGAACGTGCATGAGGTCGCCCAGCAGGTCGCTCCCTGGGCGCACGTCGTGTACGTGGACAACGACCCGATCGTCCTCGCGCACAGCCGGGCAATGCTCGCCAACGACGGCACCACCGCGGTCGTGCAGGCCGACCTCCGCGAACCGGAGGTGATCCTGAACAGCCCCGAGTCCCGCGCGCTCATCGATTTCAACCAACCGGTCGGGCTGCTGCTCTTCGCGATCCTGCACCATCTCAACGATCACGAGGACCCCACGGGCATCGCCGCACGGCTCATCGACGGACTGCCCGTGGGCAGCCACGTCGCCATCTCCCACTTCCACAACCCGGGGGCGGAGCATCCGGAACTAGCCGCACAGGCCGTTGCAGTGGAGCAACTGTTCAATGAGCGGCTCGGCACTGGACGATGGCGGACCCGCGACGAGATCCTCGCCTACTTCGGCGACCTGGAACTGCTCGAACCCGGCCTCGTCCCAGTGCCGCTGTGGCGGCCGTACGAAGTGGACGTTGAGCAGGTGGGCCGCACCCTCGAACTGACCCCGATCCACTACACGTTCGTGGGCGGGGTCGCTCGGAAGACCTGAGTCAGGGCGTGACCGAGTCCAGGGGCAGCCGGAAGGCAAGCCCGGAGGCGCCGGTGCTGTTGGCGGTACGGATCGCGGCCAGTTCCGCGGAGGTCAGTGCGCGGCGGTAGATGCGCGCCTCATCGATGCTCCCGGCGAAGTGATTGCGGCCGTCGAGGCGCTGCCCGAAGTAGACCTTGAAGGGCCGGGTGGTGCTGACCGACCCGGACGGCGCCTTGGCCGAGGCCACCTTCGTCCCATCGACCCAGAGCAGCAGCTTGCCGGCGGACCGCTGCAGGGCCACATGGTGCCAGGCCTTGTCGTTGTACGCCTTGGTGGAGGACACCACCGCCGCCTTGCCCGCCGAGGTACGGATGAAGCCGCGGATCCGCTTGCTCGCCGGCTCGGCCAGCAGCCAGACCTGCGATGCCGTGTCCTGCCCGTACGCCCAGAAGATCGGTAGGGAGCCGGCGGTCGATCCGTACTTGATCCACGCCGTGACGGTGAAGTCGCCACTGCCGACCGCCAGCGACTCCGCGTACGGAAGCTCCAGCCGGCCGTCGGAACCGTTCAGCGTGATCGCCTTGCCGTAGCGGCCTGCGCCCAGCGCGGCACCACCGCGGACGAACGTGGTGAGGCCCGCGCCGGAGGCGTCCGGGGTGGTCGGCGTCCCGGACGGGTCGACGCCACCGAGATCCCCCTCGGTGAAGCGAGCGAACCTGATCTCGTCGCGGGCGTCGGAGGTACCGCCCTCGTAGAGCAGGCCGATCTTTCCGGTGCCGAGCTTGACCAGGTCGGAGTAGCCGGAGTAGTCCGAGGTGATCCGCTTGCTGGTCGTCCAGGTCTTACCCTCGTTCCACGAGGAGCGGATCGTCAGGTAGCGCCGCTTGCTGGGGTCTGCGGGGGCGGCGAACAGGATCCGGTTGTAGCGGTCGCCGTCGCCGGTGCTGCGCAGCCGCAGGGTCGAGCCCTGCACCACCGGTGTCACCAGGCCCGGGATCACCGTGAACTTGGTCGAGAAGGCCTGCCCGCCGTCCTTGCTGATCGCGTACGCGCGGTGGCCGGAGGCGGTTCCGCCGTTGTTACGCGCGACGGCGTCCACGGAACCGTCGGTCAGCTCGACGGCGCTGAGCTCCTGCGGCTTGAGCGGCTGCTTGCCGTTCTTCTTCGCCGGGTCGTCGACCGCGCCGATCTTCCAGTTGAGGCCGCCATCGTCGCTGTAGACCAGGTGCCCACCGGTGAGCCCGCCCGACACCGTGGAGTGGTTGGCGCCGACGACGAGCCGTCCCTTGTGACTGCCGTACTTCAGCTGGATACCGTGCGACGGGCCGGTGGCGTACCACCTCCACGCCGTCTTGTCGATCTGGCTCTCCAGGCTCTTGGCCTTGCTCCAGGTGACTCCGTCATCGATGCTCTGCAGCATGTACGGGGTGCGCACGGAGTCCGACGAGGCAGAGTTGTAGGTCGTCAGCACTGTGATCCGGCCGGTCGCGGCGTCCACCACAGGCGCCGGGTTACCGTGGGTCCCCGACCCGCGCCACACCACTTTCAGCGATCCCCAGGTGGCGCCGCCGTTGGTCGACCGCCGCACCACAAGATCAATGTTGCCGGAGTCGCCACACCACTTTTTACGGGCCTCGGCGAAGGCCAGCAGGGTCCCTTTGTTCGTCTTGACGATCGCCGGGATCCGGAAGCAGCCATAGCCGTGCGTTTTCTTGCGGAACAGCACCTGCTGGGTGAGTGCCACCGGCGAGGCCGGGACGCTGACCGAAGTGGCACACCCCGTCGTGACCAAAGCGGCCCCGGCCAGTCCGGCAAACAGCGGCTTACCCCGTACAGACACCAAAACCTCCGCAAATGCCTCGATCGCGACTCGGAAGAGCTTGGTCAAGCGGAGATGGGTCGTCAAGCAGTTCACAACAATTCTCGGAAACCATGAGCTGCCAGCGCATCTGCGCTGGGCTCAGTGGGCAGTGGGCAGTGGGCAGTTGGCCGGGGTCGGCCGCCCGGATGGTGCCGATGGGGCCTCGGTGACAGTGTTGAGAGCATCGGCCACCACCGGCCGTGCCCCACCGGGGAGGTCTCATGCTCCACCGCCGCACATCCCGTACCGCCCTCGGGCTCGCCCTGATCACCGCGGCGTCGCTGGCCGTGACCGGCCAAGCGGCCGCCCGTCCGGCCGTCTCGCCCGTACCTGCGCCCGGGCCGGTCAAGCAGCAGGCCGTGGCGACCGGGTACGGGGGCGCGGTGTCCACGGTGGACCTCGATGCCAGCCGCACCGCTCTGGAGGTACTCAAGCAGGGCGGTAATGCCGCCGATGCAGCGGTCGCGGCGGCCGCCACCCTGGGGGTGACCGAGCCGTATGTCGCGGCGATCGGCGGCGGCGGGTTCTTCGTCTACTACGACGCTGAGACCCATCGCGTCCACACGATCGATGGACGGGAGACCGCACCGCAGGCGACGAAGGCGGACACGTTCATCGACCCGTCCACGGGGCAGGCGCTGCCCTTCGCCGACGCGGTGACCAGCGGCCTGTCGGTGGGTGTACCAGGCACGCTCGCGCAGTGGGACCAGGCGCTACGCCGATTCGGCACCCGTAGGCTCGACGCGCTGCTCCAGCCCGCTATCAAGATCGCCGAGCAGGGTTTCCCCGTGGACCAGGAGTTCTACGACCAGACCTCGGTCAACGCCGCCCGGTTCGCCGACATCACCTCCACCAAGCAGCTGTTCCTGCCAGGCGGACAGATCCCCGCCATCGGGTCGACGTTCCGCAATCCCGATCTGGCCAAGACCTACCGTACGATCGCCGCGCGCGGCATCGGCTGGTTCTACCAGGGGGAACTCGGCAAGCAGATCGTCAGCACGGTCAAGCATCCGCCGGTCGATCCCGCTGCGAAGCGGACGGTCCGGCCGGGCCTGATGGAGGCCTCCGACCTGGCGTCCTACACCGCGCCGTCCCGTGCTCCCACGCACGCGGACTACCGGGATCTGGACGTGTACGGCATGGCACCGCCGTCGTCCGGTGGATCCACGGTCAGCGAAGCGCTCAACATCCTCAAGAACTTCCAGCTCTCCAAGAGCGATCCGGTGCAGGCCCTGCATGACTATCTGGAGGCGTCGAAGCTGGCCTACGCCGATCGCGCCGCCTACGTCGGCGACCCCGCTTATGTGAAGGTGCCGCTGACGCAGTTGCTGTCCGAGGAGTACGGAAAGGAGCGGTCCTGCCTGATCAGCCCGAACACGGCACTGACCGCGCCGGTGGCCGCCGGTTCGCCGGACGGGTCGTACCAGACCTGCCAGCAGCCCTCGGGTGCGGCGCCGGGTCTTCCCTACGAGGGCCCGCAGACCACGAACCTCGTCGTGTGCGACAAATGGGGGAATGTGGTGGCCTACACGCTCACCATCGAGCAGTTCGGCGGCAGCGCGCTGACGGTGCCTTGACGGGGTTTCCTGCTCAACAACGAGCTGACGGACTTCAGCCTCACCCCGTCGGCGACCGACCCGAACGTGGCGGCGCCGGGCAAGCGCCCGCGCAGCAGCATGGCGCCGACGATCCTGCTCCGGAACGGAGAGCCCTTCCTCGCGGTCGGCTCGCCCGGCGGGTCCACGATCATCACCACCGTGCTGCAGATCCTGCTGAACCGGCTGGATCTGGGCATGAACCTGCCCGCCGCGATAGCCGCACCGCGCGCCACCCAGCGCAACACCGCGGCGACCCTCGCCGAACAGGCATTCCTCGATCAGTACGGCGCGGCCTTGACGGCCAAGGGGCAGAGCATCCAGCTCTTCCCCGGGCCGCCTCCCTCGATCGGCGCCGCCACCGGGCTGGAATTCCTGCGGCCCGGTCTGGTTCAAGCGGTCGCCGAGCCGATCCGCCGGCACGGCGGCAGCGCACTCGTCGTCCGGCCCGCACGCTGAGTGAACAGATAATGCCCGGTCTGCCCCACCGAGATCTCACGAACCCGGTGGGGCAGACGGGCATTATCGTCCTTGCGCTCGACCACACGAGGCCTTACTTCTTACTACCCGCTACTTATACCTACCCGCTCGGGTAGTCCATAGGCCTCGGCACCAGCGGTGCGGGCCGTGCGGGCCGTATCAGTCCCAGTCGTCGTCCCCGTCGCCATTGTCGTTCCAGTTGTCGTTGTCGTTCCAGTTGCTGTTGCTGTTCCAGTTGCTGTTCCAGCCCCCGCCCCAGCCCCCGCCCCAGCCGCAGTTCCAGCGGCGGTGGCAGCAGCAGTGGTGGTGGTGGTGGTGGTGACGGCGCCAGCAGTGGTGACGGTGCCAGCCGCCACACCAGTCGCTCATCGCCACGGTCTGAGGTGCGGCGGTCAAGGTTTCCGCGCTGGCCGGGGTGGCCAAGCCCATCGTGAGGACGGTCCCGGCCGCGAGGGCCAGGCTGGACGTGATCAGCGCCAGGCGCCTTGGAATCTGCATTGTTCTACCTCCCCGTAGAACAGGCCATGAAGGCTGAGTCCGGTCCTGCGACATCCATTGATCAGGGCGTGCTATTCGCATCATCCGAGACGAGAGATGTGCAGGCATGTGCACCACAGTTGCGATTCCATGTCACATATTCCCACTTTATGCCAGTCCCCGGTGACCGAGTTCGCGAAACCGTAGAATGTCTGGATTTACTGGTTCTTGACATTCTTGGAGATACTTTAATGACGAATACCGAGCGCTATTACCCGCTAAAGTTCCCCCTGAACCAGGCGAGCGAGGCGCACCGCAGCATCGAGACACCGGCCGAAGCGTCGGGCATCCTGCTGACGGTGCGGGACTAGCGCCAGCACGTCGTCCTGACATCGGGGCACGAATCCCCATATATCCACCCAAAGTTCCGCTTCTCCGGGCATCGTGTGACGTTTGTGACTGCGTAGGCGCTAATACCTAGTGGATTCGTCCATGATTACCGAGCGTTCATGATCGGCAACGGCCGTAATCTAGCGAGCGGGAGGAACTGGTGGCCGGTTGGCCGGGCATTGAGGACATCGATGATCGCCGATTGGCGGCGTCGCTGCACGGGGCTGGCGGGAAGGCTCTGACCCAGATCTACGAGAGCTACGGCGCACGGCTGTACGACTACTGCCATACCTATCTTCGCGATCAGGTCGATGCAGCCGACGCCGTGCATGATTCCTTGATCGCCGCTCAGCAGCACATCGCCAAGTTGCACGAGCCCGAGCATCTACGGGGGTGGCTGTATGCCATCGCCCGTAAGGAGTGCCTGCGCCGCCTCGATGATCCGCAGGTGCGCACCGAGCGCCACGAAGCACCCTTGGCCGACGATGACATCGGTCTCGAGCCCAGGGAGCGGGCCCGGCGCGCGGAGATCCGGGAACTCGTCTTCAGCGCCCTGGCGACGCTCATCGGCCGTCAGCGTGAAGCGGTCATTCTCACCGCGCGACACGACCTCGACACCTGGCAGCTGGCCCGAGTTCTCGGCGTCTCCCTCAATCAAGCCACCGAACTCATCGAGCAGGCCTCCGGCGACCTCGAGATCGCGTTCACCGCCGCGCTCATCGCCCGCACGGGGCGGGAGGATTGTCCGAGCGTCAATGCCCTGATCGACGGATGGCCGCCGACTCCCGACGCGTACAAGAGACTCATCCGGCACATCGACGCCTGCCCGATGTGCGGCGAGCGTCACCAGCGCAAGGTGCCCGCACGACGGCTGCTCCAGTTGCTTCCGGCCGCGCAGATTCCGACCGGGCTCTGGAGGGAGATCTACACGACGACGAGCGCGCCGGAGAGTCGTGGGAGGCGATTGGCCCTCGCCCGGCGCGCTGAGCCGTTCGACGCCTCGGGATGGCCGGCCCACGAAGCACAGAGCGTCAGTGCACAGCGTGCCCCGCGGGCCCGCCGCCGCCTGTGGCCTGGCCTCGCCGCGGCTGCCTGCGGCCTTCTCGCCATCGGCACCGCCGTCGTTGTCCTGCAGGGCGGCTCGACGGCGAGCACCGGCGACCAGGCGCTGGCGGCACCGGGCAAGGTCTCCCGGCATAGTGGGTCTCCCAAGAGCCCGGGAACCGCCGGCACTCCGCGGTCGACCACGGGTCGGCCGTCGACCACGCCGACACCGACGCCCACGCCCACGCCGACCCACACCGCGAGCCCAACTCCGACGCCGCCCAAACCCCGGCCCCAGCCGACGAAAACGAAGCCGACCAAGCCCCCGGCTCCGGGCACACTGGCCGTCTCTGGTTGTCACATGCGGTCCGGGAACAAGAGCTGCGCGATCACGGTGACGGCGAACGGCGGGCCGGTGAATTGGAGCGTGACAGGCAGCTCTGGGGTCAGGGCATCGGGCGGCGGCGACCTTTCGGCCGGCCAGTCGACCGAGGTCACCGTCAGTCGCCAGGGCTGGTGCATCGGGCAGGGCAGCGGCTCCGTGTCGTTCTCTCCCAACGGAGTCGCCAACGTGACCTGGGACTGCTGACATTGCCCCGCATCGGCACGTCGTGACCTGACCGGCTCATGGCAGGGGCGGGAGCCGCCTGTCATAGAGCCACGATGAGAAGAACCTGTCGAGCGGCCCCGAGGTGTAGCTCAGCGCGAGGTCTGCGAACTCCTCCGTGCTGACGACGCCGTGCCGATAGGCGGTCGTCCACTCGCGCAGCATCACGAAGAACGCGCGGTCGCCGAGAGTGCGCCGCAGGGCGTGCAGGGTGAGGGCGCCGCGCTTGTAGACCCGGTCGTCGAAGATCCGCCGCGCGCCCGGGTCCGCCAGCGTGAAGTCCTGGGGCAGCGCCGCGAGCTTGCGGTGCCAGCGCTTCGCGTGTTCGTCGGCACGATCGCCGCCGGAGGCCTCCGACCAGAGCCACTCCGCATAAGCGGCGAATCCCTCGTGCAGCCAGATATCGCCCCAGCGGGCCAGCGTCAGGCTGTTGCCGAACCACTGGTGCGCCAGCTCGTGGGCGATGAGGCGCTCGCTGCCGTTCTTGACGTGGTTGATACCGAAGATCGACATCCCCTGAGCCTCGACCGGGATCTCCAGTTCGTCGTCGACGACCACGGCGGTGTAGATGGTGAACGGATAGGGGCCGAAGAGCTCGGTGAAGACCGTCATCATCTGCTCCTGGCGACCGAAGGCCCGCCGGACCTGCGAGGCGATGTCTCCCGGAAAGGCCAGCCGCTGGGGCACCTGGCCCGGCAGGTCGGCGATGCGATATCGCCCGATCTGGACGGTCGCCAAATAGGTCGCCATCGGCTCGGCCTGTTCGTAGACCCAGGTGGTGGTGGATCCGGCGCGGAGCTTGGAGATCAGGTTCCCGTTGGCGATGACGTGGTACGGCGACGCCGTGGTCACCGAGATCCGGTAGGCCGCCTTGTTCCCTGGGGTGTCGTTGCAGGGGAACCACGACGGCGCTCCGATCGGCTGGCTGGCGACCAGCGCTCCGTCGGTCAGCTGCTCCCAGCCGAGCCCGCCCCAGGGGCTGGACACCGTACGAGGGTTTCCGGCATAGCGGATGTCCACGGTGAACGGCTGGGAGGAGGACAGCGGGCGCGCCGGGGTGATCTGCAGCTTGTCATTGCGATGGGTGAAACGCGCCGGCTTGCCCCTGACCAGCACCCGGGTGACCCGAAAAGCGCCAAGGTCGAGATCGACTCGATCCAGTGGACGAGTGGCGACCGCCGAGAGACGGGCCTCGGCGATGAGCCGGTTGGGGCCGACCTTGTAGTCCAGCGACAGGTCGTAGTGCTCGACGCGATAACCATCGTTGCCGCGCTCGGGAAAGTAGCGGGGCATGCTCACGGCGGCGACCATACCGCGATGGGATTTCCGAGCCAGCGGGTCTGCGCGGGTACGGAATCGCCGCGCATCACCAGGGACGCCGGTCCGACCGTGGTGTTCGGCCCGATCGTCGCCGCGGGCAGGACCACCCCGTGCGGACCGAGCGTCGCGCCCTCCCGCAGCACGACCGTGTCGATGCTCAGCACCCGGTCGTGGAACAGGTGCGTTTGCAGCACACAGCCGCGGTTGATGCTCGAGCCGTCGCCCAGGTGTACGAGGTCGGCCTCCGGGAGCCAGTAGGTATCGCACCACACACCACGGCCGACGCGGGCTCCGAGCGAGCGCAACCACAGGTTCAACGGCGCCGTCCCCAGCCAGGGTTCCGCGAACCAGGGCGCGGCGAGCAGCTCAACGAAGTTGTCGGCGAGTTCGTTGCGCCACACGAACGAGCTCCACAGCGGACGGTTCCCGGCGGTGATCCGGCCGACCAGCGCCCACTTGGCCGCAGTCGTGATCAATGCGGCGAGTACGCCCGCGCCCAGCAACATGACGCCGCTCAGCAGCGCCGCGACCGCGAAGCCATGCGAAGCGGCGAGTCCCTCGAGGGCCGCCACGACCAGAACGGCGATCGCGACGGCGCACATCGCCGGGACGATCCGGCACAGCTCCACCAGTGCGCGCGCCGCCTTCAGCCGGCGGGACGGGTCATAGGTGCGCCCCTGATCACCCTTCTCCGCCGTCCTGCGCAGCTTGACCGGCGGCATGCCGAGATAGGACGACCCCGCCTTGGCCTTCTTCGGCGTGGCCGACAACACCCCGATCAGGCCGCCCTTGGGCACCTTGCGACCGGGAGCGGTCATCCCGGAGTTGCCGAGGAAGGCGCGCTTGCCGATGCTCCCAGGAGCGACCCTCAGCCGGCCACCGCCCAGTTCGTACGGCGCGATCATCGTGTCGTCGGCCAGGAAGGCGCCGTCCGCGACCGACGTCATCGAGGGGAGGGCCAGCACCGTCGACAGCTCCACACCACGTCCGACCTTCATACCGAGGACACGCAGCCAGGCCGGGGTGAGCGTGCTCGCATACAGCGGGAACAGCCAGACGCGGGCCATGCTCATCAGTCGGCTGGTCGCCCAGGCCTGCCAGGCCGGTCGGCTGTGCACCGGGTGGTCGCCGGCGCGCAGGCCGATGCCCAGCAGCCGTACGCACACGAAGAGCACCAGCGCGAGCGTGGCCAGTGAGGTGACGGTGGCGAGCGGAACGCCGTACAGGGCGGCGGTCAGTGCCTGGCCCAGCGTGGTGGTACCACGCAGGAAGGTTCCGAGCACGGCCAGACCAGGCAGCATCGCGATCACCGGCACCAGGCTCAGGAACAGCGCCGACACCCCGTACAGCGCCGCCCAGGGACGTGAGCGCGGCGGCCGCTCCGAGGTGCGCGAGCGGCGCGCCTTGCCCTTACGAACAGCGGGTGCGCCTGCCCAGCGCTGACCGGCTGGGACCGAACCCACCACCGCCGCCCCAGGTGCTATCTGGGCGTTCTTACCGATCCGGGTGCCGGGGAACAGCGTGGCGCGGGCTCCGACCGTGGCGCCGGCGCCGACCCGGATCTCGCCGATGTGCAGCACGTCGCCATCGAGCCAGTGCCCGCTCAGATCGGCCTCTGGCTCGATCGCGGCGTTCTTGCCGAGGCTGAGCATCCCGGTGATCGGCGGCATCGAGTGCAGATCGGCGTCCGAGCCGACCTGGGCGCCGAGCGCGCGGGCGTAGAAGCCGATCCAGGGTGCGCTGGACAGCTCCACCGCGGCCAACCGGACGGCGAGCTGCTCCGCGGTCCACAACCGCAGATGTACGGCTCCGCCGCGAGGGTGGCTGCCCGGCCGTACGCCGCGCAACAGCAAGCGCGCACCACCGGCGGCCAGGCTCATCCGCCCCGGCGGTGAGATGAACAGCAGCCAGCCGAGCAGCACCCACCCCCAGGAGACGGTAGGCGCCCACGGGAGCGAAACGAGGTTGTTGAGGGTCGCCAACCCGGTGACCCAGCGCATGGCGCCGAGGGTCATCAGCGGCACCATGAGCGCGACTTGGATGATCTGAGCACGCAACGGCACAGGGGTCACCTGGCGATCCGTGGTGTCCAGCTCCGTCAAGGACAGGCGTTCGGCGAGACCGTGCAGTGTCGGGTTCTCGTAGACATCGGCGACCGTGACGGCCGGGTGCCTGACCCGCAGCGCGGCGACCAGCCGGGCAGCGCCAAGGCTGCTGCCGCCGTCGGTGAAGAAGTCGGCGTCCGGGCCGGCGGGGCGCTCCCCGAGGATGTCGGCCCACTGGTCAGCCAGCCACTTCTCCCCTCCGGAGAGTTCTCTCGAGACCGGTTCGATAATGGTGGCGAGCGGCCAGGGCAGGGCCTCGCGGTCGACCTTGCCCGAAGTGCGCGTGGGCAGGCCGTCCACGATCACGATCCGCGGGACCAATGTGGCGGGCAGCGCCTGACGCAGCAGGTCCCGTGCGCCGGCCTGGTCGAACTCGCCGGCGGGCACCACGTAACCGACCAGCAGCTGGTGTCCCGCACCGGTCGTACGGACCGCGGCGGCGGCCCCGGCCACGCCTGGCAGCGCCTGGAGCGCGGCATCGACCTCGCCGAGCTCGATCCGGCGGCCGCCGAGCTTGATCTGCTCGTCCGCCCGCCCGATGAAGATCAACCCCTCCGGCTCCGCCCGCACGAGGTCGCCGCTGCGGTAGGCGCGCGTCCAGCCGAGGGACGGCAGCGGGGCGTACTTCTCCTCGTCCTTGGCGGGGTCGAGATAGCGGGCGAGCCCGACCCCGGCGATGACCAGCTCGCCGGTCTCGCCCATCGCGACGGGCTCACCGGCTGCGTCCACGACGGCGAGATCCCAGCCGTGCAGCGGGAGACCGATCCGCACCGGGCCGTCCCCGGTCAGCCGGGCCGAGCAGGCGACGACGGTCGCCTCGGTCGGTCCGTAGGTGTTCCACACCTCGCGTCCGTCCACGGCCAGCCGTTCGGCCAGCTCGGGCGGGCACGCCTCCCCGCCGAAGATCAGCAACCGTACGTCGTCGAGGCTCTCGACCGGCCATAGCGCGGCCAGCGTGGGCACCGTCGACACGATCGTGATGCCCTTGTCGACCAGCCACGGGCCGAGGTCCATGCCGGTGCTCACCAGCGCCCGGGGAGCGGGGACAAGGCAGGCGCCGTGGCGCCAGGCCAACCACATCTCCTCGCACGACGCGTCGAAGGCCACGGACAAGCCTGCCAGCACCCGGTCGCCGGGGCCGATCGGCGCACCGGCGAGGAACAGCTGCGTTTCCGCATCGACGAAGGCGGCAGCGCTGCGGTGGGTCACGGCGACGCCCTTGGGCTTACCGGTCGAGCCCGAGGTGAAGATGATCCATGCGTCGTCGTCCGGGCCCGGTCGCCCGGTCCGGCCTTCCGGAACGCGGCGCATGACGATCGAACGGTCGTCGCCGACGACCGCGCAGACTCCGGCCTCGGCGAAGACCAGCGCGGCGCGTTCCTCGGGATCGTCGGCATCCACAGGGACATAGGCGGCGCCGACGGTGAGCACGGCGAGGATCACGACATAGAGGTCGACGGTGCCCGACTGCGCTCTGACGCCGACCCGGTCACCGATCCCGACCCCGGCTCCACCGAGTTCCTTGGCGAGCCGCTCGACCTCCGCGTGCAGGCCGTCGTAGGCGAGGTCGATCCGCCCATCGTCGAGCGCGAGGGCATGCGGGTAGCGCTCCGTCGTTTGATCGAGAATATCCACGAGCGTCCGGGCCGGCGCCGCCCCTCGCGAGGGAAAGACCGCCGGAGGGCGAGGATCGTCCACCGGGTCCACCGGTTCCACCGGTTCCACCGGTTCCACCGGGTCCACGGTGGCCACCGTCGCCACCGGATGGGACTGCTCGGCATCGGCCGGAAATGGACGCATTCTTGTTCCCCCCGGGTGTCGGAACGGTCGGCGGTCTCTCCACCCGGCCGGCGGCGTCCATACGCCACCACGGAGCCGCTCGCGCCAAGGTTTACCAACCATCTCCATAGCCCTGACTATTCCGCGCCCGGCCGACTTCCTGCGGTGCGGAGTTGGGTGAGGAGTCCGGTGAGGAGCCCGGTGAGGAGCCCGGTGAGGAGTCCACGGAGGTCTCGCCCGAGGTGGCGGGGCACCACCGATGGCGATGGCGAGACGCTGCTTGCGGCGGTCCCGGCGCTTCAACCCGCGCTCGGCACGGGCGATGACCTCGGGACGTCGGGACGACGGGGACCCTAAAAGGTGATGGCCCTAGGCATGTCTCATCAAAGAATCTCCAGAAATGTCAAGACACAGCAAAGCATGGTAATCAGCGGTTTCGCGTGATTGCCTCTGGGGACGGCTGGCTAAGTCGGGACATAGGAGATGGAATCAGGAAGAAGTAGTGCAGATAGCACGCCACGAAACCATGAACTGTCGGCCCTCCCCGCCCCGCCAGTGATGTCCCGGCAGGAACGAATTCAGCCTTCGCGGCTCTGTTCTACAGGGAGGTAGATCAATGTATATTCCGAGGCCCCTCGCGCTGAGCATGTCAAGCCTGGCGCTCGCGGCGGGGAGTGTCTTCGCGGTGGGCGCGGCTACCGAGGCCAGCGCCACGACCACGACCACGACCACCGCATCCCAGGCGGCTACCACGACCACCGCATCTCAGGTCGTGGCCGCTAGTCGGCCGCGCCCCGGGCACCACCGCTTCGGGCACCACCGCTTCGGGCACCACCGCTTCTCGCGCTGAGGCGGCGGCTGGGGCGGCGGCTGGAACAGCAACTGGAACTCGAACTCCAACTGGAACAGCAACTGATGCCGCGTGCCACGACTACCCGACGGGCGAGACTTCCTACCACGCGATATGCGGGTCGGGTCCGGCTCACTGACTGGTCGCTCGTCACCCCTTGAGTGATCGCGACTGCAGCGGGCGACACCCGTCGGGTAGTCGCACGCCTACGGACAGCGCCGAGGAAGGGAAGTAGGAGCCGTATCCTCCTCGGCGAGGAATCCCGGCAGGTGATGGCCCTAGGAAGTCTCATCAAAGAATCCCCAGAAATGTCAAGACACAGCAAAACTTGACACTCTGCGGTTTCGTGAGACCGACCTCAGGGGGCGGCGGATTAAGATGAATATACGGCGTTGAATCAGACCGAATCAGGACTGGTTCCATCGACACCGTTGCGTCTTCACACCTGTTATCCCCGCCAATGTAAATAGCATGCCATGAATCAGGTTCAGCCTCACGGCCTTATTTCACAAGGAGGTAGATCGATGCGTATTTCAACGCGTCTGGCGCTGACCGTCCCCGGCCTGGCTCTCGCGGCTGGAAGTGTCTTCGCGGCGGGCGCGGCAACCCAGGCCAGCGCGGCGACCACGACTTCCACACCGCGAACTGCGGTGACCAACCCTTGGTGCGACGAGGGCGGCTGGTGCGGCCACCGCTGGCACCACCACTGGGGCGGCGACTGGGGCGGCGACCGCTGGGGCGGCGACCGCTGGAACGGCGGCTGGGGCGGCGACCGCTGGGGCGGCGACCGCTGGGGCGGCGACGGCTGGGGCGACAACAGCAACGTCAACGTCAACATCAACTCGAACAGCGGCTGGTGATGTTGTGTGCCCATGACTACCCGACGGGCGGATGACACCGTCGGGTAGTCGTATTCTCCTGTCGCTTACCGCTCCTCCATGGATCGCGACAGGTGCTTGCTGCGCGGCCGTCCGTCAGGCAATACGGGCAGCGCCGGCGAAGGGAAAGTCCGCGAGCGTGCTGATCTTCACGACATCACCGGTCTGCGGCGCGTGGACGAATTTTCCGGCGCCGATGTACATGCCCATGTGGTGCAGGTCCGAATGGAAGAAGACCAGGTCACCGGGCCTGAGCTGCGCACGGGTGACGTGCACTCCGGCGTTGTACTGACTGCCGGTGTAGTGCGGAAGGCTGACGCCGACCTGCGCGTAGGCGTACAGGGTCAGCCCGGAGCAGTCGAAGCCTTTGATGTGAGCGCCCTGGGCGACACCGTAGCTGGGGCCGGAGGCGGTCCCGCCACCCCAGGAGTACGGCGTTCCCAGCCTCGCCAGCGCCGCGTGAACCGCCCCCATGGCCTTGGCCGAGGCGCCACCGGAAGCGACACTAGGAGCCGGCTGGCCGGGCACACCCGTCGACTGGCCCAGCTTGCCCCGGACCGACTTGAGCGCCGTGCGGAGGGCCTGCTGTTTCTGCTGCGACTCCTTGGCGAGGCTCTTGACCTGGGCGCTCCGGTCCTGGGCGGCCTTCTGCGCCCGAGCCGTCGACTGCAGAGTCCGAAAGAGGGTGCGGACCTGCGCGCTGCCCTGCGAGGTGAAGTAGTCCAGCGTGGCCGACTGGTCCAGCATCGTCTGCGGGTCCTTGGCGCCGGCGAAGGCGACCGCGGGGTCGATGCCGCCGTTCTTGTAGCTGTCTGCGGCCATCTGCGCGATCTTGGCTTGGGCCGTCGCCAGACCCTGCTGCTGGACCTTGGCGCTGTCCGCGGCGACCTTCGCGGCCTTCTCAGCCTGCTTGAGGCGAACCTGCAACCCGTTGTACTGCTCGGTCATCTTCTCAAGCTGATCGGCGAGCTGCTTCTCCTGGGCGGTCAGCTCCTTGCGGGACGGCTTCGCCTCTGCCGGAGCCGACGGCAGCAGGGTGATCGCCATCACCACGGCCACGGAAAGCTGGGTAAACCACGACAGATAAGACTTTACGGGGCGCGTTCGCTGCAACGCGCAGCTCCTCTCCTCTGCCGCCTACCGAGTTAGCTGACGGGTTCGGGCCGGAGCAGCCCTACCGCTCGGCGACGAGCGGATTCACCCCAGATAGCGCTGGGTCCCCGGTTCCGGGCAGCCTGAAGCCGACCGAGATTCGGCGGTGTCACCGCTGCTCTGGGGGGAGCGCGGAGCGATGACTCCTACGAAGCGTAGGGAGTAGGGGGTTGTGGCGCTACCGGAATGCCAGTTTTGCCCGGACCACGCATCGGTGGGGCTTAATCGGTGCGCTGTTCGATGGCCGTCGAGCAGATGGCGCCAGCCGCCGCGGGGAGATGCGCGGCCGTGGGCGCGGGTTTGCGGACGCCAGAACGGGCTGGAATGCTGTCCTACGGCCCTCGCCATGAAGCGGTTCCGACCACTGGAAATAGCTGCGCGGAGGACCAAGTACCCCAGTCGGGCAGTCCCCTGGGCGCCCCGGGCGACCACTACCGTAATGTGACGATGTGACGAATTTTGTGAGCTGTGGCTGCTGAGGTATCGGCCGGACCGGTACGCACGCGCGGCGGAAACGTCGAGGAGTCCCACGACATGGCGGAGAAGGACCCTCAACACAAGCGGGAGCAGGCGACCGGTTCGGTTCGTTCTGCTCTGGCCCTGCTGCGCGGCGCCTCCGCCGGTTCGTCGATCTCCCAAGTTCTGCTGGCCATCGGCGTCACCACTGCAGTGATCATACTGGGCATCATGAACCGCGACACCGTGAGTTCCGGGGCCGCCAGCCTGGCCGGTGCGGACGCGGAGTGGCTCATCCTGGCGGTGGTCGCCACAGTCGCGATCTGGGTCGCCGGGACCGTGACCCAGTTCGGTTCGATGCCGGGATTTCCTCCGGTGAGCCGGGTGTTCGCCGTCCAGGTCGCCGCATCGTTCGCCAACCACCTGCTGCCTGCCGGTTCGGGGGGAATCGCCGTCAACGTGCGCTTTCTGCAGCGGCACGGGCTCAGCCGCGGCGCGGCGGTGGGGTCGGTGGGGTTGAACTCGCTGGCCGGCCTGGTGACGCACGTGCTGCTGCTCGTGGGTGCGGTCCTGATCAGCCCAGCCATTCTGAGCAGCGTCCGGGCCAAGGTGGACTGGAGCCAGCCCGTCAAGGCCGTACAGAGCAATCTGTGGATCGTGGCCGGGGTGATCGGCGTGCTCGTCGTGATCGCGTTGGTGGTGACACGCAGCAGGCCTGAGAATTGGGGCCGACGGCTGATCATCCGCTCCGGATCGCTGTGGAGGCGTCTCGTCCGCGAGATGAAGGCGCTGGGCAGCGTGGTGCGGAATCCGACCCGTGCGGCGGCGCTCTGGCTGGGGTCCCTGTCGGTCCCACTGCTGCACGGCATGATCCTGTTTGCGGTGCTGCGGAGCATCGGGACCCCCATCGCGATGGGGACCCCCATCGCGATCTACGTGGTCGTGTCCTCGCTGTCCGCCGTCATCCCCTCGCCGGGTGGCATCGGGGCCCTGGACGTGGCTCTGATTGCGGCCTTCGCCGCGGTGGGGGTGTCCTCCCCCGCCGCGCTCGGCGCCGTCTTGGGGTATCGACTGCTCACGGTCTGGGTGCCGTTGCTGCCGGGAGCGTTCGTGTTCGCGGTCCTGCTCCGCCGCCGGATCATCTGAAACTGGATCCACCCGAGTGCCCGGCCGGAGTATGATCCGCCGGGCCACGACCGCCACCGCAATGCCGGCCGGCGGATGCTGACCAGTGCGGGCTTGTCCGGCCGGAGGAGCCCGGTGACCCAGGTGGTGGCGAGGGCGACGGCGACTCCTGCGACGACGTCCAGCACGTAGTGGTTCGCGGTGACCACCACGACGACGGCGGTGACGGCCGGGTAGAGGTAGCACAGCAAACGCCCGCGGTAACGGCGGAGCAGGGCCACGGCGACCAGGCTTGTCCACACCGCCCAGGCCAGGTGCAGTGAGGGCATCGCGGCATACTGATCGGCCTCCACGGGGCCGCCGTGGCTGCTCCCGAAACCGGCCGCCGCCACCGAGTCGATGTAGTCCATGTCCGGGAGCAGCCTGGGCGGCATCACCGGCAGGAAAAAGAAGACGGTCATTCCCACCAGGTTGGTGGCCACCAGCGCGTTGCGGGCGCGGCGATAGATGGTGGGACTGCCGATATAGCACCAGGCGAGGACCGTGAGCGTCACGCTGATGTGGGCGAACTGATACCAGTACGCGGCCACCAGCGACACAATGTCATGGTCGGCCAGCCACCGGTTGCCGTCACTCTCGAGGTCCAGGCGGAGCACCCCTTCGAGGGAGAGGACCTCGCGTCCGTGTTCCAGTGCCGGGCCGCCGCGCACTTCCGCGAGCGAGCGGATGTAGTCATACACCTTGATCAGAACGATCACGATGAGCAGCTCACCGATCAGGCGCGGACGCTTGATCGTGAGCGAGCGCTTGCTCTGCGAAACCTCGTCTGGACCACTGGACTGCTCCGAGCGGGTGGCTGCCGGGCGGAGCATGGTCGGATGAATCATTCAGCCCGCCATTCCGAAAAGGCCGCGCTTCAGCGGCGGACGCAGACGGTCGATGGCGAGCTCGTACATCTCGGTCGTGAGGTCGACCACATCTGGCCAGGCCACCGTGGGCGGCACCGCCCGGTTGCGGGCCGCGATCGCGTGCCTCTCTGCGGCGTCGGTGGCGAGCCTGATGATGGCCTCGGTCATGGCGGAGTCGCTGTCGGCGAGGATCCCCTCCTCGCCGTCGCTGACGAACTCGCCGATCCCGCCCTCGGCCCGCGCGACCACGGGAAGCCCGGCGCAGCGCGCCTCGAGGGCCGCGATGCCGAACGACTCCAGGATCGCGGGGGCCACGAACAGGTCGGCGCGGGCGAACAGGGATCGGATCTCGGACCGAGGTAGCCGCCCGGGCATGCTCACCCATCGGGTCATCGCATGACGGCGCAGATATCGTTCGAGCACAGGCCGCTTCGGGCCCTCCCCCACGATCACGGCCCGGATGCGGGTCGAGGGAGGCATCGCGGCCTGGGCCGCGCGGAGCATCCGCAACAGGTGTACCGGCCGCTTACGGGCCGCCAGACGCATCACGGCGACGACGAGCACCTCATCCGGTTCTCTGGGCAGGGGGTCGACCCGCCAGGCCGACGCGTCGATCCCGTTCGGCAGAACGAGCACAGGCGCCGGTCCGACGAGCCGCCGCAGTGGCTCGGCCGCGGCGTCGCTCACGGCCGTCCATACGGCGGGCCAGGCAGACCAGTTTACGCCCGTGTCCAGGGCGCGGAAGGCGGGCTCCAGATAGGAGATCAGGGAGTGCACCGTTACCACGGTGGGAACATGCGCCGCGCCGGCCGCCGCGGCGAAGGCCAGCGGCGAGAAGGGCCCCGCATGCGCGTGCACGACGTCGTACCCGCCCTTGCGCAGCATGCGATGGCCGGCCCACAGACCGGCCGGATGCAGCCACGACGAGAACGGGACCGTTTCGGTCAGGCGGTGAACGCGCAGGCCACCGGCGCCATCGCCAGGGCGTTCCGGGGTGCGCTCACCGGCCGGTCGGGGGGAGGAAGTGATCACCTCGACCTCGTGGCCCGCGGCCTGCTGGCGCATGGCGAGATCCCGGACGTGCATCTCGATGCCGCCCAGCCGCGGGAGGTAGAAGTCGGTGACGTGGGCAATTCTCATACAAATGTTCTCCGGATCTACAGGCCCGCATACGCTATCTGACACCTCCATGCGCTTTGCGAAAGACTTACCCCGTGCCCTACACCGTTGTGTCCTTCCATGCCCACCCTGACGACGAGGCGCTGCTCACCGCGGGAACCCTGGCGCGGGCCGCCGCAGCCGGTCACCGGGTGGTCCTCGTGGTCGCCACCCGCGGCGAGGCCGGGCTGGCCGCCAGCGCCATGGGAACGGGAAATGCGCTGGCCGAGCGGCGTACGGCCGAGCTGATGCGGTCGGCGCGGGCGCTCGGCTGCGCCCGGGTCGAGTGCCTCGGCTACGCCGACTCCGGGATGGCCGACGCCCCCTCCGGAGCCGAGCACTCGTTCGCCCGAGCGGGGACCGAGGAGGCGGCACAGCGGCTCGCCAAAATCCTCCTAAAGGAGGAGGCCGACGCGCTCACGATTTACGACCCGGCCGGCGGCTACGGCCATCCCGATCATGTGAAAGTTCATCATGTCGGCATCCGCGCCGCGGAGCTGGCGGTCACCCCCGTCGTGCTCGAGGCCACCGTGGACCGAGGCCTGCTGCAGCGCGCCCTGCGCGTCGTCAGCCGCATACCTGGCATCCCCGCGGACTTCGCCCCAGCCCGCTTCGCGGACGCCTACACGGCCAGCGAGGCGCTCACCCACCGGATCGACGTCCGCCGCTTCACCCGGCAGAAGCGCGCAGCCATGGCCGCGCACGCCAGCCAGGCCAGCGCCGACAGCGGTGACCGGACCCTTGCCGTGCTGCTCAAGCTCCCCTTTCCGGTGTTCCGCTGGGCGCTCGGCCGCGAGTGGTACGTCGAACGCGGCCGCCCGCCCGGTGGGCCCCTTCTCGACGACCTATTCGCGACCCTTCGAGAGGCCAAGTAGATGCGGGGAAAGATCTGCGTGGTGACCGGTGCCAACTCCGGGATCGGCAAGGCGGCCTCCCTAGCGTTGGCCCGGCTCGGTGCCACGGTGGTGCTCGTCTGCCGCGATCCGGTACGGGCCCGGCCCGCGCTCGAAGAGGTCGCGGCCGCGGCGGGCCCCGGAGACCCTCCCCGGCTGGAGATCGCAGACCTGTCCTCCATGTCCGAGGTCCGCCGGCTCGCCGGGCGGCTGGAAGCGCTGGACCGGATCGACGTATTGATCAACAACGCAGGACTGGTCATGGGTGAGCGCCGCACCACCGCCGACGGACTGGAACTCACCTTCGCCGTCAACCATCTGGCGCCGTTCCTGCTCACCACCCTGCTGCTGGCCAGGCTCACTGCGAGCGCACCCGCCCGGGTCATCACCGTCGCCTCGCGCGCCCACCACCGGGCCCGCCTCGACCTGGACGACCTTCAGCAGACACGCGGCTACCGCAGCCGGCGGGCCTACGCCAACAGCAAGCTCGCCAACATCTTGTTCACCCGGGAGCTCGCGGAGCGGCTGGAGGGCACCGGGGTCACGGCGAACTGCCTGCACCCGGGAGTCGTCAGCACCGGCTTCGCCCGCGAGGGTGCACCGCTGGAACGGCTCGGGTTCCGGCTGGCGCGCCCGTTTCTGCTCTCCCCCGAACAAGGTGCCGACACCATCGTCCACCTCGCCACCGCGCCCGAGGTCGCGGAGGTGTCCGGCGCCTACTTCGCCGAGCGCCGCCAGATCGCGCCCTCTGTCAGGGCTCGCGACCAGGCCACCGCACGGCGCCTGTGGCAGATCAGCGAGGAGCTGACCCGCGGGAACCTGCCTGGCTGAGCCTCGGGACTCTCCAGGATCTCCGCAGGCCGGCGCAGGTCGCGAAGTTGTCCTTGCCGCCGAGCCAGTAGTCGTACATCCGCGCGATGTTCGGGACGTTCATGTCGACACCCTGGGGAGCGGGGTTCTGCACGGTCACCGTGTCTCCTGGGCCGGACCGTGTGTCCGGTCATCATCGGGTCCGGTCAGTTGTCCCGTCATTATCGCGTCGCGATCAGCTGACCGGAGCCGCCGGGTCATCGGCGACTGGCAGGACTCCCCGGGTCCCGGCCTTATAGGCCGGGACCCGGGGATACAGAAGGATACAGAGGGCTACAGGGGACAGGGGGGACGCAGGGGATCGTCAGGCGTCGCGGCGCTTGAGCAGATAGGCGGCGATGGCGAGGAGCACCGCCGTCCACAGAGTGAAGACACCGAAGCCCTGCCAGGGGGTGAGCAGATCTTTGGCCCCCTGATGGGCCTGGCCGATCAGATGCCCGGCCTCGGAGGGCATGTAGGCGTGGACGTGGTCACCGAAGCTGCCGGGCAGCAACTGGGTCAGCGGGGCGAGCACCAGCACGAAGCCGATCACGCCCGTGATACCGCCGGCGGAGTGCCGGACGATCGCGCCGATGGCCATCGAGAACAGGCCGAGCATGGCGAGGTAGAGGCCGACTCCGATGATCGCCCGCAACACTCCCGGATCTCCGAGGGAGACCGCTGCCTTGGCGTGCAGGATCGCCGCGCCAAGGAAGAACGATGGAAAGGCGATCACCTCGGCGACGACGAAGACGAGCGCGGCGAAGACGCCGCACTTGGCGGCGAGCATCGGCAGCCGCGTCGGCACGGCGAGCAGGGTGGATCGGATCATGCCGGTCGAATACTCACTCGTGATCACCAGCACGCCGAGGACACAGATGGTCAGCTGGCTGAGCTGGAAACCCGAGCCCAGGATCGTTCCGGCGGGGTCCGCGAGGACCTGGGCCCGCTGCGGAGCCTCCATCTTGTTCCACTGACCCACAGTGAGCCCGATGAACAATGCCGTGAAGCCGAAGGTGATCACGATCAGCAGAAGCAGCGACCAGAAGGTGGAGCGTACGGAGCGGATCTTCGTCCACTCGGCCAGGAGGAGTCGGCCGATCAGCGGGCTATGGGCCCGATCATCGATCACGGTCGCGGTCGTCACTGGGCACCTCCGGTCGGGTCCGCAGCGGCATCCACAGGGGATTCCGTGGGGGATCCTGCGGCGTGGAACTCCACTGAGTCACTGGTCAGCTCCATGAACGCCTCCTCCAGCGAGGCTCGCTGCGGCGTGAGCTCATGCAGCACCAGGCCGGCGGCCGAAGCCAGCTCCCCGATCCGCGGGGCCTCCAGATCCGTCACGATGAGCGACCCCTCACCATCACGGCTCACCCCACCCCCAGCAGCCGTCAGCTCCGTGACCAGCTCCTCAGCCCGCGGCGCACGGACCAGAACCGAACGCTTGGAACTTCGATCAACGAACTCCGCAACACCGGTATCAGCGATCAGCCGGCCACGCCCGATCACCACCAGATGCTCGGCCGTCAACGCCATCTCCGACATCAGATGACTCGAGACGAAAACAGTCCGCCCCTCCGCCGCCAGCGCCTTCAACAGATTCCGGATCCACAAGATGCCCTCCGGATCCAGACCATTGACCGGCTCATCCAACAACAGCACCCGCGGATCCCCTAGCAACGCCGCGGCGATCCCCAGCCGCTGCCCCATACCCAGCGAGAACCCACCAGCCCGCTTCCGCGCCACCTCGGCCAGACCCACCAACTCCAGCACCGCATCCACCCGCGAACGCGCAAGCCCCTGCGTCTGAGCCAGATACAGCAGATGGTTGTAGGCACTACGGCCCGTATGCACCGCCCGCGCCTCCAACAGCGCACCGACCTGCCGCAACGGATCACGCAACCGCGCATACGGCTTGCCATCGATCGTCGCCGA
>JAOPYO010000320.1 GCA_025964575.1 Actinomycetes bacterium
CATGCGAAAACTGTAACGTGAACGGGTGTAGGCGTGACATAGCCGCGTACACGGGAATCTTTACAGATGTGACCTGGGGGAACGCCGGTCGGGCGGATGTGTCTCGTGAACGTTCGTTACCGGACACACCCGGCCGCCGAGCCGAGGCTCAGCCTTCAAGCAGGGTCCCCGACCCCTTCTCAGCAGCCGGCGATCAAGCCGTCCACACTCATAGGCATCCGCGTCGCCCCACACGCCCCGATCATCATCGCTGACGATGCCAGCGAGATCTTCGAGTGCCTCGCCAGCAGGGCTGAACGGCATGGCCATCTCCTCCACGAGTCGAGCCTCAGGGCCCACCTCCTGCCCGAACCGAACTCGACCCGCACAAGAACACCCCAGAACCCTCACACGACGGATCCCACGGCCGGAACACGCCACTGATCTGCGGTTCAACGCCTAGCTAACTTAATACCCGGGCGGATAGTCCCACAGCCCCGATTCGGCAGCCGGAGGCCATGTGCCATGTAGTCGGACGCGCCGACTCGTCCAGCTCGTCGACGAGGAAGGACGGCAGGGCCGCCTGCACGGTGTGAGCATCGGTCAGCACGAGGTTGATCTTGTCCAGGTTCGCCTGGTGGGTGAACGGGTCCACCACACGCTCGAGCTCGGCTTCGCGGGCCGCGGCTTCGAAGGAGAACAGGTTCCACAGGCCGTCGTATGCGTCCTGGAGTTTCTTCTTGGCCGCCAGATCCGCCACGTGGTCTGTGCCTCGGTCTCCTCCGTCTTGGCGATCTCGGCTTCCACCGCGAGTTCGATGGCGAGTACCGCGGCGCGGGAGGCGCCCTCCCCCGAGCCCTTCGACCCGGTCTCGCCGGCGGCGGGCAAAGGCACCATCCCCAACGTCGACTCCATGACCGAGATGGTGCACGAGTGTGCATAAAAGCACAACTGTTTCCTTACGGCGCACCGTAACGAGGCGTCGGGCTTGGCGTGGTGAGGACCCTGCTCCGGCAGGGGAATGAGGGGCTGACCGATTACTTGGGGACTTTGGCATAGAGCTGACGCAGTGCATCTAGCAATTCGAGGTCTTCACGGATGGGATCTTGGAATCCCTCCGGTACCTGCCCGGCCTCCACTGCGATCAGCTGCTGGTTTTCATAGTCACTGAGCTCGGCCGTATTCTTGCTCATGGTCTTCGTCAGTTCTATCAGCACCCGATGATTAGGATTCTTGCCCTCGAGGCCGGGCTCGGTGATTTTTTCTTGCGGTGGGGAGCCGCCCTTCCCCGAAGGGAGGAGCGGCGGGCGGTCGGTAGAGGTCGATATGGGGGAATTGGGGCGATTGACGGCGAGTTCGGGAGCGGGCGCCCACGGTTTATTAACCAGCGTCGACGCCGACGGCAATTGCGGCACGATGGGATCGGGGCCGCCGGTAGCTCTTTCTGTTTTTTTTGGGGGCTGCGGGTAGGCGACAAAAGTCCGGAGTTTGGGAGCGCTGGGGTTGGTCGTCGTCGTCGGCGGCGGCTGCAGTTTGAAGGGCTGGTTAGATCCCGTGCAGTCGTAGGTGGGCGAGCCCGGGGCTTTGAGGTCGGTGACGTACAGGCCATGGGGGAAGTTGGATTTATTGAAGAATTCCTGGGTCCAGGCGGGGACGCCGTAGGCGAAGACGTACTTGAAGACGTAGTTGAGATTATCAACGGAGGAGCGTTCGGCGGCGCGTTGGTAGTCATTCAGCTGTTGCACGAATTTTATCTTGGTGCCCTGACTCGGGGTGTCGTATTTCGAGTAGGCCTTGTATTCGCAGTACTCGAATTTTCCGGGATGCGCCCATTCGATGGCGTCGATGAAGCAGTTCTTATATTCTTCCAGGATTTTCAGATGTACCTCTACCCCGCACAACCGGTATTCCGACCACGCCACGAGTGTCCGCATGATCTGGAATTCGTAACCCGCCTCCTCGGCGCCTTTTTCTTTTGCTTTAAGTTTGATGATCGCATTTGATATGGGAGTCGGGTCGAATCCGTCCTTTTCCAGCAGTTCGGCCCAGTTGCGGGGCATCGGTTCGAGGTGCAACTTCTCGCGGCGGGCGGCCACCTTATCCCGAAGTTCGGCTTTCGTTTGATCGGAGGGGTTGTGGGGTCCCGGCAGTGGCTTCTCGTTAATCACTGCGATCAGCAGATTGCGTTCATCGGGGCTGAGCTTGGCCATCGGCTTTCCTACGGCCGCCGCCAGGTTTTTCAGCACCTGAGCATTATTCTCCTCGGGGTCGAGCTTTTGCTTTTTCCCGGGAGGTTCCTTCAAGGTGCCCTGCTCATGGGGCCGCTTTTTCTCCGGCGTGCCACTCAGCTGTTTGTCCCCGGCCACTTCCGCGGTCCGGGGTGCGACGGGGGGCGTACCCTTCTTTTTTTTCTTCGTCGGTATATTCGGAAAAGGTTGCATGATCCGCCTCGCGAGGGGGTGGCTCGGTAGAGCAGGATCAGGGACAGAGCGGCTGGTTCGGCTGGTTCGCTGGGCAGTGTGAGCCGCCAGGGTCGGGAGCCGACGGTGAGGCCGGGTGGGTTCAGGAGCCGGCCGGGGCTGAGGGCGAGGCGGGTGTCGCCGTTGAGGAGGAAGGTGTCCCCCTCTGATTGGGCGATGAGTCCGGAGATGAGCCTGCCGGACAGGCCGGGAAGCAAGTCCGGGGTGATCGGCAGTTGCAGTTCGCCGGTGTCGCTTTGGAGGAACTTGGCCCATTCTTCGGGGAACTGTTCGGGCACGTCGAGCCGGACCGCCGACGGGTAGGGTTTGAGCATTCCTCTGACTGCGGTGGCGAAGGTGTCGCCGCCGTTGTCGGCGGAGTACCTCACTGTGATCACCACGTCGAGTAGCCCGTCTGGAGGGCGGCGGGTCGTGAGCCGCCAGCGGGAGACCGCGCCGGTCCCTTCGAAAGGCAGGTAGCGCGGGTCGTCGAAGCGCAGTTCGAACAGGCCGGAGTCCTCCCGGCCCTCCTCGATCTCTGACAGTGCGATGCTGCCGCCAGAACCCCAGCCTGAGCGCAGTGTCCGTGGCGGTGTGCCCTTCGGGTCGAGCAGGAACCGCACCGCTTTCGGGTCGGGTTCCAGGACGGTCTTGCTGTCGAGCTGGGTCAGGGTGGCGTTGGCCTGAACGGGCCCTTCGGCCGTGACGAACGCGACGCTCACCGATTTGATCTGCCTGCGGTAGTGGCCGGGGAAGTCCCGGTCGAACAGGGTTTCCGTCAGCGCGAACTCGCACCGGCCGTCGGTTTTGAGTGCCAGGAGCGCCAGCGCGTCGGTCTGGAGCAGCGATACCCGTTTGGTGATCTCCAGCCCGCGCGCGTCGGTGGTGAAGTAGGCCTGTCCCAGCCGGTCGAGGTCCAGCGAGAGTTTGTCGCCCGCGAGCAGTCCTTTGCGGCGGCTGTCCCAGTACGTCGGCTGGATCAGCCCGGGTGTGGAGCCCCGCTCGGCTTCGAAGGCGCGTTCGGCCGCGCGGGCGGTGTCGTAGGCCAGCTGGTAGGTCTGGAAGTACAGTCCGGAGACCTGTCCGACCATCCAGCCGAACAGCTGTGCTCCGGCGAACTTGGCGGTGAGGAAGTCCGTCACCGTGTCCAGGTGGGCGGCCTCCCGCAGATGGATCTCCAGTTCCCGCCGGGCGGAGGCGACCTGGAGTTCGCCCGCGGTGACCTGGTGGCCGATCTGGACTATGTCGGAGCGGGACGTGGCCAGCTGGAGGTCCCAGTCCTGTTGCGTGCTCTCCTGTTCGGCTCGGATCCCGAGGAGCTCGCCGATCATGCTGAAGCCCTCGGCGAGGGCCGACGACGCGTCCGCGCCGACATCGAGGGCGTCGCCGACCTGGTCGCCGCCGACGGAGGTGCCCATGATGAACGGGCCGATCAGGGCTTGGGGGATACCGGAGGCGATGGCCGCGCCGATTTTCAGGCCGCCGGCCGCGAAGTGCCCGGCGGCGCCGAGTGACATCATCGCGAGCTGGGTTTCCTGGAGCGAGGTCAGCCCCTCGGCGATCAGCTTCTGGTAGTGGTCGGCCCGCCGTGCGGCGCCGTCGAGGGCCGCCCGCGATCCGGCCAGGTTCTCCTCGGCGATCTTGATCTGGGTCTCTTTGAGCTGCCGGGTCAGGGCCAGGATCTCGGCGTCCTGCCGCTGGCGCAGAAGGGTCAGCTCCTCGCTGTCGCGCCGGTCGATGGCCTCGAGCAGGTCGGCGCCGAGCTGCTTGAGCCGGTCGGCCAGCTCCTTGGCGCGCTGGTGCACGAAGTCGAACCGGTAGGCCGGCAGCGGCGCGGCGGCGGCGGCGGTGATCTGGTCGGTGGTCAGTCCACCGGCCGCGCCGCGGACCAGTGCCATGACGTCGGCGGGTGGGTCGAACAGCGGGAGCGGCCGGCTGATTCCCAGGATGTCGAGCGAGGCCCGGATCTTGGTGAGCCGGTCTTCGACCCGGTTCCAGTACTCCAGGAACACCTCGTTGCCGGGCACGTGGAAGTAGGGGTTGGCGATGCCCGCGTGGACTTCACCGGCCCCTTCCAGCAGGGTGCCGTCGGCGGTCAGATGGACGGTCTCACCGGGGCCGTCGCCGTCGGTCAGCTCATACGGCGCGGCGGCCGGCAGCGCGGCGGGCCCCAGGGTGACCGGCCTTTTTCCCAGCAGGTCGTAGGCGTAGATGTAGAGCATCCGCGCCTCGTCGACGCTTTCGGCCGTGTACTGCCGGAAGAGCATGTCGCCCCAGTCCAGCAGGTTGTCGACGTAGCCCATCACCACGGCGCGGCGGTAGGCCTCGGGCCGCAGTTCGGCGATCGCGTGTGGGTCGAACGGATCGTCCAGATAGGTCTGCAGCAGCGCGCGCCGGTCTCCCATCAGGCTGTACTGGCGCCGTAGCTGCGCGATCAGTTCGACGCGCTCGGCCAGGCCCAGGGCGGTCGCGGGCAGTGCTGACCTCACCTGGTTGAGGCCGGTGCCCTCTAGCTCTTTGAGTTTGTCGAGCTCGGCCTCGGTGAGGTCCCGTACTCTGCGGAACCCGGGGGCCAGTGCCTCCAGTACGTCCAGGATCGGGTCCAGTCTGCCGTCCAGGGTGGTCGAGCCGATCTCGGCCAGGTCCTGGCGGCAGCCCGCCACGAGCGCGTTGACGTCGGTGGCGAGGAACGGCAGGAACCGCCAGTAGCGGATCGGCCGGGTCGGGTCGAAGACGTACTCATACCAGCGTCTGGCGTCCTCGAACCGCTGTGCTTCGTTGAGCGTCTGTGCGATCAGCAGCGGAGCGTGGAAGAAGATCTCCCAGTAGTAGAGGCCGTTGGAGCTGTCGAAGTCCAGATGGGAGCTGACCGGGACGCTCGCGGCCAGCGCGGGTTTGACCTGGATGGTCGTGGCGTTCGACCCGGTGGTGCTGAAGGCGGGCAGTTCGTTCAGCTCCTGGGTGGATGGGTCGAGCAGCGCGTCGACGCCGCCGGTGAGCAGCCGCCGGTTCAGTTCGTAGGCTGTGCTGGAGGTCAGCCGGACGATCTCGCTGGGCAGCGTGGCGATCTCGAACGGACGCCGCACGGGATCGTCCGCGGGGTAGGCGGCGTAGTTGTCGCCCAGGAAGAGGAACAGGGTGTTGTCGCCCTCCAGTGCCCCGGTGAAGTCCTGGGGGAAGCCGGGCGGCAGCGCCCGCCAGTTGCCCTTGTAGGGCAGGAAGGTCAGCGGGCTGTCGAGTTCGTTGCCGAGCACGGCGTAACCGGCCTGGCCGAACACATACCGTTGGTTGTCGCGGGTGAAGACGGCCTCGACCGGCTGTGCCAGCTTCTTGGGATACCCGGCGTCGATGTACTCGGGAATCGACCCGCCGGCCAGGGTGTACCGGACGAACTCCCGGGTTCCGATCAGGTAGAGCCTGCCGTCGGCGATGTAGGCCGCCGTGACGTTGCCCGCGGTGCTGATCTCGGTCGGCACCCGGCCGAGGCCCCGCGAAGGGCGGGGCGCCTCGTCGGTTCCGTTCGTCCGCACCGTGTAGGTGAACCGCGTGTTGTCGAAGGTGATGACGCTCTGGCCGAGCCTCAGCACCGGCCCCGCCGGACCGCCGCCCTCGGGCACCCCGTCGGGGTTCTTGGCCAGCGGTCGGGGACCGCGGTCCGCGCTGAGGTCGGGCACCAGCCGGATGTACTGGTCGCCGAAGATCAGGAAGACCCGCCCGTCGTTGACGAAGACCCGGTCGAGCCCGGACTTGGGCAGCTTCCAGTCGCTCCCCACGTTCCTGACGTTGGTGAGCGCGCCCGAGATTACGAAGCCCTCCCGGGCCCGGGAGTAGAACACCTCCACCCCGCCGGGACCGGTGAACGCGGCGTCGATCTTCGTCCAGCGCGGCAGGTTCTCGGTGTTGGTCTCGATCTTCTTCGGGTAGCCCGCGTCCAGCGTCCCGAACGCCTGGGCCGGATAGCGGTAGTACTCATCGCCGCTGAACAGGAAGACCTGGTCGCCGCGCAGGAGTGCGGCGTCGACGGCTCCGGTACGGACCAGGTTCGTGCCGACGATGCCGAACCGGTCGGCGGTGGCCTGGCGGGCCTGCCGGGAGGCCTGCTTGTCCGGCGGTACCGCGATGAACCTGGACCCTGCCGAGTCGAAGAAGTACTGGGTGCCGTCGCTGAGCCGGAACGCCGCGTCGATCCGGTCCCAGGTGGTGGGGAGCCGGTCGGAGTTGCCCTTCAGCGGCTGCGGCGCCGGGGTGGCGGACGGGGCCGGGACCGGGCGGACCAGGAAGCTGCCGCCCTTGTGGTCGATGCTGAACCAGGGCCCGTCCTGGCTGTCGGCCGGCGCGTTGAACCGCACGACCTCGCCTTCGGTGACCGGCGTCTGGGCCGGCTCCATGAAGATGCGGGTCAGGTCGGCTCTGCGGGGCGGCGGGACCGGTTCCTTGGCGGGCAGTCCGTACAACTCGGGGGTCAGGGTGAAGGCCGAGCTGTGCTCGGTCTTGTCGATGGTGGAGAAGCACTGCACGACGATCGAGTCGTGGACGTTGTCGCCCACCTTCCGTGAAGCCTGTACGTACAGGCTCACCCCGGTGATCGGCCCGGTCCGTTCGGCGTCTACCGCGAGGACCTGGGCCGGCATCCACTCGCCGTTCAGGTTACAGAACGAGTAGTAGATCTTGACCTGGTAGTGCGGCGGGGGCGCGGAGACCTGCTGCGTGCTCCCGGACGTGGTCGTGGTGATCGAGGTCTTGCTCGGGTCGGTCTGCGGGATTGCCTCCACGACCGGCCAGAACACGAACACCCGGCCGAAGGCGTGCACCGGGTCGACCCGCTCGGCGGCGATCTGCACGTCGACCTTGAGCCACGGCGCCCAGGTCGCCGACAGCTTCTCCACGCCGCGGAACTCGGCCGTGCGGTAGTAGTAGCGGCGCGGCTCGGTCCTGGTCCGGCCGAACAGCACCAGCTTGCGGTCGCCCTCGGCGGCGTTGTCGGCGGTGTAGACATAGCCGCCGGCGATGGCCAGCCGGGAGACCTCGGTGTACTCGTCCAGGTAGCGCTTGTAGGCCGTCTTGACGGTCTCGGCCGTGATCTCGCCCTGGAGCAGGTCGTCCTGCAGCGTCTTGAAGGCAGGGGTGTTGCGGGCGCGCAGTTCGGGGCGCAGGTAGTTCTCCGGGTAGATGAAGACCTTCCGGTTGGCCTCCCAGGTGCGGTAGTTGCGCATCCAGGTCCACCAGAGCCGCAGCCGGGCCTTGACCTCCTCGGGGTCCACGTCGGCGGGCAGCGCGGCCTGCTCCAGGCCCAGCAGGTAGCGCTGGAGGTAGAGCTGGGTGGCGGCGATGGCCTCGCGGACCCGCGAGGTGGTGCCCTGGCCGCCCATGTCGACGTCGATCAGGTACTGCTCATACAGGTCGCGCGAGGTGCCGCTGGCGGGGGCCAGGTAGGCGACCAGCGCGTCGCGCTTGAGGACGTTCAGCTCGTTGTGGAACCTGGCCTTCCACTCCGGGGCGGCGACGCGGCGTTCGAGCATGCCGTACAGGGCAGTGGCCGCCGCGTCCAGATCCGGCGAAGGTCCGTACAGCTTCGCCCAGACCGTCGTGTGGAGCTCGGCGGGGCCGGCGCCGGCGCGGACCGCGACCTTGAACAGGTCGACCAGGTTGAGCAGGAACTCGATCTCGAACAGGTGCTCCTCGCGGGTGCCGGCACGCAGCAGGCCCATGTTGCGGCGGGCCCAGCGGACCTCCTCTATGTCCCAGCCGAACAGGTCTGCGAGATAGGAGTACGGGTCCTGCGCGCCGTCGAGGAAGAAGGCCGCCAAGCCCTCGGGGCGGGAGCGGCACAGCTCGGTGAAGCGCACGATCGTGTGCACGTCGCTCAGCCGGTAGTCGGCCGTGCCCGACCAGCGGTGCCGGAACTGCTGCGGGAAGGTGCGGTCGACGGTGTCGTAGTCGCCGGAGTAGCGGACGTAGCGGTCGTCCTTGAGCAGGTACGTCCGGCCGTCGAGGACGAACGCGCCGTCGGGGCCGGCCTCGAAGTCGGGCGGCAGGTCGCCCCAGTCGTCGCGGACGGTACGGGGATATCCCTCGTCGGCCAGGTCGAGCAGGGGCGCGGAGTAGCGGACGTACTGGCCGCCGTGGAAGGCGTAGAGCTCGCCGGACGGGGCGGTGAAGGCGGCGCTGAGGCCGGGCTGGTCGAAGTTGTTGGGGACCTGGCCCCACTGGCCCGCGACCTGGTGGATGATCCCGTTCGCCAGGAAGTGGCGGTCTTTGAAGAGGTACGGGACACCGTCGGCGCCGAGGAAGGCCGAGTCGAGGCCGTCCTGGAATTCGGTCGGCAGCCAGGAGAGGCCGAACTCGGAGGGCAGCTCGGACAGCGCGCGGGGATAGCCGTCGTCGACGTAGGTGCGGTCGTGGCCGGAGTAGCGGACGTACTGGTCACCGGAGAACAGGTAGACACGACGGCCGGAGACCAGGGTGGCGTCGACCTTGCCGGTGTCGGCGAGGGTGTTGCGGATCTGGCCGAGGGCTCGGAGGCTGAAGGACGCCGCCGGTTCCGGGGAGAGGGTGTGGCAGGCGCCGCCGATGAGGATGTGGATCGTCCGGTCGTTGCCGATGACCGCGTCGATGGGGTTGCCGAGGGCGTCGTCGAAGGCCTCGGCGAGCTTGCTGAACGGCTGCTCCTTGCGGAGCTCACCGGCGATGGGCTTGGGGTAGCCGGGGTCGACGTGGCGGTAGGTCTTGCCGGTGTAGCGGACGTAGCGGTCGCCGGAGAACAGATAGGTGTACTGGCCGCGCCAGACAAAGGCGGCGTCGACCGTGCCGTGCTGGGCGAGGAAGGGGTTGCGGGACAGGCCCCACCGTTCGCGGACCTCTGAGAGCGGGCCGAAGGAGTCCTCACGGTAGCCCGCGTAGGAGTCCTCGAAGAAGAAGTAGGTCGTTCCGTCGAGGGCGCGGAACGCCGTGCGGAGACCGTCCGGCGCGTCGAGGCCCTGGCCGAAGCCGGGGTAGAGGCGCTCGATCGGGCGGACCCTGGACCAGTCCTGGTTGAAGGAGACGCAGTCCTCGCCGGCCAGGAGGGTCATCGTAGAGCCCTCGAACAAGACGGCTTCGGGGAAGGGGAAACCGTCAGGCGCCTGGAAGAACGACTCGTCGGTGGTGCCCTCGACGGGGTCGGTGTAGGTCTTTCCCTCATAGAGGAGGTAGCGGATCCGGCCGTCGGTGTCCGGCTTCTCGAACAGGTAGGTCTTGGTGTCGCGGACGTAGGCGAGAGTGACGCTGGTCAGCCCGGCCCAATGGTCGGCGATCGGCTGGGGGTCGCCTTCGATGGTGGTGCCGGTGTCGGGGTAGACGACGAACTGGTCGCCGCTGAACAGGTAGGTGCGTCCGTCCCGGCCGACGAACGCGGCGTCGACGGCGCCGGTCTCGTAGATCTCGTTGCGGAGGCGGCCCCATTCCTCGGTGATGGGGTAGTCGGCGTTGAGGTGGACGTTGAAACAGGCCGGGCCCTTGAACAGGTAGGTGTTGCCGTCGGCGCCCTTGAGCACCGAGTCGAGGCCGGCCTTGTAGGCCTGCGGCACGGGGCGCAGGGTGCGCGGGCGGAATCCGGTGGCGGTGACGGTCCGGCCTTCGAGGGCCGAGAGGTGGACCCAGTTCTCGGCCGGCAGCTCGGTGTCGGAGGACGAGCCGTACTCGGCCATGATCGAGCCGTCTTCGATGAACGCGCAGCGCACTCTGCCGAGCGCGATGTCGTCATAGCGCCGGTACTGGGCGGCCGAGACGGCGTGGACCATTCCACCGCGCACCAGATAGGCGGTGCGGCGGTCGGAGAAGGCCGCGTCGACGCCGTCGAGGGTGGCCGGCAGGGCGGTCAGGCCCGGTTCGTACACCAAGTTGATGATCTTGCGGGGATAGCCCTCGTCGACCACGTCGTAGGCGCCGGAGTAACGGACGTACTGGTCGCCGGAGAAGAGGTAGGTACGGGTCCGCGGCACCTCCACGCCGTCGACGGTCTCGGTGACGTCCAGCACCAGGGCCGCGTCGACCCGGCCCGTACGAGCCAGGTTGTTGAAGACATGGCCCCACAGGCTGGAGATCCTGGCCGGATGGCCGTCGTCGATCTGGGTGTAGTCGTCGGTGGAGTAGCGGGCGTAGTCCGTACCGGAGAACAGGTAGGTGCGGCCGTCGACACCGACGAAGCCCGCGTCGACCTTGGTGAAGGGGATGCTGTCCCAGTTCTCGCTGAGCGGCATCGGCTCCGACCACCAGCGGTGGCGTGCGTCGAAGCGGACGAACTTGTCGGCCGCGAACAGGTAGGTGTGGTTGTCGCGGCCGGTGAACACCGCGTCGATCGGCCCCAGCCGCAGACTGTCGGGCATGTTCCACCAGTTGTCCGACAGCGGCTTGGGGAAGCCCTGGTCAGGCGTGCGGTAGTCGAGGGTGGAGTAACGCACGTAGAAGCGCGAGCCGTCGCCGTGGACCTTGACGCGCAGGCCCTCCTTGCGGACGGGCAGGGTGATCCCCTCACCGGTGGCGAAGACCCACTCGGGAGCCTTTCCGCTGATGCCGGTCAGGGTCAGGCCGTGCGCCTGGAAAAGGTTGCGCAGGACCGGGGTGACCATGCCCGCGTCCAGGTCGGGTAGATACTCGGGCGGCAGGTCGAACAGGACGCCGCCGGCGCCGAACAGATAGGTCCGGCCATCCATGATGAACGAGGCGTCCACCTGGGTGAGGCCGCCCCAGTCCGGGCCGATCGCCTGCGGATAGCCGTCGTCGACCCGGGTGTAGTCGGCGGTGGAGTAACGCAGGTAGCTGCCGCCGCTGAACAGGTACGTCTTTCCGTCGAGGCCGGCGAACGCGGCGTCGACGGCGCCGTCCTTCAGCGGCGGGGCCAGCACACCCCACCGGTCCGCGGTCGGGACGATCTCCTTGCCGCCGGTGAGCGCGATGGTCTTGCCGTCCCTGAACAGGTGCAGAACGCCGTCCGGAGCGGTGAGGGCAGCCTCGACACCGCTCTCGAACTGCGGCGGAACACCCCGGAGAGCACGCTGAACGCCCTCGTCGGCCAGGACTCCGTGGTTCTCGACGCTGTCGGAGTAGCGCAGCGCCTCGGCTCCGGTCAGCAGATGTACCGACGCCGCTGCGGCATAGGCGGCGTCAAGCCTCTTCAGGCCTTCGAAGGTCGGGCGGACCTTGCCCCAGGTCAGGGCCGAGTCGTCGATACCCTCGACGGTGAGCCAGCGGTCGCCGGAGAACAGGTGCATCACGCCGTCGGGATCCTGGAAGCAGGCATCGACGACGGTGCCGGGGTCGGGAACCTCCAGGCCCTCGCGCTGCCACCACTCGGTGACGTCGCGCGGGTACCCCTCGTCCACCGCGTCGTAGCCGTTGGTGTAGCGGATGTACTGATCGCCTGCGAACAGGTACGTACGGCCGTCTGAGTCCACGAACGCGCTGTCGATCCGCGCGGGGTCGGTGAAGTTGTTCTTGATCTTGCCCCAGGTCTGGGCCTTACGGGCCCAGCGGATGCCACCGGGCTCGCGCGTGAACGTCGCCGTGACGCCCTGCGCGTCATGGCCGACCAGCCATTCCGTGCCGTCGGGGCGGACGAAGGCGGCGTCGATCGCCACCAGCCCGACGAGACTGGGCCAGAGGTCCGTGAGGGGTTTGCGGACGGGGCTGATACGGGCGTAGGTGGATCCCGAATAGGTCCAGTAGCCGCCGTCACCGAACAGGTAGATCGTGCCGTCGCCGCTGTCGAGCAGCGCCTCGAACCGGGTCAGGCCGGGCGGGAGGGCCAGCGGCTCGGGGAACTTGCCGACGAGGTCCTGGTCGTGGAAGACCGCGCGGATCAGGGCGGGTTCGAGGCCGAGCTTGGCCGCGAGCAGGGCGAACCTGCGGATCCTGCGGTGGCCGAGGCGAAGCCTGGGGTCGTCGGGGAGTTCGTCCTCGTCCAGGGCGGGTCCGGCGAGGAGCCGCATGGCCTCCTTCTCGCCCCCGGCCACGCACTGGATGAGCGCCTCGGTGGTGTCCTGAGCCAGGCCGAACACGTCGGCCAGGGACGCGTACAACGTTTCTTTCTGCTTTTGAGCCAACCCGATGAGGCGGTCGGACACTTCGTCAACGGCCGTGGTCAGCTCGATCGCGACCGGCTGGAGCAGGAAGAAGACCTCGCGGCTGTAGTCCTCCATTCCGGGAATACCGAAATCGAGGGAGTTGCCGGTGTCGGCGAAGTAGGGCAGCCAGCCTTGGGCCACGGCGGACCGGTCGGTGAGGTGGCCGGTGGCGACGAGGTAGGCGCGCAGCTCGGCGGCCGCTTCCTCGGTGAGGCCCAGGTCGGTCAGGACCGTACGGGACAGCCGGTAGGGGGCCTCGTCCTGCAGGACCTCGACGATCCGGCCGAAGACCAGGTCCTGCTCTGCCGGTCCGAAGTAGCTCCCGAGCTTGACGGTGCCTTCAGGGTCGTCGAAGTTCTCTTCCGCAAGGACCCGGCCGTTCCGGAGTTCCACACCGTCCAGGTCGGCATAGACCCGCCGGGACGCCAGCTTGTCGGCGAGTTCGGCGAAGTCCTCGGTCGTGAAGGTGGTCAGCTCGGCGAGGAAGGCGGCGACATGGTCCTGCAGGACGTCGAGGATCTCGGTGCGCAGGCCCGCGAACTCGGCGGACACACCGAAGTCCTGCGGGGACAGGGCGGCCAGGGCGGCTTTGTCGGTGAAGCGGTCATCGGCGTCGAGATGGCCGTTGAAGCGCAGGCTCTCCAGAAGCCGGGCCTGCTGGGAGGCCGACAGCCTCAGCGGTGTCAGCAGGTCCTGGTCGAGGTAGAGGGGGTCCTCCTCGAAAGTGGCGAGCCGGTCGTCGATCAGCTCGATGACGGGCTCCACCGCGTCGGCCAAGTGAGCATTGAGGTCGAAGTTCGCGACGTTGTCGAAGTTGAGGAAGAAGTCCGGGACGACGATGTCGCCGTTCTCCTCGACATAGCCGTTGAAGATCATGTTGTCGTACAGCTCGTCCCGCAGTTCCTGGCCCAGGGAGTCGTACTGCTCCAGGTCGGACGGGTACAGGGCCGCGACGCCGTTGATCGTGCCGCCGATCGTCTTGAAGATGGTTTCCCGAAGGTCGGTGAAGTCGCTGGCGAAATCGAACGCATCGGTCGCCGCCACCGCGAGGGTGCCGTCAGAGCGCAGATAGCCAAGGAAGACGAGGTTGCGGAAGATCTTCTCCTGGAGCCTTTCGCCCAGGCCGAGGCCCTCGAAGTCGGAGGCGAAGATCACGCCCAGGTCGGTGACGCCCCGGTAGGCGGCGGTCTCGGCCACCGTGCGCTCGATGTCGAGCAGCCGGCTGCCCGCGGCCGCCACCACGCCCTTGTCAAAGGCGACCACGACATCATGAATCACCTTCACGGCACGTTCGCCGAAGCGCTCGGAGGCGAGCGTTCGCGGGCTGAGGGCGACCTGGCCCAGGTCTTCGTGGAGCCGGTCGAACAGGTCCCTCAGCTCGTCTTCGGAGGATTCGGGGCGGCCGCCGAGGATCTGCGCAAGCTCGGCGCCGTCGAACCCGGCCTCCCGCATCCATCCGGCGGCCACGAACAGGGTCTGCACCAGCCACAGTGCCTCGACCGGCCGGCCGCCTTCGAAGACCTTGTGCAGGTCCGGGGTCTCCGGCCCCGGACCGCCCAGCACGGCGAAGGCCGAATACCGCTGAAGCGACGGGTCGCTCTCCAACGCGATCAGCACGTCGAACAGCTCGCCGGCGCCGAGCCCGAGCGCCCTGGCCAGCAGCCCCGCCCGGCGGATCAGGGAGATCTCGGGCAGCCCGACCGCACCCCGGTCGAACGGGCTCGGCTCCCGGTCGGCATACCGCTCGCGGTACCGCTGGACGATCGTGACGATCTCCGGCTCGGCCAGCCCGATGAGGACCGCCAGCCGGTACCGGTAGTCGCGGTTGGCCGGGGTCAGGATGTCCCCCGCACAGACCTCGACGACCTGATCCTCCGCCGGGATCCACGGCACGACCAGCCCGCAGATCTCAGCGGCCAGGGTCCCGTAGGTACGCCCCAGCCGGACCACAGCCGCCACGTTGACGATCGCCGTCCCATTGATCAGCCCGCCGCAGAACGAGTTCACCACGAGGTCGGTCTCAGTCAGGGTCAGCCCGCCCGCCCGGGACAGCCGGATCAGCCGGTGCGCCCGGCTGAGCCATTCCAGCGTCGTGCCTGCCAGCAGCGTCTCGTCCTCGTTGAGCGTGACCGCGGTGCCCAGCGCGACCAGCTCCCGCAACTCCGCGTCGCCGAGCCCGGTCGCCTCCTTGAACCGCCGCGTGTCCCGCAGCACCGCCGGCTCTTCCCCCGCCGCCAGCCCGTACCCCTCCGGGACCTCCGCGCCGTTGACGATGACCCGGGCTTCCTCCACGGAAACACCCAGATACTCTCGCCCAGCGACCTCGTGATCAACGACCGCCGCGAACAGCCGGTAGAGCTCTTCCGGAGTAACCTGCAGATATTCCAGGGCCTTCCGCAGCCGTTCCCCGTGCACAGAGAACGGCAGCACGAACGGATGTTTCCGATTCAGCAGTTTCTCGTACGGACCATCACCCACGAGGCGTTCCAACACCTCATTGACAATGTCCAGATAAGCGGTCTCCCCGAAAGTGTTCTCCGCGTTCAACACGATCTTCTTGAGATCCGGCCGCCGCGTCAGGAGCCCCGGCTGGTCAAACGTCCCCTCCAGCAGCCCGAGCAACTCCACGAAGTACGCAGCCGGTGAGTACACCGACCGGGCCTCGTCCTCCCCCGAAACCCGCAGCTCCCCGAACACCCGTCCGAAATCGGGCACGGCACCATCAGCCATCATGCTCTTCTCCCCCTGCGCGGCCCCGAAACGGCCCTCATGATCCCGAAGAAGAACAGCCCCGAATACTTACCAAACAGACAGAGTACCATCCGATATTTCACCTGCCCGAAATCCCTATTAATGTTTGAGATTCTTAGAACGGGACGTCCCGGCAATTCAGAAAGGGATCCAGCCCACATAACGGCGGCCGGCACGAGAACGGTGTAAGGGAATGCGGCCTGTCGGGTAAGACTCGCACCATGCGGCACATGCGTTCGCGGCGGTGCAGGTCAGCCGTGGTGCTGAGTACAAGTTCCAGGCGGCATCAATCCCGACACGCCCTCATTTCCCTCCAGGGCTCCACTGTTCTCGCGTTACGGATCTTGGTGTCCCCAGCGAGGCGGCGGTAGGAGTCTCGGTGGCGGTGCCGGGTGATTTCGGCGATGCTGGTCGAGCCGCAGAGTTCCAGGATGCCGATGGCGAGGTTGCGGAGGGCGACCATGATGGCGGGGACGGAGCCGGTGCGGATCTGAGAGGCGCCTTCATGGTAGGTGACGTCAATGGCCGCCCAATGAGCGGCCAGGAAGTACCAGCACCCCGGGCCACCATCTCACCGACCCAACCCAGCCAACCGGCTCAGCAGACCTCGAAACAAGCCGTTCGACACCAGCCATCCAGACTAGATCACGATTGGTGATCAGTGTTCCGGTGGTCCCCGCTTCGGCGTCCCGATGCTTCCTGGCCTGCGATAATTCCGCCGATAGTCGGACGATCGGGTCTGTTTGGCGTCCGCTGACGATATTCCGGCCGCGTCTTCATCCATCGCTGGGTGGGCGCGTTCGCTTGCGTACGGGGGACTTCACAGATGCCGGTCAGCTTCCTCACCGGAGAACAACGGGTCCATCTGGGGCCGGTACAACGCCGTCCCCGACATCACCCAGCTCGGCGGGTTCTTCCACCTGGACGCCACCGCACGGCGGCGGGCGATGACCGCCAACGGAGCCCGCAACCAGCTCGGCTACGCCGTCCAGCTCGGGACCGTACGGTTCTTGAACTGCTTCCTGGACAATCCCGAGGACACGCCCGCCGCGGTCGTCGACTACGTCGCCGAGCAGCTCGGCCTTGACCCCGCGAACCTGAAGGGGTATGGGGAGAAGGAGGCACGCTGGGACCACCAAGAAGCGATCCGTACGGCCTACGGCTACTCCAAGCTGGAGGACGAGCGGTGGTTCGCCCTGGCGTGCTGGCTGTACCGGCGGACCTGGACCACCAACGAACGCCCGTTTGTCCTGTTCGACCTCGCCACTCACCGCCTGGTCGAGGCACGCATCCTGCTGCCTGGCGTCACCACCCTGGAACGCCTGGTCTCCGACATCCGGGAGCGGGTCTCACTGCGCCAGTACAAGATGCTCGCCGCCCTTCCCAGCCCCACCCAGACCCTCGCCCTGGAAGACCTCGTCACGGTGACCGAGGGACAGCGGGTGTCCAAGCTCGACCGGCTCCGCAAAAGCCCCACCGACGTCAGCGGCGCAGGGGTCGCCAAGGCCCTGGACCGGCACGTCGAACTCCGCAACCTCGGCGCCGCCACCTGGAACATGTCCGACATCCCGGCGGGGAAGGTCGCCGCGCTGGCCCGCTTCGCCAAGGCCGCCCGCGCCAAGGCCGTCGCGGACCTGTCCGGCGACCGCAAGCTCGCCACCCTCGTCGCGTTCGCCGCGACCATGGACCCGGTATCGGCCGATGAGGCGATCGAGGTGTTCGACCTGGCCGTCAGCGACCTGGTCCGCACCTCGGCGTTCAAAGCCGACAAGAACCGGCTGCGCACGATCAAGGACCTGGACACCGCGGCGATCGTGCTCCGCGAGGTCTGGCTGAAACTCCGCGACACCGCCGCCGACCCCGACGCCGACCTGCGCGCCGTCCTGGACCAGATGGACGTCACCGCGATCGGCGAGGCCGCCGACACCATCGGCGAGATCGCCCGCGAACCCGACGAGGACTTCCAGGACGAGCTGATGGAACGCTACGCCAGCGTCCGCCGCTTCCTGACCAAACTGCTGAAGGTCATCGACTTCAACGCCGGCACCGCCGACACCAAGACCCAGGGCGTCAAGCGCGGCTTCGAAGTATTGGAGGCGATCGACTTCCTCAAGACCCTGGAGCGCCGCAAGACGGCGGTCCACCCCGAAGAGGTCCCGAAAGCGTTCCTGACCTCGGCCCTGGCACCGGCGGGTGTTCCCCAAGAAGGGCGACAACGCTGGCGGGTTCGACAAACTCGCCTACACCATCGCCACCGTGGAGAAACTCCGCGACTCCCTGCGCCGCCACGAGGTGTTCGTGCCCGGCCTGCAGAAATGGGGCGACCCGACCGCCGGGCTGCTGTCGGGTGAGGCGTGGGAGAAGGCCCGACCGAAGATCTGCCGCGACCTCGGCCTGACCGAACAGCCCGGCGTCGACACCGAACGATGGGCGCAGACCCTGGACTCCTCCTACAAGCAGCTCGCCGCGGGCCTGTCCGGACAGGACGACAACGTCCGCAACGAGTGGCTGCGCATCGAAAGATCCGATGACGGCAAGCCCCACCTGGTCCTGACCGGCCTCGACAAACTCGACGAACCCGAATCCCTCACCGCGCTGCGCGCCGACGTCGATTTCCGCATCCCCGTCGTCGACCTGCCCGAAGCACTCCTGGAGGTCCACTCCTGGACCGGCTGCCTAAACGCCTTCACCCACGTATCCGACGATCAGCCCTCCAAAAAGGAGGACATGATCAAATCGATCGCCGCTGTCCTCGTCGCACAATCCATGAACGTCGGCATGCGGCCCATGGCCAACGACACCGAGCCCGCCCTCGCCCTGGACCGGCTGTTCTGGGCCGAGCAGAACTACATCCGCGCCGCCACCCTGACCGCCGCGAACTCCGCCCTGGTCGACCACCACAGCAAGCAGGACCTGGTGGCCGCGTGGGGCGGCGGCGAACTCGCCTCCGCCGACGGACTGCGGTTCGTGGTCCCGGTCAAGACCATCAACGCCGGACCGAACACCAAGTACTTCGGCAAGGGCAAGGGCGCCAAAGGCGTCACCTACTACAACTTCACCTCCGACCAGTTCGTCGGCTTCCACGGCATCGTCATCCCCGGCACCCCCAAAGACTGGTACTACCTCCTCGAAGGACTCCTCGAACAGGAGACCTCACTGCAGCCCATCGAGATCGCCTCCGACACCGCCGGAGCCTCCGAGATCGCCTTCGGGATCTTCCGGCTGCTGGGCTTCCAGTTCTCCCCACGCCTGGCCGACGTCGGCTCCTCCACCCTCTACCGGGCCGACCCCGCCGCCTCCTACGGCCGCCTCAACACCCTCATCAAATCCAAGGTCAACATCGGACTCATCAACGACCACTGGGACGAACTCCTGCGCGTCGCCGGGAGCCTGCGGACCAACGCCGTCCGCCCCGCCGAGCTGTTCCGCTACTTCGCCGGCGGCGGCACCCCCACCCCGATCGGCCGCGCCCTCATGGAGCTCGGCAAGCTCGACCGGTCCACCTATCTGGCCTGCTACTTCGACGACGAACTCCTGCGCCGCCGGGTCAACACCCAGCTCAACCGCCAAGAAGCCCGCCACACCCTCGCCCGGAAGATCTTCCACGGGCAGAAGGGCGAACTCCGCCAGAAATACAAAGAGGGCCAGGAAGACCAGCTGGGAGCCCTCGGGTTCATGACCAACGTCTGCATCCTCTGGAACACGATCTACACGGCCCGGGCCCTGGAGCAGATCCGCGCCGAGGGCAACAAAATCGCCGCCGCAGACATCGCCCGACTCAGCCCCCTGGGGTTCGATCACCTGAACTTCCTGGGCCGCTACAGTTTTTCGCTCCCCGACCTCATACGCAACGGTCAACTCCGGCCACTCCGCACACCCCCACCCAGCAACAAGTAGAAAGCCCGCTCAACCCCCCGACCGCTCCCCGACGACCTCCCCGAGCAACCGGCGAACCTGCTCATGCGACATGCCCACATGCTGACCGATCCGGCGTAGCCCCCAACCCTCATCCCGAGCCTCCACCATCGCCGCCATCGACGCCTCCGCGACCACCCCGTCCAACATCACCCGCAACTCAGCAAGCCTTCGCAACCTTGAGCTTCCCCCGGAGCACGGCCACGTCACCTGAGTTGACCCAGGGTCAGCTGGGAAGGATGTGCTTCGTGCCTGCACCTCACCCGATCGAGTTCCGGCAGCGTGCCGTCGAGCTGGCCCGTAGGCCAGGGAAATAGCGCATCCGCTGATAGCACTTCAGCCATATCACCAGCACGAGGAAGGTCTGGTCAGCGGTCGTCTTCCCTCGCGCCCAGCCGACCTCGTCCACCGTGGGTGTGAACGACTCGGCCAGCTCCCGCGCCGTGACGGTTCCGCGGAACCTCGGGTAGGCGGTGCGGTCGATCGATGCCAACACACACCTCGAAGATCACGGGGGCCAGGATGACGGAATCCTAACGATCCCTATCAAGGCAAC